>JAZQWK010000363.1:0-36539 GCA_045632325.1 Eubacteriales bacterium
CTTTCGTAATACTGCCCTGCTTTATAAAAACGCCTCCGAGATAGCATATCCTGTCGTGTGCAATTCCCATCAGCAACTTGTCCCGGTCATCCAACCGGGATGTCTTTTTCTCTACAAAAGACCAGAATCCTGTACTCGCAAAAACCGCAACGGCTAAAGTTATTATCACATCAATCCGCATTGTAATCACCTCTTTTCCAGATTATAGCACAACATTTACGAGATGTGAATAACGCTCTTCAACCGCTCTATTTCATCGTGCTGTTCCTGTATCAGTTTTAGCATACCGGGAATGATTCTGCGCTCGTCCCATGACTCGATATTTCCATCAGCGTCATGTATAGCAGCCGCAGGATATACTTTCGCTACGTCCTCCGCAATAAATCCGGGCAACGTTTTTCCTTTCATGTCGGCATATTGCGTGCCGTGGTCGTCATTGAACACGAACTGCTTCATGTCAAGGTCATACAGTTTATGCGCGTCAAGGTCGTCGCTGATATGCGTGGTAATGTCGTGTTTGTAGCGTTCAGAGGAAGACCCCTGTACCGCGATATTTCCGTCCTGATTCGCGCCTTTTATCGACCAATATGACCCAGTGTATCTTAGGTACACCGTGTCAGTGGCATACATATCAACCCACCCGCTTGACCCGGATTTCCAAATTCTGAAAAACACGTCGCCAGATGATCTTGAACTTGAAGATGACTTTCTTGACCCATTAAGCAATATCTGCTGATATGATGATCCGTCAAGACCTACTTTTATTGTCCCAGACGTAGACTCAATTTGTGTGTCCCCGAGCACGACATATGGCGATTTCCATGCGGCTGATGGCGTTCCGCACTCCCATCCCATTAACGTCACCCCATATGTATTATAATACGTCCAGAAATAGTGACCATTGCCAGAACTATCTCCTACAAATACTGCTTTTTCCCACCCACTTGTCGCATATACATATTCGTACACTTTCCCACTATTTGAAATAGTGCTGTCAACCTGCCCGACAATATTGTTGGAACTTTTTCTCTGTATTTGCAGTCCATATTCATGCCCAGTATTAAGAGTGCCAGACACAATACTATATACATAATATTCAACGTATGCAAGTGCGCTGTCCATATACTGCGTCGAGTTGATCTTCTTCGTAATTGTAAATTCGCCAGACGCAGATAAACCATCTTTGTCCCATCTGCCTATTTCAGCCCCGGACGCATTATAAACCACCATCAGACCGTTACCATTATTCGCCCCGCCGAGTTTTATCGTGCCGGTCTGTAGATAGTCCATATTGACGTACATCTGGTTATTCTGCATAAATATCCCGCGGATCGCGCCATTGTTCGTCAGCTTATTAAAAACAACTTCCTGATTGAGTTTCTCATCATACGCTTTCACGAGGCTCGTTGCGCAACTGTCTGCAACCAACCAATGTGTTCCGTCGTACACAAACTCGATCGTACTGTTCGCCGCCCAGTTGAATGTATTCCCTGACGGTGACAAAGGACCGCCATACGCCCAGATTTCTTTCGCGCCAGTAGAATTTACATTCAGTGTCGGTGTCGTGGCTGTATTGGCGTTCTCGAAGAACACGCTGATTCTTGCATTCTTGTACAGCGTAAAATTGCCATCTACCGTAGCTGTTTTGGCTACGGTAGACGACGGCGTTGTGGATACTGCATACTTTGCGACGACCTTGTCATTTACTGCTTTGATCGCATCATCATCATACAGGTTCGTTTCTTTCCTGAGCACAACAGTCATAATTTACTCCTCTATCATGCACTCCAACGCGGACAGTTCTTTTGGCGACAGTGATTCAAACCGATCCTCGTCACATCTCTCAATGTCGCTCATCGCGATCTTGTCAAACTCAACTGGCATATCAGTATCCACGAGTTCGTTCATTTCGGCAATAAAACTCTCCCGGTCATCTATCAAGATACCTTTGCCGTCATCGGACGGGATCATCTCGCCCTTGTCATTCCTTTTGGCGTTCTTTTCAACGATGTCGTTCTGCCTTTTGTCCGCGAACTCAACAACCTCGCGGAGTTTCTTCTCGTTCTTCTGAACGGCAAACGCCATCTTGATAGGAAGTTTCTTCGCCATCAACCCCTGCAGTGCTTCAAACGTTGTTCGCGCCTCTTTAACTTTCATTCGTTCCCTCCTCTTCATTGTGTGTATAACTTTCCGCTTTTATTGTATACCCAGAATCGTCCATAAGTACAGCAGAATGTATCGGAACATTTGAAACAGCCGCCGCCGCAAGAATAGTGTGGAATTTCTGCTCCGCTTCTGGTCTTTCAACGTGAGACGTTACGATATTCGCCACCTGTGTATCAGACATTTTCTGCAATTCAAGTACAATAAACATTTTTCTTCTCCTTTACGCCATTTTTATTGCAAACCAACTTGTCGTGTTATATCCCATCACAGTCCACGTGACGCTTGAACTTTGTCCCTCGACAGTTATACTAAATGTACCCGTTACAGATGAGCTAAGTACAACAGTCTTAAATATTGTTGCTCGGTTCATATTGTTGTATATTGATGTAGGCGATCCTTGCGTAGGCGTTGCGGCGTTCGTGATTACAGATACCAACTCGGTACTACCTATTTTAAGTTTCGCGGTTGCCGTATTTGTATTCACGCCAAGCGGCAACGTTAAACCGGCGAGATATGTCCCTGCGGGTAATGTGTACGTCCCAGACTCATATATTTTAGAGGCTGTAGTTCCTGTGCCTGTTTTTGTGCCAAGGTTTCCTGAATTGCCATAGTTTACACCCATCCCTATGGCACTCACCATATTTGACCTTGTAACATATCCGACATTTCCACCATCAGAAAAGGAATTATTAAGGCACAAAAAGTACGGAGGAGCGGTCTGCCCAGAGCCGGATTTTATATCAATACCTGCACTGCATATTAACTTGCCGGTCATCGTGTCCCCCGCTTTATTCACTGCACCAAGGGCAGTCCTGCAAGCGGCGGCATCGGCAAACAAATATATATTATTACCAGACTGATCGACGTAAAACCCAAACCCGTTTCTCCACGCCCACGCATTGTTTATATACTGGCGAACCCCGAGGTTTATGCCGATTGCTTTGCTTGTATATTGGAAAAACTCAACGTGCCCCATAGTGTTCCCGCCACTATCTTGAAAACTTAGTGGCGTATTATATGTTGCGGCAGATGGAGCAGTATTATATGTTATATTTGACGACTTATAAGCGATTGTTCCTGTTATTGTACCACCACCCGTACTTAATGCACCAATCGCCGACCTCCACGCGGCGGGTGCGTTTACATATACGGAAACTGTGTCATCTGAGTTGATTCTAAGTTGAACATTATTCGCTATGACTGTTCCTGAAGAATTTTTTCTTTGCAATTTCCATTCTGTATATACTAAATCTGCGGTAGTTCTATATGCTCTTATATATGCCATATCATAATCAGCAGAATCTCTTATTCTAAAACCGCCGAACGCTGTGTTCTCGGACGGCGTTGTCGTCCCCATTTGTGAACTAAGAGCTGTGTTCTTCACAAGGAATGTTCCCTCGACGTTTCTTGCAATACGCAGGTTGCCAGACATTGTATCACCTGCAATATTGACTGCTCCAATAGCAGAACGCCATGCCGCCGAAGACGACACGGTTACGGAACTATTCCCAGATGAGTCAAGACGTAATGATAATTCATTGAATATAATATTCCCATCAGCGTCCGCACGTCTTGCGACTATCTGCGTATACACCATATCTGCAGTCGTTTTATATGTCTGTATCCATCCGACAGATGTACCAGTCGAATCCTGTATTCTATACCCGCCGAACGATGTTAATTCACTCGGTATAGTCTGACCGATCTTTCCATTCAATACAGTGTTTTCTACTGTCACATATGACGCAGAACCATGCTCTATTCTCAAATCGCCTGTCATGGTATCGCCATCGACATTGACATACAGCGCATCAAAAACGCCTGTAGCCATGGCAGACGCAAAGTCCTCGACCGTTGCGATGTATCCGTCAGCGGCATCTACACCCATCAGCGAGTCATACAAATTTATATCGGACGCTGTTTTTACTGTCAGATCAACAACACGCACTTCTCCCTCTGACTGCGTCAGCATGGTCAAATTATCGCCGCTCCGGGTGAGCAGTGCCATGTTGCTCCGGGTAAGAAGTCTTGCGTTCTGGTTCAGATAATCGGTGAACGTGCAGGTAATTGTTGCTCCATAGCCAAGGGTATTTTTGGCTACGTTCATCGTTTTGCCAGTGCCAAGGCTTGTCTCGCCGTCCTCGGTTCTGAGCGTCCAGACAAACTGCGCCGCGTCAAAGTTTGCCGTGACATCATTCTTGCCCTCGTAAACTATTGCGCTGAAAGATGCAGTCGCACCGCTGTTTGTCCATTCAAACGGAGTTTCGAGGACATACCCCTCAACCGCCGAAGCCGCCGCGTCAATAGCGTTCTGCACAACAGTCGGAACAGACCGCAGGGAAAACTCACCTGTGACCATATTCCAGTAGTTGTACCCTGCCGCGTCAGACAAAATCCCCGCTTTTATGATATTTGCGGTCAGCGTGCCGGTCGTGACCATCGTCGCGTTGATCCTGCCGTCCTGCGTGATCGCTATGTCAGAAAACGGACCGTCATACCCGGCGTGAGAATGTCCAAGCCCTGACAGATTCCAACGCCAGACATTTACTGCCTGTGTTGTGTCGTCATCGTCCATGATAAGTAGTTCGGTCGGATGTCCGTCCGCATCACGGTTGAAAACGATATACCCGCCCTTGTTTCCGGTTATCAGGTCGGTAGAATAGTCTATTGCTTGCTGAACGTAGGACTTGCTCGGCAATGATTTTTTTATGTCCGTTTCCGTTACGGCGGTAACGACCTTTGCGAAAGACTGCTTTGCGTCGCCCAGTTCCATACTGTCATACCGCTCCGTCAGGACATTGTAATTAACCTCGACCACCTGTAGTTTCTTGCGGACTCCAAGTTCGTCATGGATCGCCCACACATAATCGTACAGGGCAACCCTCTGCAAAGGCGCGACATTCCTGTAATCTTCCGTCTGCCATAAAGCGATGAAGTTGACTTTGATATTCTCTTTCAACTTCCAGACGGTGTTTTGGTTCATAAACGTCTCGGAATAATTAATCAACTGCTGTTGCGTCGGGGCTTCTACCCACTGGTCGGATAAATCCAGAACGACCGGGCGCAAAGTCTGTGTTGTGGCTGAGGATGCACGGACGATCTTTCCGGTTACAGTAACAAGAACCTCAGGATCATCTTCGCCGGTGCTCTCGTGATACCAGAACGGAACGACAGCATTATATACATCGCTGTCGTCCGTTTCCTGCGTCATGCCTGTCATGTTTACGCCATACCGGATGTAAACGTTATTATCTGCGCCTCTGTCGTGGTAAAGTTTTACTGTGTATCCGTCCCACTCGTAGTCTCCACCGTCGAACGCGTCAAGGATAGACCCCTCTTCACCGGCAAGTACAGCCCTTGTTGCAGTAGGGACTTTTATTTCAAAGTCCCCTGCCGCTTCTTTGTCCGTCCAGAAAGAAAAGTCACTCTGGTTGATCTCGTAGGTTTTGAGTTTGGTAAACGCCTCAGCGCATGATGTTGCCGTAAACGGATCGAGTATTACATTCCCTAATTTATAACTGACGTGATGCGCAAAAAAGGTAACAACCCCTTTTATAGGGGCTGACCTTGAGTAGATTTCAAACGGCTGACAGGTTTTCGTGTCATCATGGATGCAGTAAATGATTCTTTTTTCCTGTATGTCGGAATAATGCATTCCAGTCATCGGATACTTGAATTTGCATTCATAAATGCCGCTTTCTTTTTCCTGCACCACACAGGAAATACAGTCAGAAAGTCTGCCTATGCCGTTATTCGTAAAGGATGTGGTATTCGCTTCATATAAAATCGGTATCATATCGTGTACCACCTCGGCGTGATCTTGACCTGTGTTATTCCTGACGACAGTGCGATGTTATTCGATCCCGGCGCAAGCCCCGGCTTTCCAGTGCCGCCGAACGACACATTGGCGTTTTTGGACGATGACCCCTTGTACGCCTCCATCGTGTCGCAGTCAATATCCGTGTACGTGTCTGCCGCAGAGATCGTGATAACGTAACTGCCTATCGTCACCGTGCCTGTTCCGTATGCCCTTATAAGCGGGTATGATGTAAACGAAGTCGGGTTTGATATTGTCCCTGTTGTAGAAAGCGTCGTCTCTGTATCGCCTGACGTGAGCCAACGTTGCGGCTTGCGGTCAAAAATAATCTGGAATCTGCCGATGTCCCTGTTCCTGCCGGTCTCTACCTCAAGCACCTCGATAAAGCACGCGTCATAGTACTCATCGGCATGAAAGGAATCTGTCAGTTTTTTATATCCGACCTGCGACCGCATAGCCGCCCGGAAGTTCTTCAAGTTGGTTTCATAGTTTGAGTATATGATTCCCCAATAGATGTGCTGTAGATTTTCGAACCTCTGCTGATCCACAAACAGATCGCCGTTTCTTCCGGCTACCTCATATCTGTCGTAAACTCTTGCCGGTGCGCTGTCCGTGTCCTCGTCGAATATCGCAACGCTATATGTACTGGAATTTACACTGCCGAATACTATATTGCTCATGCGTAAGCCGCCTTTCTCTGGTTCTCCCACTGGACGAACACTCTCTGCACTTCCTGTGCGATCTCGTATTCATCCTGACGCTCCGTAGCGTATACGTTGATGACAACACCGCTGTCTTGTGCTTTTGCTACGCCGCCGCTTATTTCATATTCCCCGCCTATCGTGTCTCCAAAATCAAAACTTTTTGCTATCTGGTCAGTGATAAGGTATTCATTATCTCGTATTCCCTGCGCGAAAAGTTTCATCATGTCCGGCGCGAAAGTGTGGAAGTTTGACAGAGGACCGACATCAGGCTCAGAGAATCCGAGGAACGACTTGATCGATGCGGCGACAGATGACACCGAATCCACGACCCAACTTCTCGCCCTCTCAACGCCACTTCGGAAGTTGTTCATCATGTCTTCGCCCCAACTGTCCGCATCGCTTACATCAAAAGCATCAGTGATCTTTTCCCATATGCCGCCAAAAAACTCTTCCACAGCCGCAAACGGTGTCTTGATAGCTTCCCACGCTTCCCCGAACTTCTCCTCGAACCATTTCTTTACTTCTTCAAAAACGCCCTTTATATCTTCCCATATATCCGTAAAGAATTGCACAACGCCGTTCCACACGTCCGTGATAGCTGTCCACGCGGCTGTAAACTTATCGCCGAACCATTTCTTTGCGCCTATGAAAACGTTCTTTATGCCGTCCCAGATGTCAAGGAAGAACTTTACAACAACGCTCCATACATCTTTGATCTTTTCCCATGCGGTCTTGAATTTTTCTTGAAACCACTGCGCCACACCAATAAAGACGTTTTTAATCCCGTCCCAGATGTCAAGGAAGAAATCGACAACGACATCCCAAACAAACTTGATATTGTTCCATGCCGTTTTGAACTTCTCATAGAACCACAAACCAACACCAACAAAGACGTTTTTGATCCCTTCCCAGATTCCGACAAAGAAATCCACGACAACGCTCCAGACGTATTGAATAACAGCCCATCCGGTCGTAAACGCTTCGACAATCCAATCTATGACACTTTTTATTGTCTCCCAAAGATTTGTAAAAAACTCGACAATGTTGTCAATAATCTCCCGCGTTTTTTCTCTGCCCTCTTCAAACGTCTGCTTGATCTCAGCCCAAATTTCCTGCACGGCGGCGATAAAATCTTTGACCCATTGTATAGCCGCCTCTATAAATTCTATGATCTTGACAATTCCTATTGCGACGTATTCCAATACTACAATAAAGCCGTCAAACGCTTCAGACAAAAACTGTGTGGCGTCTTTCATCATCTCCTCGCCATTTACCATCGAGGCTATCTTTTCAATGACCGGGGAAATGGCTTCGTATATTCTTCCAAACGCGGCTTGTATCTTGTCAAACACTTCCGGCAACAATGCAACCTTTTCCGTTCCCCACTGAACAAACGACCGCAAAGACGGCGTCAATTTATCGGAAAGCTGTATCTTTGCGCCTTCCAGTGCTGACTTGAATTTCGTGACATCGCCCGCAAGGTTATCAAGCTGTGTCTCTGCCATCTGTTCAGCCGCACCCGCAGAGTCAAGGATAGCCGCGCCGATCTTGTCCCAGTCTTCGCCAATAGCCGCAAGCAACGCTTCTGCTGACGCCGTGTCTCTTGTATTGAACAGATCGGATATAGCCTGTAGTTTCTGCTGTTGCGTGAGATTGCTCATGCTGTTGTTAAGATCGCCAAATATATCCTTCAGCGACCGCATATTCCCCTCTGTGTCAAACACAGTTACGCCAAGGGCTTCCAACTGCGCTACGCCATCTTTTGTAGGGTCGGAAAGTTTTAACAACATATTCCGCATATGCGTACCGGCTTCGCCGCCTTTAATACCGGCGTTTGCCATGGCTGTGAGCGCGATCTCGAGTTCCTGCAAGCCATCTACTTCCGTTGTCGTTCCGTCGGAAAGTTCAACCATGCCGCCGTTGAGTTCCCGCGCCAGCCCGCCGACGACAAGGAACGCATCGCCCAACTGCTCAACGGACGTATTGCCGGTTGACGCGGCTTTTGCCATCTCGTCAACCATCTTCGTTGTTCGTTCAGCCTTAAGACCGAATGCCGTCTGTGAGTCTGTGACCATATCGGACGCTTTTGCCAAGTCCATATTTCCCGCCGCGGCAAGGTTCAAAACGGTCGGCAACATCTCCATGGACTGATCCGCTTTATATCCTGCAAGTGCCATATAATTCAAAGCATCAGCCGCCTCGGATGCAGTGAACATTGTCGTGCTCCCCATCTCAAGGGCAAAGTTTCTCAGGTCTTCTATCTGGTCAACGGTCGTTCCCATCGTAGCCGCGACCTGCGACATACTTTTATCAAACTCCATGCCGACGTTCACGGACGAAGCAACGAACGCGGTTGCCGCCGCGCCTATGGCGGCAATCCCGCCAAGAGCCGCAACTTTCGCCGCGCTTAATCCGCTCATAAAACTTGTAGAATCAAGTCCAAGTTTTGCCTGTAAATCAAATACTGTAGCCATCTTTTTCGTCCTCTAATATCAGCCCGCCATTCTCCAACACCTGCGCTACGATCTCGTCACCTGACATTTGCGGCTGTTTGTCTTTCCGGATAATGTCTATGTACCGCTTTGTCAGTCTGTTGTTCTGCCCTTGCTGATACAAAGTGTCAGAGATGTAAATGCGGTATGCAAAATCACGGAGTTCCTGTTCAGACCGCGCTTTCACATACCGCAAAAACGGTTTTACATCTCTGCGTCCGCGATATTCTCCGTAGCAGAGCCAGAAGATTCTTTTGCTGTCGTCTGACCCGGCGATGTAAAAAAATCACGAACCTCTTCGCTCTCCATCATTTCGTTGAGGATTCCGATCAGCCTTGTCAGAATGTTCAGCCCGGTTATCGGCTCAGGGTCGATGCGCAAAAGGATTTCTGCCGCCTCTTTCTTATGATCTTTCAAAATCTGCTTTGCGATCAGTACGGTCGGATTTCCTTTTTTCAGCACCCCCGCAATTCTCTTGTCCGCGATGATCGCGGATAACGGTTCGAGCAGATCAGCCCATAATTCGATAGCCTCTTCGCCTTGATAATCTGACAGCTTTTTCATTAGTACCCCCTTACGAATTTACGACGACCGTGCAGGTGTCAGTGTAGGATACGCTGTCGACCGTGATCGATGCCGTGATGATTGTAGTACCTGCGACAAGACCCTTGACAACGCCGTTCGTGACGCTTGCCTTTGTCCCAGCCGAGGACGTCCATGTAATCGACGATCCAGCCGGTACAACATCAGCGTGAAGCGTGACTTCCTCATTGACATCTATCGTCATGGAGTGCAGGTTCAACAAAATGGACGGTGTCAGCGCGGAACTTCCCTTGACATACAGTTCATAAGGTACGGTGTCCTGCGCGCTCATGGAATAGTGACCGGTGAACTCGAACGCAAACTTGCCTTTTTCCTTGTCCGTTGTCTGAATCTGGAAACCGCCGGTGTTCAGTGCGTTAATCATATGGATCGCGATGTATCCGGCGTTGTCCCCTGTATTTACATCTGAGTAATCGCCTACCCACCACAGGTCAGTGAAGTCAGCCGTCGCTACGTCATTTCTCGGAACGACGTGCGTGCTGTCGTTGCTGTCAACATCAGCCGCACCGGCAAGCATCTTTGCCGTTGTCGCTTTGACGGTGACGAACGTGCCAGTCATTTTTACCTCGTGTGCGTCCAGTTTTTTCAATTCCATAAGGTTCTTCGGACAGTTGTCTATGTCCTCGCCGAAGTCCTTGAACGTGACGGTGTCGGTGAAATTGATCCCGCCCGTCGTTGCCCCAAGCAGACCGGACACCTCGCCGCTTGCCGGGTTGAACCCTGTCACAAGGATACCGGCATTAAGCTGAATCTCCTCAAACGCTGTTGAGGGAATCTGTGTGTATTTCATGCTTTGCCTCCTAATCTAAAAATTCTACATATACATTGAGAACGATACAGCGCACAGCGTCATCATCCTCGTCCGGCGTGCGTCTCGCCCACGGTCGCGCTTTTGTGATCCACATCGCGCCGTTTTCATATGGTATGACCTTGCCTCCCATTGTCAACGCACCGGAAATCTGCGCTTCCTTTGTTATAATGTCCGTCCATGAATCAGAACGATACCAGATCATCGCTGTAAGTGCCACAGCATAATCAAATGAATCCCAAGCTGACTCATATGTTATATACGGCATTGTCGCGCCGTCAGGGACGCTGTTTTCTTCATATGCGGGAATATCAAACCCGCCCCAGAACGATTGATAAGCCTGTAGCTTGTTCATGTCAGAGCCCATTCCTCCGCGCTGTACTGCCGCATATTGAGTGCCGCTGTTTCCGGCGTTTTCATGTCATCGCTGTTTGTCGTGAGCCGAAATATTTTTTGATCGCTTTCCCGGCGTATGACATCATGGTAGTCGAGCGCAACCGATTTCCTGACAGTAAATGTGTAGGCGGCTTTTACTCCCGCCGCCATTGCCACTTTCATCTGTGTTGAGCCATCGTAAACGATTGCCCCTTGAATCGTCGCGCCGTCTACCCACTGCGTTGTCGTGCCGCCGTATCCGTCAGCAGTTGTCACCTTGTTTATGACGGTGAAATTTTCAAATGCGTTGTCCAGTAAACTCATACCCGTATTTTCCTGTAAATGTTGAGCCGCGATGCAAACGCACTTCGCCACGAAACCTCGGTGACGTTATCCTTTGCCGTGCTTGCTGACTTTGTGTACGAGTACCCGCCGAACGATTCGGAGTTGTACGGACTCATCGCCGCGCTGTCTAACGCGCCGTTCTTGTCCTGCCACGCCATAATGTCCTCTACAAGGCTCAAAAAGCCCGCAGGAACGCGCATTTTCCATACCGCACCGGAGAATGTACCCTCGTCAGTCAAAGCGTCGCTTTGGGCGTGTACGCCGTCGTTAAACACACTGCCGACAATTCTGTAATACTGGTTTTCAGCAAGACCAACGGACGGTGTAAGAACGCCGTCAGACACCGCAAAGTCTCCGAAGATTTTGTCCTCGTCCTTGCAAAAGTAGTTGCGGATTTCCGCGCAGATTTCTGTAAGCATCTTACACCGTCCTTTTTCTCAATTACCCAAGCACACGGCAAGCCAGTTCCGGGTACATGGTCTTGTAACCATACAGCACATCCATGGAAAGCATCTCTTTCTTGTATGTCATGTTGTAGCCTCTGACCACGCGGAGAGAAACGCCGTTATAAGATGTCGTATAGGACTCGACCCCCGCCGGAGCGGCAAGCGGACGCGTGACGAATGCGAACGCATTCTGATGGAACACAAGGTTCTGCGCGCCGCCGTTTGCAACAGCGACAGCCGTGTTCGCAGAGACCGTGATATTGCGGTCAAGCGCAACGGAAATTTCGTTGCTTGCCGCCGCGGCATCAGCCTGCGCGATGTAGTTCTTACCATCAATCGTCAGGATGTCACCGGCTTTGACTGTTCCGGTCAGTGTTGCGGACGCTGATGCATTGGACACAAGAACAATGTCATCGTCAGCGGTAACAGCGGTCTTGATCTTCACGCCTGTTGCGCCAGTGCCACCGGCTGTGATATTGCCTGATGCAACGCTCTTGATTCCCTGCGTCATATAGTTCTCAATGCCGAAAATGTTACCGATAGAACCGGCTCTCAGCGCGGCAGTCGTGCCGGATTTCTCAGCATTAACGATAGCACCGATCTGACGGAACGCCGCCATCGCGTCAGGATTCCACACGCCGTACCGCTGTGTGGTCGGGACTTTGTTGTTATCCAGAATCTTTGCGGCGTTGGCGAAGTCATCCAGACCATCAGGAGTAGTGCCAGACGTTCCGCAGAAATACGGGATGTCTTTATACAGCCCCAAACCATCGTCGTTGATCTTCGTAGCCAGAGCCGCCGCCGCCGGTTCGATGAACAGACGGTTCAGATCGTCCACGTTTGTTGCGCGGGCGATTGCACCGAACTCGACATCAACGGTAGCCAGTTTGTCAAGAGTGACTTCCACGGATGTTTCGTTGACATCCTGCGCAGAAACGCCTGACCCCTCGTTAAAATCAGAAGCAGTCAAAACTACCGGCTTGCGCACCTGAATCGTTGCGCCCTTTCCGACCTCGTAAGTGTCGGAATAATCTTTGTAAATCAGGTTCGGAAAAACAAGGTTCTCGATCAGCCGCGGCAATGCCTGACGCGCAATCTCTTTTACTTCCAGAAAACTATTTGACATTTTTATCTTCCTTTCTCATACGTTAATTTGTAGTATTCCTCGTCACTCATGTTGCCATAATCCGGTTCAGAACCAGACGGCGGGTTCGGAACTTTCGCGCCCTCTTTTCCACCGGTGACAATGAAATCTGACCATTCTTTCTTTATGGTCTCCAACAGTTCCGCTGAGCCTTCAATTTTGCCATCTTCTCCGATCTTTACGGAATCAATGTCAGATACTTTAAGGACAGAATCGATCCTGCGCTCAGAAATACCGGCTTCTTTCAGTAAATCCTTATACGCATTTGTCTTCGTTATGCGGCTTTCCTTCGCCGCCACGTCTTCCTTGTAGGCATCATATTCAGCTTGCAGTGCATCGCGTTCCTCTTTCATGGCGTTATACTTCACCTCAAACGCGTCCTTGCCCTGATTCTGTTTCATCGTGTCAAGTTCCTGCTGTACCGCCGGAAGTCGCTCCGCGTCTGCTTTGTACTTGTCGCGATCCTCTTTTAAGGCTGTGACCGTTTCCGAGTGCGCCGTGATGATCTCTTCGATCTTGTTCTCTTCGATGCCAAGTGCCGCCAAAAACTTTCTTGTAAGACTCATATATACCCGCTCCTTTTCTTCGGTGTGGTTGCTTTCACATTTGCGTTGGTATCATTATAGCAATAATATACTATTCACGCAAGAATCACTATTTCAGTGCCGCCCGCATTATCTTTTCATATTCTGCGCTATGATTCGCCGCCGCATTTTTCAAATAGTGATGCTTTTTTTCCTGCGCTTCTGCATATTCTACATTTGTACCGATATACACCTCACGTTTTCCGGGAATGCCTTTTATCGCATAATCTCCCCCTTGCGCAGGGTTTTTCCCGTTGCTGTGAAACTCTGCCGTAGCATAGGTAATGCTGTTCATAAGACGCCCGGTATCAACCGGCATATCACCACCCCGGCTAACCGGTACTGTTGCGTGGCTTACAGCCGCCGCTCCCGCCGCTTTCAGCCCGGTCTGGATTTTTTTATCAATGTCGTCGAGTATATCGGTCGTGTAGTCAATAAGCAGAAACGCTTTCCCGGCACTCTGAATACTCATACGTACTCTATCCTCCCATTGCTTTTTCTGAACCCTATAATGCGGGTCTGCATCGTACACCTGCAGTTATACACCGTTTCCGGCTCTGCCCCGGGATCTCCGGGATATTCCAATTCGTTTCCGTGTCCGTCTATGAACATCTCGTCAATGCCCACCTCTTGACCGTACATATCTACGTGCCAGTCTCGCGTTCTTCCATCACTCGAGGAATACCATATTTTCGTCAGCACGACTCCCTCGCTGTCGAGTTCTTTATAGCTGTCCAGTCTGCCCTTGTTTTCTGCGGACGTTACCATCGTGCGGGCGTTTCGGATCGCTGATGCCTCGTTCCGGTTAACGATGGGATAAAGCCTGTCGGCAATCTTGTCCATGCTTTCGCCCTGTATGATCCCTTGTAAAACGGAACTATTCATCTGCTTCCTGTTCCACGCGATGTCTTTGTACTTATTCAGCGTTTTCAGCGGTACAAGGGTCGGGTCTTGCGTCATCATGTAGCGGACAGTGCTTTCATTGACCAGATTAAATGCGATCCCGGAAATAAGAGAATCCTCTACAGCATTGTATGACAGCGCGTAAATGCCCGGTAGCTGTCCGTTAACATATGCTACGGCGGTTTGGTTCACGTCTGCCAGTCTTTCCGCTGTTGCCTCTGTTATGCGCTTATAATGCGCATCTTTCAATGTCAATGCGGCTTTCTGTCTGCCGAGTTCCGCGCCAACTTCCCGCGCTTCTCTCATGTACCCGGCATTTTTATACATCCAGTAATCCTGCTGTAACGCGGCGACAAGTTCCTTTTGCGATTTGACATACGTCGTCCATTCCTTCGTAACGTTGTCCATCGCTTCTTGATAAATTGCGGATATGTTTTCTTCCATCTCCGCAAGCTGTTTTTCTGCCGCTTTCCGTGCTTGATCTATCATGCCGACCACAAATCATTGGACGACGCCTGTCCGAAAACTTTAATGATATACGTTCCGTCAGACCCTCCTGCCGCCGTGCTGAGATCCGCACCGTAAATTTTGCACTCGACAGAGGTGTTTGCGGCTTTTGTTGACCCGGTCATGTTGGTAGAGCCGCCAGCCGTTCCGATCTGTGTACCGGCATCGTGAGCGGAATTGTTCGCCGGAACAAGTTTCACTTTCCATGCTTTCAACGCCAAGTCGGACTGCCATGTAAATGTGCAGATGTTCTTCCCGGTCTGCGTTGAGATCACGTTCACGTCCGGACCTGTGACGGTAATGCTCGGAATCGCAGTTGACAGAGTGATCGTTGCGGAGCTTGCACTGGACTCGTTGTATACAGAGTCGCGTACTTTGATATAAACGGTTTTGCTACCGTCTCCAGAAGTAAGGGTGACTGATTTTGTCGATGCAAACGTTTCCCAACTTGCCGCCGCCTCGCTCGCTACGCCGTTGATTCCCCAAATCTTCATCGCCGCGGCATCGGCAGAAGCGATCGAAAGCGTGACCGATGTCGATGTGGTAACGCTCGCCCCGGAGTTTATCGCAAATGACGATATAGTCGGCGCAAGCGTATCAAGTGTTAAGTTAAAATAACTTGCCATGATTTTTATCCCCCTTTAATTATTCGGCGCAATATCCGGCTTTTTCGCCTTGTGTACTGCTACGTTTATCCTTAAAATCTCATATACATCTCCGTCCTTAAATATCCTTGTCTCAGCTACGCCCTCCCGAACTCCCAACGATATTTCAGCCGGGATCTTGTAGCTTACCATGTTCTCAACGATCACCGTTTCAACGTATTGTCTCCTGCCGTCAAATCCAAGCCATGTCTGCACCGTATACCCGGTAAAATCAAACGCCCGCCCGGTTTCTTTGCTCTTGCATGTGATGTTAATGTATCGTGTCGTTCCCTCACGGATGTCTATGTTCATTTCTTCAACCGACATACCATACTACCTCCGTACTTTTTACTATATCCATTTGCAGATTAGTCTGCGTCTGAATATCTTTCGAGATCGAGGACGCTGTGTCTATCTCTGCCTCGACAGCATTCGCTTCTTGCACAAACGCATCGAATGATCTGCTTCTCTGGATGCTTATATCGAACTCGTCTGTGAACTCCGGCGGCGTTCCATTCCAGAGTGTCAGATAAAACCATGCTCTGCTACTCACTCCACACCCCTCCAATAGATTGACCATATACCTTGATCGTATACTCGCCGTCTCCGTTTGTTAATTCCTCATCGTCAACCGTCACCGTGCCATTTGCTCCTGCGGCAAGCGTTGTCCCGCTTTCTACCAGTAGCCCAACCCCCCGCGCCGGAGTCGTTCCCGATTTTGTTGCTCTCGCTTCCCATTGCTGTAATGCAAGATCCGATGTGAAAGTACACACGCACTGATCGTATCCAGTCTCATCGCTGATGATTGTTCTGGACGGAGCCCCAACAGTAATCACGGGCGGGTCTCCGCTTGTACTTGCAGTAAATACGATTGTATGGTCAGCCGTAATGTTGGACACGGTATAGATATATATGTATCCAGAAACAGAATATGTGACTGTTAAAGTAGCCCCGTACACATAAATATATCTGTGCGTGGACGATGCGTTGTTTGTCATTGTGATATACAATCTCGGACTGGCAAGATCACTACTCGACCATGTTCCCATCGTCAGATTATATGTTGCTTTGGCAACGTCCGTTGCAGATGTTACCCAGTTGTTTGCAGAACCTTTTGCCGTTGTATTGGCATACATTTGAAACGATGATGTAACACCAGATGACGAACCGTTTCTGCTGAACTGTAACGTGGCAGAACAAGCAACGCTTTGCAATGTCGCTCCAGTTGGTAGCGTAATAGCCCCAAAATTGAAATATATCGTTCCAGTCGTGCCGCCCGCCAGATCCAGTGTCGCATATGTGCTGTTATCTGCACCGTGATACGCATTGGATATATTGGTCAGCGTAAAACTTGTATTATTATTACTTGACGGATAAACCGCAAGGCTGTCTGATGATACTCTTGTTACCTGCGATGTAACATCTACGTTGTTATCCGTAACTGTTGGCGTAGATGAGTAATTGTACCCTCTGGCTGTGAAGTTTTCCCCCTCAAGTACTGTTGTCGTTCCACTCGGCTCAGCACCGGATACGCTGACATCGTGGTAAACTGGTACTGTATAGGTGACATCTATCTCTGCACCGTAAATGTAAATGTAGGAAGTTGTGCTTCTGTTGCTTCTTCGGCAGTTTATCCTAATACCGAAGTTGTCTCTATACCCTTTAAGCGTGTCCCATGCAATCGTAGTATTCGTAAATGTCTTTGCCGTGGCACTTGTCGTTAATGCCGTTGTACTACCTGCGGCAGATACTTGTGTTGTATCATTATATCCATAAATTGTACTTGTATTGCCGCCGCTGTGGGACGCTTTTATCTTGATCTCAATACTACTGACAATGGCATCATCCGGTATCGATGAAAAATTAAACCCTCGTAAATATACATACCGTGAAGTTGTCGCCGCATTATTGTTGGTAATAGTAGCATATGTCGTACTATCAGTATTGGTAAATGCAGAACTTTCATCGCTCACCGTTAAGTATGATGAGGCGGCATTGTATAATATACTCGGAATTAACCTCGCTGTCGTTGCCATTATCCCTCCGGCTCGTAACGCCCTGCCTCTTCTTCAGTCGTGCGCTTAAGAATTTTATCTATCTCATCCACGTTTATGAAGGGCAAATGGTTCAAGATCGTTTCGTCATCAAGATACTGCGCCGCGCTCAGGACCATCTGCGTTTCCTCTGTGGCGTTTGTGATCCTGCTACGTTTGAATGTCGGCGCGTCTTCAATGCCGATAAGGTTTAACAATCCCTTAATAAACTCAATGACGCACGTCTCGTATCGGTCGCACTTCAGGCTCAGGTTCTCATATGCCGCATTTATGGCTGTTGCGGTGATCGAGCCGCCAGAAATGTCCTTTGTGTCGAGTGCCATCGCGTCTTCGTACAGATCGCTCCTCAGCTTATCAAGAGCAACCTGCCGGGCGTTGTACGGCACTTCTATCGTGTGGGCTTCTGCCGTACTTCCTGCATCGTCCACGACAGCCGCTTTGACAGTCTTCATTCTTTCCACAAACTTTGCGAGATCTACGTCGTCCATGCCCCCTGCATTGGTAAGCGTCCAATATATCTGCGAAGCGTCGTCCAGATCATTAGCAAAACCGCTCTTAATTAAATCATAGCAGTCTATCCCTGACCGCAACCCTGTAAGTTCCGTCTGACGCTCAGGATTGCCCCATAACGGAACGATAGGGAATCCGGGGTAATTCTCTCCGTCTAAAATCTCAACGCCGTCTGCTGTGGATTTCTGGACGATCTGGACGTATGCCCTTTTCTCCTGCAATACAGTCGGCGCACCGTTGTCAAATCTGTACTCTGTATATCCGTCCTCTTCGTACAGCGTTGCCCGGAGCGGCTTGTCGTTTGCTATCTGCCAAAAACGTATACCGGCATGGATCGCGCCATCCTCTTCCCCTATCAGCGGAACAAACTCCGTGACCTTGAATACTTCCACGTGGTCAAGGTTAAAGAATCCAAAAGCAACCGCACCAACAAGAGCGTATTCTCCCGCCCTTATCAGTACGGTGTCAAAGTCCTCGCCGCCGAGTTTATCCTTTGTTGAATCTTCGTTAAATGTCACGCCATTTCCAAGCAGGTGCAAGTTTTCCTGCACGACAAACCTCTGGAAAAAGCCAGATGATACTTTGTGATTTGCAGAGAAATTATCCGGGACGGCTT
This sequence comes from Eubacteriales bacterium, assembly GCA_045632325.1. GTDB lineage: Bacteria > Bacillota > Clostridia > Oscillospirales > CAG-272 > RGIG3925. The sequence continues at coordinate 18,719 of JAZQWK010000363.1, forward strand.
TGCCGGATAATGTATATAAGAGTTTTTGGTACTGCGTTATCGTGGTATTACGTCTTCGGAAATATTCCTGCGCTATTACTGCGTCAACGTAAAGCGGTGAAGCCTTATGCTCCGCAATAGCGTTTAAGACAAACATGGGCTTGTCGGAATCCGCAATCAAATCCTGATAGGTTTTCATCGTTCCCCCTTAATTCCACAGCGGTGAATACTCACTTTTTACTTTGCCATATAACAGCCTTGCCAGTGATGCGACTGTATCCGGGCAGTCATCATGCGCCGCGTCTTCAAAATAATCGCATATCTGCTCTATAAATTCTTTGTCTGTGTCTGCTGTAAATATAGCATCTTTCCATATAGCTTTCAAGTAAGTAACAATTTTCAGGTATTTGTTCTGATGTTCCGTGTACGTGATCGCCTTGATCCCCATCTTGCGCAGGTCTTTCGCAACAAACCCCTTGTCCGCGTTGTCCTCTGTATAAAGTTTGCCGCACATAAACTTTTGATAGTCTGCCAATATGTCGGCATAGCACTCCTCAACGTGCTTTCTCCTGCACCGTCCGTGGATATAATACGCTGTATCGCACTTCCTCATAACGCACCATGCGGTGTAGTCCTCGCCATAGAACGCGCTGTCAACGTGCATAATGCCTTGCCCTACTTTTGCCGGGTCTGCGCCGGTCTGCGGGTTTTCAAATATTACGTCCTCGCTTGCGATGTGCCGCAACTCATAGTTGCAAGCAAACAAAGACGGCAACATCGTCCCCTTTATCGCTTCCAATTCTTCCGGCGGTATGATCCCGGTCGAATAACAGTCATGCCGCTCCGCATCCGGCATAATCGAGAACGCATCCTCTTTATGCCACGGTGTACCTGTATTAAATATCTTGCCGCCTTGATTCTTTACATTCTGGAGTTCCTGATAGATCGTGATTGTGTGGTCTCGTTCCGCTTTGCTTATCCTGTCCTTGACGTTGACAATATCATCGGTGAATATACGGTCAAAGTGTTTGCCGGTAATTGAACCGCCAAGACCGATGCCGAGTAACTGCACCGTTCCTTTTTTGTCCGTGGTTAGGTTCGTTGCGATCTCTGTCGTGGACTGCGTGCTCAATTTAAGATTGACACCGTATATGCACTGCACAAAATACAGCGTGTGCGGATCGCTCAACAGCTTTTGCACCTGCTTGACCACTTCCTTTACGTCCGCGTCAGTCTTTCGCATGAACATCGTTCGCAGGTTCGGCAAAAGAATAATCTGGATAGCCAACGCCACTGACACGCAGGTCGTTTTGTATGATCCGCGGTGACTCTGTAGCGTGTGGTCTTTCGTTCCCTGTACCATTTCTTTTATCCACTCATTATGCAAAGAGGTCAGCTTTGTAAAGCCGACCATCTTCGCAAAATCAGCGGGTCTGTTTAATAAAAAGTCAACAGCCTCTCGCCGTGTCATTATACCCTCTTCCTGTCCGCGGTTTCATGCGTCCTTTTCTGTATCGTCACGTTTTCGTTGTATCTGTATATGATGTCATTATTTTCGTCCACTCCGTCAGGAATAAGCACCTGCTCAAATAATTTGTATGGACTCTGCCCGCGCCGTGGCGCGTTCCATAAATACCGGAGATATTCCTTCATTGTCATCTTGTCAAACTTCGCCCTCTGTTCACAGGAATTGCAGTTAAATCCCTCAGCCGCTTTATATTCAAACTCAAGGAAGTACATATCACCCTCTATGTCATTCCATCGCACGCTACCCTCTTTTTTCGCGATCTGTAACGCCGCAGAGAAATGCCCCCGGCTGTATTCCCATTCCGGTGGCAAGGCGCAACAACACGCGTTGTTTGAACACTCCTTAAAATGCGCGTCAGAGACATAGAACCTCATCCCCAACTTGTCGCAAAGGTCTTTCATGTTGCGGACGTACTTTTCTTTTATTTTCCTGTTCAGTCGGAGATACCCCGATCCGTTTGAATACTTCCTGTAGAACTCTACAATGTCGAAACCGCAACACTCGCTTATCGTTCTGTAGTGTTCCTTTGCTTGCTTTATAGAGCGCATTTCAAGGCAGAAGAACTCTGTCGTGACCGCTGTCGCACCGGCGTCATGCGCCGCTGTAATAAGGTCGAGATACGTCTTGTCGGACACGCCTATAATGAACGGTCTCAGGCGAATCGTCGTGCCGCCTTTGCTCAACTCATTGTATTTCCGCATAGCCTCAAGCCTTTCCCGCGGAGAGGGTACGCCGACTTCGATCTTTTTCGCGTCCTTTTCGTCAAGCGTAATAATGCTGAATTTCACGTTCCAGTTATCCGCGCCGCGGAACAGTTCAACGTATTTCGGGTCTGAGAACACCCATGCAGACTTTGTGCTGAAGCATATTGGGTAGTTTATTTCTTTCAAGTATTTAAGTACTTCGTATGTTATTCCGTATTTCCGCTCGAACTCGTCAAACTGATCTGACAGCCCGCCGTACTGGATGGGGCGTTTTGTCTTCAGATATTCGTAGAATTGCGACCGTTTTTCCCCGCTGAATATCGCTTTTATTTTCTCCGGGTTAATAGATTTGACATCTTTATGCAGGTAGGATTCTTTTGCCGCTCCGATCCCGCGCTGATATTGAGAAAAGCAGTACACGCAACCAAATGAACAATTGCTGTATGTATCAAGCGTAACCGGCAGACTGCAATCTGCAATTTCCCCTGTCCAACGTGGACTGCCATAGTTTTTCTTTATTTCTTCCATAGTTTCAAAGCCCCGCCGTCATAGTGTTTGTTCGGAACGAAAAAGCTGTATTCTTTCGACATCCTTTTTATTGTTTTCTGAAGTTCTCCGTTCTCGTATCTTTCTTTGCACCCACCTGCGTTCGATGTGTTCTTTGGTTTCGCGCAAGAGAAGTCATTAAAGCGCAAAGTAGTACCGCCTTGCTTTATAATGCGGCAACACAACTCGTAATCGTCAACAACCTTATACGATGTGTTAAACCTCAGCGCGGAGTTCATTATTCCTATAAACGTCCCTTGCAAAAGAACATTTATATCTGTCTTGTATCTCGCTCCGCGGATTATAACGTTGCTGTTTGCCGCGATTCCAAATACCTGCGCGTGTATTTTTCGCGCCTCGTCTTCCATGTATTTTACATTCGACAATGCCTCCGCTGTGTTGCGCTTGAATTTTCTCTCCGTCTCGTAGTATACATTTATTCCGTATACATCATCGTCCATAAGGATTACCGGCTGACCCACATATTTAAGGATCGTGTTTCTGTTCCCCGCCGCGCAATCTGCCTCTCCGTATATTATCTCAACGTCATGCAGTTTTTTGTATGCGTCCCTATCCTCGCGTGTTTGAACAGATATAACAATGTCGTGCTTGTCAATTCCGTTCTCTAATAGCATATGCGCCGTTTTGCATTGCGGTCTCTTGTATGACGGTATTCCGAATATCATTCGCCGCCCCCCATAAGTTCGTCAAAGTCATAAACCACTTTCATGGAATCCGGCTCTACGCCAAGCCACTCGCACACCTGCATTTCCTTTTCCGGCGCGTATGTAATAATAACTCTCCTACGCAAAAGGAAGTCATCGGAATGGTCATCGTATTGTTTCATCAGGTCTTCATCGAACGGTTCAGGAATGTACGGATCGTCCTCCGGCTCAAACCCAAACTTGCTCAGGTCTATGTCGTTTATGGAATCAATTTCAAGGCTCAACAATTCAACGTCAAATCCGGTATTCATTGTCAGCTTGTTATGCACGAGCGTATAGGCTTTTCTCTCCTCATCCGTCAGCCCATCCAAACGTATCACCGGCACGGTCTCTATTTCTGGCATTTCCATTACCGCCAACAGCCGTCCGTGTCCCTCAATGATCTCGTTATCGTGCCAGATCGCAATCGGATCGTTAAAGCCGAACTCTTTTATGCTTTCCTTTATCTGCTTTACCTGTTCGGCTGTGTGAATCTTTGCGTTGTTGGCGTAGGGTTTTAGTTCTTCTTTGCTCAGGTATTCAATTTTCAGTTCCATGCAGTCCTCCTTAAATTACAGCAATCATCCGGGTTTTTGTTTACGTGTCTCTTCCAGTACTCATACGCCCTGCTCTCATCCTCGCATACGCTGATCTCTTTGAACTTCAGCTTGCTTATGTATTGAATCTTTTTCGACAGCGGCATATGCAAATATCCGTTCTGCTTTACGGTGTATTCAGAATAGTCTATGTCGAGCCATTTCCGTATCCATGAATTGACGCGCAAGAACTCGACAAGCACCTTGTCTATTCCCAAGGCGTTGTACGCCTCAAAATCGACATATTCTGGCATCAGCGGAGAAAGTCTTAACGAAACATCAAACCCGGCGTTCTGGAGCGTTCTGGCGGCTTGTACGCGATCCTGCGGCTTGCTCGCTTTCTCCATTCTGCGGCATATTTCCTCGTCCAGTGTCGTCACCGTTATCTGGATGTGTGCAAGGTCTTTGTCCATGATCTCGATGTATTCCGGGTCTGCTATCATCGCGGATTTTGTCACAATCAAATACGGCACTTTACGCCGGTTCAGCAAACGGATCGTCTTGTATGTGTTGCGGTACAATCTCTCTACCGGCTGAAGACAATCCGTCATGCCGCCAAGCCTTACAACCTCGCCTCTTTTCACTTTGCGTATTGCCTTGCCGATGTCTGCGGTGCTTGCTACCGCCGGTCTTTGCGGATTCCATAATCCGCGGAAACTCAACAGGCTTTTTGCATAGCAATATGAACAGTCATGCTGACAGCCGCATCCGTACGTATCGATACGTGTCGGATAATGGCATTTCTCGCCCTCGTTGCCTTGTACGGTTTTGCCTACGCTCTTAAAGTCTTTCATTCATTCTCCAAGAACCATCTGCTCCACTTCGTCAATAACTTCCTGCGTGACCTCTGCCACCATTACCTTTTCCACGGGCTTCTGCCCGGAAGAATCCCGGACCACTTCAAACGCTCGCGTATCACCTTTCAAGGCTTTCTCCATCTGCTTTATTGCGATAGCCTCAGCCCCGGTGACGGTCTCTCCGTTCTTGCCCTTGTACTCTTTTTCCAGTAACGCCTCCAACGCCATGCGGATGTCTCTCTTCCTGCGTCTGGCTTCTCCGCTCTTGATCCCGCCTCTCTTCGCTTCTTCAAGGCTTAACTGATATTCTCCCGGGCGTAGATTTTGCTCATTCATCGTATCACCTCTTCTTCGCCTTTTTAAGCCGTTCCTTTCGTTTTGTTATAAAATCCTACCCTGACGGCTGTATCTTCGCTTATTCGGCTTTCTACGCGCTTGTGGGGCTATTCCTCGCGCCTCGGCGGGTAGAACTTTCCGTTTGTGAAATACCGATCCGGCTTACAGAACGGACATTCTTTGTCCGGGTAGGTTGTAGTCAGCACAAAGCATACTTCCATCCTCATTCCCGTGCGCGGGCTGACCTGTCCGAAGCACTTTCTCGTTTCGTAGCATTTCATCGCCATTTCTTTCTATGCCTCTTTTTTTCGACATCGATCTGCCTGTAATAGTCTGCCTTGTTCTTGTATATCACGTTTTTCTCTTCCTCGTATGCTTTCCTGTCTTGAATGTACTTCTCGCAGTCAGCGTGGCATCCCGCCGTGCGATCCCGGCAATCTTTGCAGATCGTTACTTTTCTCATCCTACATACGCCCCTATAATCATCAGGATACCGCCCACCATGAACGCAAGCCCGCTACACGCGATCACCGTTACCCCTATACGTATAAGTGTATCACCCATTGTGTGCTCTCCTCAATAACTTTGTCGCATCTGCCGCGGACATTTCCGCTTTGCAATACTTACATGTCAGGCAGGAAGTCGTGTTGCGGTCAGGACACTTCCGTCCATATCCGGGAAGTTTATAACAGCGGTACAAAATCGAGACCCCGTTACGAGATATGGCTATCGAAACTGCCATCCTGTTCTCCTCTATACGGTTCTGGAAGTGGCATCCATGCCAAAACATTGTCGTGATTTCCATGCGCTTCCGGAAGCCATCTCCTTGTGCGTTGTATGTATATGCAAGTCACAATGTTAAAGTGTTCTCCAGACTGTACCGTGCATAATACCCTTTTTTCGTCTTCTGGCAACCGCTCACTGCACGGTATCCAGTGCGGTTCTGGCTCGATGGTCGGCTCTTCGTCAATAACTCCGATTATGCAAGCCTTGTCGTATGTGTCAGAAAAACCGTTATAGCAATCATGCAAGTCAAGGACGCTTTTCTTTAGCGCATCCGCATTAATCAGTCTCATCCGCTTCACCTCTTCTCCTTTCTACGTCAGCCGCCTGTCTGCTTATGTAATCCTTTCCGCTTTCCATCCTCTCGCCCTCTCCTCATATGTTTCTATAACTGTACACTCTCCCGCCGGGCATGGTCTTCTCTTGTGCGACGGATGATAACTTATATACCCGCAGGAAATGTCTGATTTCTGGTAGCCGCCGTCATGGTAAATACAATGAATACATACATCCGGGTTGCACAATCTTTTCTTGTCGAGTTTCTTCCTGACCACTCTCGCCCGGCTGTATGTTTTCAGGATCGCAACATTCCGCTTTTGTCTCGGCGGTACTGTTAGCGCATCCTCGATACTCCAGTTAAGGTCATATATTCTATGCCGGAGCGTGTCCACGTTTATATTCATTTCTCGCGCCCATTCGGTGACGGACTGCGATTTGTTGTTATACGTTATCATTTTTTATCTTCTCTCTGAGCGGGTCGCCGCCGCCCGACCCGCAGGGGAGTATATCCTCATCACTTGTGAGAGTAAGGTTCTCCTTTCCTTGTTTTTTTGTTTTGTTTATGGTTAATGCGGCGGTTTTTGGGGAGCGTTACTGCATCGCAATCACTTTCGCTACAAGAGCCTTATGCTCTTCATCGTTTCGTTGCGGAAAATTGCCGAACTTCCCAGAATTGCCGTATTTGCTTGCTCGCGGGTTGCTCCGCTCTTTCACCGCATTGATTACCCATCTGCGGATCGCCAAATTATGTGATTTGCTTTTATATCCTTTTTCCTCAATGTATTCATCCAGTAGTTTAACAGCCGCTTCGGTCATGTACATTCCGTAATCACCGATCAGCCGGTCAAACTCCGTGTCGGTCAGTAAAACATGGCTGTACTCGCCGTGCGTGTGCTTTGGTTCTTTCTTTTTCACATCATTATCATTCTCATTTTCATAATCATTATCATACTCATTATCATTATCGGCTTTTTTCGGTTGCGTTCGGTTTTCAGAAAACCGTTCGGTTTTTTCGGTTTTCTTCGGTCTGCCGCCTTTCTGTCCGTTTTCCCGGTTCGTCCTGCACTTTTCCTCGTACTTTTCCGCGTTCTCTTCCAGATCGGTCTTGATAAAGGCGAACGCCATCTCTGTCATGGCATCCATTTCCGGAAGTTCTTCTTCGCGTTCGTGGTTAAGGATTGCGGTAAACAGGACTCCGCGCTGTTCCATGTTGAGCATCTGTATCTGCTTCGCATATTTCGTATACAAGATAAAACTCCCTTTCATTCCTGTTCCTCGTCTTTTCGTGCCTTGCGCTCCCAATATTCCTCGATCTGTTTCCTGCGCTTTTCCTTGTTTTTGCGGTAATATTCCCGCTGATATTCTCTGCGCTTTTCCAATGCACTTTCTGATAACATCGCATCACCTCCGCTTCTATTATACCTCTTTTCTATTTCTTTTTCAATTACTTTCTGCGGAGTAGATCAATGTTACCTCGATGCGCGGGCAGTCCCGGTCTATCTCAAAATTGTCCGTATACCCGGCGATGTGTTTCCACCCGTCCCCATCAAGCACACCGGCTTCGACAAGCGCATCCTGCACGATTTTATGAGCAAACCCGGAAACGTTGTCCATGTCCCGGTTTCTGTTGCGCTCAAAGAACGTGTACTGCAACCTGCACCGTCCCTCTACCGGCGTGAGATGCGACCGGACGATCTCCACCCTGACGTATTCCTGCATCTCTTTTTTCATCGCCGCGCCGGTGTACTTGTTATTGCGGCAAGCGTTTATGTATTCATTCAATCCGGGCAACCGTCCCATTACCGTGAATGTCTGTCTCATATCGCAACCTCTTTCAGATAATACTCCGAATACGTGACCCTGCGTCCGTACCTGTTCACAACGTGTTTTGTTTCAGACTCGATCTTGTAGCCCATCTTCCGCAGGTCGAAGATCCTCGCGCCAAGCCGCCGGATTCCGTACAAATCCCTTGCAATCGTGTCGTCTATCTTTCCGTTCAATACCAGATGGTTCAATACCCTGTCGTTTTGTGTCGGCTGTTTCATATAAACCTCCTTTCTGCCCCGCCGCACACGGGGCAGTGTATTTTGCATAAAACCGCTATCAATAGCAATGTGCGGATTATAGATAATTTTTACCGTATCTCTGTATAAATTCCTCAACGGTGTGACCGGCATCCAGATACTTTTTCTCAGCCCTCTGCTTCAGATACTCGTCCAGATCATGTCCATTCTTGCCGTGTACGCCGTTTGTTCCTCTATGGCACTCCGGGCAAATTTTCACGTAAAGTTTGTCCCGCTCAGCTTTTTTCCTGTTTGCCGTGCCATGTAAGCAATGATGCTTTTCCAGATTTGCTATCCTGCCGCATAAGAAGCACCTTTCCATTGTCTCAACAGCCTTTCTGCTTCTGCCTGTTCCGGCGTTTCCAGTCCAATTTGTTCCATTTCATCTATGACTCCATCCAACAGCCGGGAAAACTCTTTCGTGTCGTAGGTTGACGAACCGAAGTACAAAAGTACCTGTACGCCCTTTTCTCCGTTGACATCTACCTCGCCGACAACTTCCGAAGTTCTCCACATATGCCTGATCTGGTCGAGATGATTCTCCCGGAACACTCCATAAGTAAACACCCCATACCTTTTCAGCATCATCAGGTATACATCCCATTTGTCCAGTTTAAGCGCAGAAGCGATTTTGTCTATACAGTGCCACAATAGCCCATTCGCGTCCAGAGAACGCTTCTCGCGCCATTCTGACGCGTTCAGGCGCACGATCTGACCGGGTCGCAGGTCACGCCGGTCTTCAAACTCAAACGTGACCCGCTGTCTTCCCTGCGGACTGTATAAAACATCAGTCACTACCGCCCGCGCTTCCATCTTTCAACACCCCTATAATTTCAGATGCTTCTTTCATCGAGATCGCGGACAAGTCCGGGTGCTTCTTCAGAATGTCCATCTTCGTTAAATCATCCGCTTTCTTCCACAATGCGTTCAGGCAGTTGATCTGCTTCTCGGACGGTTTCTTCAGCAAACGCTCGCCCATTTCCTGCGGGCTTTCTGCAACTTCCGGGCTGTCCTTTTCGCTGTCGATCATTTCCTCAGTAGGGATGCAGAACGTCTGGAACATTGCATACTTGAACGCCGCGCTCATCGCCTTGTTCATGCTTTTGTCGCCCCTGTCCATCGCCTCGCCGATGACCAATGCAGAAACGCTCGAACCGTCATCCGTGAAAAACGTATACTTGACTGTTGCAACGGAGTACACAAGCGGACTGCCATTTTTTCCGATCCTGTCCTCTCTGGTCATGTCAACCACTTCCGGGATGCAGAACACATGATGTTTGATCATGGCGGGCTGTAAAGCGTTCATCACCGCATCGATGCCCCGGTACATATACTTGTCGAACTCGTTCTTGTCGGTCTTCTTGACCGCTCCGACATCTTCCATAACTCCGCAGATAGCCTCGTAGATTTTCGCATTCTCCATCATTTTGCTTCCTTTCTGTTCTCGATGCCCCAGTCAAACAGGCAATCGAAGTGGATGTATTCTCCGTCAATAGTCACATAGTCATCGCCGCAGTAGGTTTCGTCTCCTGCATAGATAGGCTCTCCGCAGTATGCGCACGTTTCGAATACGTTCCTTTTCTCCTCGCTCATTTTCTCCTCCACAGGTTTTCATATACAAGTGCCGTGTCGATAAGTATCGCTATGACCGTCAGAACCGCGTACCATGATCCGTATGCTATTGCCGCAACCGTTAACAGCATCAGCGGCAAGCAGATCGCTATGCTCAGGTATATCATGTTGGCAACGCTCAGGCTCTCGATCCGTCTTCTGGGTTTCCTTTTTCTCGGCGGCATATTGCCGGTAATCGCTTGCAAATCCACAACTTTCTCCTCGTGTAACTCTTCCATAGTTTCCACCACCTTATCTGGTATATATCTCCCCTTTAATCTCATTTACCCCTCCATCGCCATTTTGATCTTCATCGCCGTTACTGTCCGCGGAACGCGCTTGCCGTTCTCAATCTGCAGAATCGTCAGCTTTGACACGCCAACCTTTGCGGCAAACTCTGCCTGTGTCATGTTGTGTTCTGCCCTGTATCTCAGGATCGCTTCTTGCATGGTCATGTTATCACCTCCTTTCCCTTTTATTTTACACTATTTTGCAATACTTTACAATCACTTTTTTACCAATCGCGCTTGTAAAAATCATAGAACACCCACCCCTTGTAGTACAGTTCGGCATACGCGTTGCCGTGTACCAAGTCATTCCTTTTCCACGTCACGCAGGGAATCCCGGTAACTTTCGCCAGTTCGGCAACCCCGGCTGTGAGGATCTTGTCCTCACGCGTACTGCCGTAGCATACCCACACATCTCTTGAGAAATGCTCCGGTTCGGTCTTTCTCCATTCGATAACTTTGTCCATCCATGCAAACGCTCTTTCTTTTTCTGTCATTGCTATCTCCTCTCTATATCAACTTTCAACTGCTGTAAAAATGTTACCGTGTCCGGGTCTGTCGTGTTCCGTATCGCGTCCTCTATCACATCCTCAATCTTCATAGCCGCGCCTCATCGCTTCACAAACGGAGTCGAGCGCATCCCGGTCGAGTTCCCCATATTCGTCCATGATCTCCGTCTCCTGCAGGAAGTCGATCATGTCGGCGACCATCGAGCGAAAATGTCTGATCTCGTCCTCAGACACCTTATATTCGGCTTCTTCATTGATATGCTCTGTCACATCATCGAAGCATCTTCTCAACTCCATCTTCGTTCCCTCAAATCTGCAATAACTCATGTACATTCTGTTCTCCTCTCTGCCGGGGATTTGCCGCCCCGGCTCGGCTTTTGTTTTACGCGATCGCTTCTACCTGTGACTGGCTGAAAAACGCCGCCGTCTTCATAAACATCTTGCTCTCGTCTTCGCCACGCTCTTCGTTGTGCTTCGTGGTATGCTTCCAGATCGTAATCTTTGCCACCGCTTTCTCCCCTTTCGCTACCTGATAGCCGAACATCTTCCATGTCTGGTAGGTGTGGATCGGCTCGGTCTCCTGCACCGTAATCTTTTTGCCGTCCGGCATTTCCATCTCGAATGTCCTGCCGGTGTAGCCGATCTTGCCCTCTTTCGCCAACTCCTGCCCTGCGTTAAAAATGATCTGTGCGTTTGTCATGGTATTCTCCTCTCTTCCCCGGCAGGGGCTTACGCCCCCACCATCATATCGTACAGTTTCGCTTTCAGCTTCATGTTTTCAAGTTCCAGTGCCTCAGCCTTTGTATCCGCCTCGTTATATTTTTCAACCATCTGGTTGTAGCATTTCGTCCAGTTATCGTCATTCTCGTGATACTTTGCACACCACTTATCCGCGCTCTGCACTTTTGCGTTGAAAAGTTCTTCCGCATGATTTGCTCTTTCTTCCATCTCCTTAAGTGCGTTCTTAAGGTCGACGATCTCTTTCCGTTTGTTCCAATTCTCTTTTGAAAGGCTCTCGACCCTGTCTTTCATTGAGTATGCCGCATCATCGGCGATGTTGTTTTCTGCATCTTCGAAGCATCCCGCGAACGCTGTCGCAATATAGCTGTCCTCTCCAAGTCCTGCCACGATCTTCTTGATCTGCTCAAGTGCTTTTCTCTCCTGATCCTTTGTCGTCATATCCTTTTCTCCTCTCAAGTAGTGCCTCAATCAACCTTACAAGCTGATTATACTACTACTTTCCGATACTTGTCAATACCATAAAATGATTTTTTTGTGAAAGAATTTTTGCCGGTCTAACCACCTACCGGAAGGGATTCAACTCATTTCTTTTCTACAGTTTCCCAATCCGTTACTGTTCGTTTACGGATTATATGCTCAACGATCTTTTGTTCGGCATCTGTTTCTTTTGTGCTTACCGTTGTAATTCCAATACACCCAACGGATTCTGTGTCATAACGTTCTCCTTTCTCGTTATAAACTTTTTCTCCGTTCCACATTTCGTACGCCTTATTAAGAACTTTCTTCGCTTCTTCTTCTGAATCAGCATATCTTTTCCGTTCATAAAACCAACACATGGCATTCATCCATTTCTGCTGTTTATCGTACTTGAACTGATACGCTTTTTTTACTCCTACAAACCATTCTTCGTGTGTTGTCATCTTGTAATCCTTTCTGCCCTCGTAACCTCCGGGGCGGGATTGTATTTAATGTATCGTAACAACTGTCATTCCCGGGCGGTTTAGCCGCCGCCCTCGGCTTCGTATTTTACTGTTCTTCCTGTCTAATCAGTTCCTCAAGTTCCTTTACAACTTCCCACGCTTTGTTTACTCTTCTGTGGCTATATTCGTCATTGATTACTTTGTTAAGCTGTTCTTCGTGATCCCAAATCGCAAGTGCCTCATGCCATGCCAGTTCGTAAATCCGTTTTTTTGTAAGCATTTTCTTTCTCCTTTCGTGCTCCTCTCTTGATTGCACCTTCATTATAGCATTACCTTATAATACCTGTCAATACATTTTCCGAAAGTTTTTCAAAAAGTTTTTCACAAAAAAAGAACCCCGCTTTCACGAGGCTCTTTTTTACATCTGCGCGATCCGTTCAAGCACCGCTTCATATTCTTTTGGATATAACGCTCTTACGACCTGCATATGTTCTTCCAGTAGTGACATCAGCCCTTGCACCGGCACACCACTTGCCGCCCGGCTGAAGTCCCCCAGATCATACTCCGGCACAGTGTCTACCATCGCGTGGGAAACGATAGGTATTCTATCGTCAGACATATGGTCAAACACAGTGTACAGCCACGACAGCCTTTGTATGTTGTTCCAGTTGGTATCCGCTTTTTCCAGTTCGGTTATCTCTTTTGCGATCTCGTCAACGCTCATGCTGATCCTCTATCAAATAGTTGATGTCATAGTCTGCCGCTTTCTTCAAAAGCTGATACCCCTGCGCCTCTGCGAGTTCGTCATCGACTCTCCTCAACAAAGATTTGACATGCATAGCCGCCGCGCATTCGCCCATATTGCTGAGTTCGTTGACTGCCATCTCGTACAGGTCTTTCGTCTCCCGCTCCCATTCTACCCACGTTTCCAGACCGCTTTCGACCGCTCTTCTCTTCGTGGAAGTATCAACGTCCTGCCGGGTTGCGTTATACCATGCCGCCGGGATCACGCCCGGATTTTCAACTTCTTTTTCCTCGATCAGCCGGTTGCAATGGCATATGTAATACTTGCACAGGTTTCGCCAACTCCTCATCTCGTCCCAGAACTGGTTCTCGTGATGCTTCGCATACTTGTCCAGTCCCAGAAAACGATAGTAGTCAGCCAACTGCGAGTGCATCATTACGCCCTTAACCATATGTGCCGACATATCGCGGAACAGTTCTTCCTTTGTCATGTTGTCTCCAATCCCGCTTATTGTGTTCACTCTTTGACTACTCGCACGGAAATGTTCTGCACCGTCCCCGCTCCTGCCAGTAACACGCAGGTAAGGTTGTCCGCGGAATCACAGCAACAGCCCTGCCGTATGGTCGCATTGATCGCAAGGTTGACCGGGTTCAGTGCTGTCGAGACGGACTCGTAAGCGATCGCTCCGGGTATCTGCACTCCGTTGTTGTAAAGTGCTACAGTAACAGCCCCCGCCGCTGTCGGTGCTACGGATACACTGACATCCGCTGTGTAGTATCCCTCGCCGTTCACCTCGATGCCGTTGCCGGACATCCTCAGGTTGCATCCAAACCGCCTCTGCGTGCTCCCCAGTGGTATGATCCCGTTGACAGCCACGGTCTGCGGTGACTGGTTCGCCGTTTGTATCAAACTCCTGCTCATAATTACCCCTTTCTGGGCTCTGCAAGCCCAATATAAGCCTTATAAAGAGCGTAGGCAAGGATTCCCCTGCCTACGCATAAAATCCTCGTCAAATTGGCGTATAATTAAATGTTGTTCCCACAGCATCCGAAGATAGGCGGGAACGGACCTGCGCCGTATGTCCAACTGTTCGGGAATCTCAGCATCCCGGACGTAGCCTGTGCAAGCTGAAGCTGAGACACCTGAGCCTGTAAGGACTCAATTTTATCCTGCGCGATCATATCCTTGACGGACTGGATCTGCGCTGTGAAGTTGGCATTCGTAGCCGCGTCACGCATCGCTCCGTCATAATTGGACTGCATAATCATCTGCTTTGTCTCACAGCAACAGCTGTTCTGGTTCGCAAGTGCCTGTGCCTGTCCTACGGCAATACCGCTGATGTCTCTCGCCAGTTCGTCATAGCGGTTCTGGATGATCCCCAGTGTATCGTGGAACGTCTGGTTGGTAGCCGCTACAGACTGAGCCGTTCCGGAATTGACCGCTGACAGGATCTCGCGCTCGTTGGCAAGGCTGTTCTGCGCGTCAAAGCCCCTCTGCACTTCGTTGCTCGTGGCAAGGTTCTCATAGCCGATGGCGTTGGCAAAATTATTGCCGCCCCAACCGCCGAACCCGCCGTTCGCCAGAATCAGCAGAGCAAAGATCCACATAAACGCGCCGCCGTCCCCCCACATATTATTGCCGTTCAGCAGGGCAACATCAGAAGCGGAAAGTGTACCGTTGTCCATGTTGTTTCTCCTTTCTTTTGTATTTTATAAAACCGTGCGCACGATCTTATTTCAGCATATTCAAAACGTCTTCCGGGTTCACGCCTTTCTCCTGCGCCATTTTGTAAAACGCCGCTTTTGCGTCCCCGCCGTTCTGCTGTACATAATCCAATACCTGCTTTACTTGCGGATTTCGCGCCGCCATCTGGTTTAACATCATCTGCGGGTTTCCCCTCATGGCGTGCATCATGTTTTTAATCGGCGTCAACCTGCTTTGGTTTAACGCTCCGAGCATTGGATTTGTCATTCTTCATTCCCTCCGTGATCTTGACTATCGCGCCCTCTACCGCCGCCAGTCTTTTCTCGATGCTGTTAACGTCCACCGGCGGCGCGTCCTGATGAACCGTAATGTCATACGGTGTACTCGTAACTTTTCCCACGCCGTCAGAAACGCACATCCACACGATAGGCGCGGACGTGTCCATCACAAGAACGGAACTGTTCGGGGCAAGCTGAATCGTGTCCACGCTCGCCTTGCCGTTCACCTGTATGATCTGCTGTTGCGGGAGATAATTATTCGGCTGAAAATTCTGGCTGAAATTCTGGTTATAATAATTCGGATATGCGTACATAAAAAGCACCCCCTTGTGATTCTATTGAACCACAAGGGGATCGAGAGGAGAATAAAGAAACTATGAAAGAGTTACGAAAGAAGTCTGCAAAAAATCTTGTCTGCCTTGTAAACGATATTCTGCACCTGCCGGTCGGACAGGTCGAACATCTCAGCCAACTCTGCGAACCGCTTTCCGTCTATGTACCGGGCTTTCAAAATATCCCGGTCGCGGTCGCTATGGATATGCTCATCGATCAATTCTCTGATCTGGCTGTTCGTGTATGTCATTTGCGCTTTCTGACACCTTTTGAATTACCGTTCTTTTTCGTCCGGGTTCGCGTCCGTTTTCTCTGCACCACTATTCTCGCCATTTACTATGCTCCCAACGCCGCCAATATAATTGGCAATGCCGTCTTTTCCGTCTACGGTGACTGTCTCTGTTGAATCTGATGTATAGTCATACTGCATCCACGCATACAGCCAGATCGCATTACAGGCAAATATGACAGCGATTGCGACAATTAACGCGGCTATCAGTCTGCGGACTGTTCGTTCATGCTTGACCTGCGCGATCTCATACGCAAGTAAAAGGTTCTTATCGTCCATTGTCACCTCAGCATTTTATTGACTTCATTCTGCACTTCGGAATACCGCGATCCGAGGACGCGCTTGCGCAGTTCGCCGTTGCCGAACATCCCGGTGATAACGTCTTTCGCCAGTGCGGTTGCAGATGACCGGTAAATATGGTTTATCATCTCCTGCACTGCCTGATAACTTGCGCCAAGAGCCTTTACGCGCTCATCGCCGTTGCCGTACTTGCCTTCCTGCACCCGCGCCACAAGTTCAAGAACGGTTGTGCCCTCTTTCGGTTTGCTTTCATCGCTCAACACATTTCTATACATGATGCTCAAGTCAGCACGATGCGTTGAGCCGTTAATAGAGCCTTTACTGGTATACTGCCAGATGTCGCAATCATACTCGGGTTTATCATGCACCCTGCCGTCATTCGCGCCCCACTTTGCTATCCACAAATAATCACAGTCGATTCCTTTCAGGTAGGACTTGTACCAAGAATCATACGCATACACACCCGCTTTGTATCCGGCTTTTCTAATCAGCTTGACAAACAACTCCGCGTTTGCTTTTGAGTGAACCTGCGTTCCCGGCTGTTCGGTATCGAAAAAGATCGCGCCGGGCTTATAGCCTTTTGCCAGTCTCAACGCATGATCTACTTCTCCGGCAGATTCGCCCTCGCTGTATGCGTAGCTGTAAATATAGAACGCGTAGGGGATGCCGTACCGTTCACAGCATTTTACGTTATACAGGAATAATTTGTCATCCTGATACTCTACGTTTTGACCATAACCGAGACGGATAATTGCGCCATACACGGACGTTTTCGCTTTCTGCCAGTCTATCGTCCCATTATGTTCAGAAACGTCCACGACGATTTTTTGCTCTTCCTTTTTCGGTTCTGCCTTTTCTTCCTCATATTTCGGCATGGCGTACCCGCGGATATATCCCCACCCTACTGGGATAGTCCTGCGCCGGACTGCGTTATTGTAATTGCCCTCAATGACTGTGATCTGTTTCCCATCGATTTTTTCCACGATCCCTATGTGATCGGAGTACCCATCATTGGGTTGCGTGCTGTCATCCCAGTTGTAGACAATTATCCAACCGGGTTTCGGAACGACAGTTCCGTCTTCCTGCCAGATACCGGCATCCTTAAAAATCTTAACATGGCGTTCAACACCGCACTCCGTGCCGCCTATCAGCGAAACCGCGTTATTTTTGATAAAGCACGCGCTCACGGTAGTATCGCACCACGCATCACTATATTTGACCGCGTAATTATGCGCAAGCGGTTTGTGGGCGTTGTATATATCGATTATTTTTCTCTTGTCCGTGCCTATCCAGTCGCGCATGGTCTGGATAATTTTCTCAGCGGTCATACTACGCCCCCTTGTTATAATTAACGGTACTGATCCCAATCAACGCGCCAAGGAATGTGTCGATCAGCGTCAGAGTTCCGACGATCTCCTCGCCGTAAGGGAATCCCCATATCTGCGCCAGACCAAAGTACAGCGCGCCGACAGCCGGAATAAATATCAACGCGATCCATTTCAGTATATCATACGTTTTATCTTTCAGCTTCATGCCTTGTCTCCTATCGGCAGTTTTCCCACCTCTTCCATGATCTTCTTCGCCGTTCCATTGCCGCCAAGTTTCCTGTACGGCTCGTATAAGTAGTCATGCAGGTTTTCATATTCATCTTTCGTAATACTGCCCTGCTTTATAAAAACGCCTCCGAGATAGCATATCCTGTCGTGTGCAATTCCCATCAGCAACTTGTCCCGGTCATCCAACCGGGATGTCTTTTTCTCTACAAAAGACCAGAATCCTGTACTCGCAA
>JAZQWK010000364.1:0-6343 GCA_045632325.1 Eubacteriales bacterium
AAGATCGGCAAACTGCACCCGTGCGGTAACGGTTTCGCCGTTGGGGTCTTGCGCGCGGGACAGGTGATGATTTTGGATGCGGATGACGGACGCGACGTCGTCACCTGCGCCGATGCGTACGGCTCCGTCGGTGAGATACGATGCGGAAGATTTGCCGATCGGATCCTCGTTGCCGATACAGCAGACCGCGCGGGTGATCAGTTCGAACATCAGGAGTGTGCTTGTGCGGCGGAATACGGGATCGGTAAGCTGTTCGGGCGTTGCGCGCAGATATGCGGACAGCCGATCGGTCAGACGGGTAAACGGACCCGTCAGAAAACCGGCCTTCAAAAGTCCTTTTCTCGGAATCGGCGTGACGGTTCCGTCGATCATGCCGTTGAATTTTTCGGGGGAGGAGAAGGTAAGCAGAATATCACAGTCGGCGGGGACGGCTGTTTCGGAAAAGCGGCACTGTCCGTCGGCAAATGCCAGGGTTCCCGCAGGTCCGCCGCTGACCGAGATACCGAGTGCGATGCGATGCCCTCGGACAAGTGCAGACGCCTCGTCGTCCAGCGCACAAAGCATGGGGATAGAGCCGAGAATGGCGTGAAGATTCAGATAGGATAACGTTCTGGAATCAATCAAGAAAACACTTCCTTACAAAATTATAGAATCAGTTGCCGAGCGTGATGAAAACGCCGTCGCCGTTGTACAGCTTGAAGGTGATGCATCCGTTTTCGTCGGGTGTCAGCGTGGTGACGGTATCCTTATAGTACATCGTTGCGGTCGTGGCATCGGTCAGCTCTACCGTAACCTCGGTCGGGAGTGCGACAGACAGACCGGGATCGCCGAGATCCACGCAGGTAAACGCGCGGCTGTGCTCGGCGGTATCGGAAGCAAACGCGCCGATCAGAACGGGCTTGTTATCGGAGACGGTAACCTTTTCAATGGCGTCAAAGTCCTTGTATTGGTTGGCGAACTTCATAAAGCCGTCGTCCGTCGGATTGACGGTATACGCGCCGAGATTGTCGTACTGCATATACGCGTCCGACATCAGATTGAGCGCTTTGTTGACCGCCTGTGCACCGTACCAGCGATCAGTCTTTTCATTGTTGAGGTCGACCAGCGCGTCCTTGAAGGATTCCGTGGAGGAAACGGGCGTGCAGTAGGTGAAATACTGGATATCCATTGCACCGAAGGAGAGGGCACAGTATGCCTGCCAGCGCATTTCCTGTTCATCGGGCGTACGCTTGGTTGCTGCAAAGGAGACCGACTGAATGTAAATGCCGAACGGAATACCGCGGGTACGACATTCGGTTGCGAAGGCGTCAAGGTTATAGAAGTAGTCGCTGTTGATGCTGTACGAAATATTCAGGGGATAAATATCGACGGAGGCGTACATCTGGGGATCGACCTTATCAAAGAACTGCTTCAGATGCTCCGCATACGTTTTGGTTCCGAGCTGCTGTTCGTTTGCATAGGACGGGAACAGGTTGTAATAAGGAATCTTGTCGTCGGTCTTTGCGTCGTAAATATCGTAGGCTTCGGCGAGCAGATCAAAGATCTGTGCACCGGGCTCGTCGCGCAGCATACTGCCCCAGGTAATATCCGCATGGAGGAAGCTGTTTTCGTCGATGTTGATATATTCATCCATCGTCGTTTCCGAATCAAGCATGGTATCGGTGATATACATACCGCCGTCTTGCCACAGGGCTTTCAGCTCATATTTTGCAAGCCACTTGCAATGCTTGTGGAACAGCTCCTCGTCGTGCGATTTGTTCAGAATGACCTGGTTGAAGCCGCAATCCTTGACCTCTGCAAACTGTTCTTCTTTGTTCAGCTCCGTTGCGCCGTAGAGCCAAGCGGAAATTTCAATGCGCGGCTCGTCTGCGGGATTTTCCAGACGGACGTCACAGCTGTCATCCAGTACGAGGGTACCGCCTGCGGCAATGCCGTTTTCCAAAAGGGTCGTCAGCGCTTCCATGGCGCGGGTATCATTATACATATCTGCCGAATCCAGAATGATGCCGTTTTCCGTGAAGTCCAGTACATAGCTGAAGGAGCCTGCATTCAGGATGCCCTCGTCGGCACGGGCACCGATGCGGATCAGCTTGCCGTCTGTCGGAACGTTGTTGTCCTTTTCATTATAGATCGGAAGACGGACACCGCTGCTGCGGAAGATCAGATCGGAGATGCTCTGAACGTCTGCGATCAGCATATTGTTGTAAGATATGGGATAAACGATTGCGCTGTATGCGGTAATGGAGTCTTCGTGAACCGTAATGTTGTCCAACGGGAAATCGTGGTCACGAACGTCGTTCATCTCAATAGGGCTGTTATACAGCATATCGGGATTGGCTTCCAGATAGGAAATGAACTGTGTTACGGCATCGTCGACGTTGCCTTCCGATGCGGCAATGACGTAATGCTCTCCTGCGGAGGACAGCGAATAGTCGACCAGATCGGGTGTGCCGACGTTGAGCGCGTCGTATGCCGCGATGGATTCGTTGCGGTTGGTATCGCCGAAGACGATCTCATGCGCAAAGCGGTGATCTTCGACATTCTCACCGCGCTTGATCCAGTCAGTTTCCAGATCGATCTCAATGCCAAGCGTTTCGCGGATGTATTTGCGCAGACGAACGGCACCGTCGGTTTCTTCTTTGTTTCCGTTATCGGAACGGACGATGACGTAGATCGCGGGATCCTTTGGAATTTCGGTTTCTGCGGGGTTCTTTGTACCTTCACCGTCACCGGTGCTGTCGCAGGCACATACGGCAAGGAGCATGCCGAGCAGGAGAAGGATGCATCCTGCTTTGAAAATCAGATGTTTTTTCATGAATAATTCCTTTCTGATAATAGAATAAAACATACATTTATATTAGCATGAAAGCCTCTGTTTGTCAAGTCAAAATCATGAAACCGTCGCAAAAAATACCGCGTGCGCGTATTTCCCGCGATTTCCCGGGAACCGTCGTATTGCTTTGATGGGATCCAGCAAAATGCTGCGGAAAAGGACAGACAAACCCCGACCGATCACGCGGTCCTTTTGTGCTACAATATAGCCACGCCGACGGAGGATGCCGTACACGGTGTCCGGAACCGTGCACCGTATCCTCTGCGGCAGGAGTGTTACGTACAGAAAGGGTTTACTCTCATGAAAAACAAAACGCAGGGTCCTGTGATTTCCGATGCAAGAATGGAAGACGCCATCCTCGGGGATTCCGTACCGACACAGGATACCATCGGTACGGAGTCCGCAAAAGCCAACTTGTTCTCACGTTTGAAAATGCTGTTATCCTCTGTTCATGCGTCGCTGTTCGGGGATGCGTCGGATACGGGATACGCCGCACGGCTCCATGCGACACGCACGACGGTGAAGCGATGCCTGTCCGTGCTTGCAGTAGGGCTTCTCTCACTGTTTTTTTCGGGCACGGTTCTTGCCTACGAAACGCGTCCGCTGGGCTTGGCGTTCGTCTGTGCGGCTGGAGCACCGTCAGCCATCGCCGCATCGGCTCTCGGTCTTTTGTGCTCGGGAGGGGAAGCAGCGACACTGTATCTCGGCGGCATGATGACCTGCCTTGGCATGCGGTACGCTGTCGGACGGTTTCTGACACCGGAACCCGACGCCTTCGGTGCACAACACAGCAAACGAAGAAACCGTACAGTGCGTCGAGGGCAGCGGACAGATGCTGGCGATGACGGAGGCGGATCTCTTGCGCGGTTCGGGCGGGCGCTGTTCCCGTCCGGGGTATTTTCGCAAAGCATCGCGGCAAGAGTCGGCATTTCCGTGCTTGCGGCAGCTCCGATTGCCATCGGCTATCTGCTCGGGGATACTGCCACCGGCGTATCCGATCTGACGGTACCTGCGATCCGCGGTCTCTTTTTGATGGCGGCTATACCCGCATTTACCTATCTGTTCTGCGGATTTTTCGACAGAACCAAGTGTGCACCGACGCTGTATGAAGCGGGAGTCGGAACGGTCTGCTATGCACTGACCGCATCGCTCGGCTCGCTGATGCTCCTCGGATTCTCCGCCAAGCTGTTGTGTGCACACGTGATCACGCTTTACATATCAAAAAAGTACGGTTATCTGCGCGGGTCTTTGGCGGGACTTTTATGCGGCTTTGCGTGTGACGGGCTGTATGCGCCTGCATTTGCACTGATCGGGGCAGTATCGGGGCTGCTGTGGAACGTCCATCTTGCGGCAGCTGTCGTCGTGTCAGCATTGGCGGGAGGATGCTATGCCGTTTATATCGGTGCGTTTTCTGCCGTCCGTACGGTATTGCCGGAGATGATCGCGGTCAGCGCCGCAGCGTATCCGCTGATTCGGTATCTGCCGCATTACCGTGTCAAACGGAGTGCGGAACCCGATCCGTCAGTGTCCTCGGTATCCGACGTTCCGATTCCGACTGCCGACACGGTACTCTCGCAAGATATGCTCGGAATTCCGCCGCTGGCAGTACAGCTGGATACCTTGTCGGGTATTCTGATGGGACTTTCATCCACCTTTTATCATTTATCCGACCGTACGAGGAAACCCGGTCTTTATGAGGTCAGACAGCTTTGCGAGGGAATTGCTGACCGATACTGCGCACACTGTGCACAGCACACGCTTTGCTGGGATGAGGATTTTTCGTCGACGGCAGACGCCATGGGACGAATCACGCTGTGTATTCACAGAAAGGGCAGAGCAGAAGCAGGCACAGCCTTTGCACCGCTGGACCGACGGTGTCCGAACCTTCCGAATATGCTGGCGGCGATGAACGATGCAGCCGCGCACCTCTGTGAGGAAAAGATCACGAAGGACAAAACGGAAACCGCGGCAGGCGATTACGAAGGAATGGCGAAATTACTGCGCGCATCGGCGGAGGAACATACGAAAAGCTGTCAGCGGGACGCGGCACTGTCGCGCAGACTCGGACGTGCAATGCAGAGAATCGGTTTTTCGGCTGACACGGTTTCGGTCTACGGTGACCGACGGCGGGTGGTTGTTGCGGAAGGCATCAATCTCGGCGGCTCGGGTATGAGACTCGGCAGAGAAAACCGAAATTTACTGGGAACGGAGGAATTGCGGGAAGCGTTTTCCGCGTTGTCCGGCGTTCGGTATCAGCCGCCGGAATATCATCTGACCGACGGCGGCAGACGGCTTTGCATGACGATGCGTGCAGGACCGAAGCTTTCGGTTACAAGCGGTGTCTGGGGTGAGAAAAAAGCGGATGAGGAGGTGACAGGAGACGTCGCGTGTATGTTTGCCAATCGATCGGACTGCTTCTATGCACTCGTGTGCGATGGGATGGGGAGTGGACGGGAAGCATCTGTCACTGCACAGATTTCCGCGCTCTTTTTGGAGAAGCTGTTGTCTGTATCTACGGCAAGAGGCGCGGCACTCAATCTGCTCAACGGCTTTCTGCGCGCCAGACCCGGAGAGTGCTCGGCGACGGTGGACTTATGTGAAATTGACATGATTACGGGAGAAGCGCATTTTGTCAAGTGCGGTGCGGCACCGTCGTATCTCCTGCGCGGCGATCAGTTATTCCGTATTGCGTCGGGGACGATGCCGCTGGGAATTCTGCGCGAGGTGTCGGCGGAGGAAACGACGTTTACACTGTGCTCGGACGATCTTCTGCTGTTCTTCTCGGACGGAGTCTGCGGGGATGATGAGAGTTCTGCTTGGATTTCCGACACGGTGCGGGATGCGCTTGCCGATTATGAAACGCGGCGTGCAAGACAGCATATCCGAAAGAAAGTTATGGAGGATGAAAGTCCCGACGCAGCAGAATCCAATCAGCCCATGCCTGCTCCGATGGATGCACTTGCGTCGGCACTTGGGGAGGCGGCGGCAAAACGGGTCGGACGGCGGGATGACATGACGGTTGCGGTTTTGAAAGTGAGGGAAATTGCATCATAATACGCAAATAACAGTCCACGGCTGCGCGCGAAGCTGTGGGCTGTTTTTGCCTGAAAAATGGGTTTATGTAGAGCAAAACCTTGACTTGCGGCGGTGGGTGTGATACAATTAAGATGATACTTGTACCGATCTGTTGCTATCGTATCTATGAAAATGAGGTAATGTCCGTATGGAAAAACTGAATGAAATCACCGCTGAACTGATGACCAAACGTTTCGGTCACGACAATCTGATTGCACTTGCCACCACAGCAGGCAATATGCCGCAGGTACGCGCGGTCAATGCGTATTATGAAAACGGCTCCTTCTACATCATTACCCATGCCCTTTCCGGGAAAATGGGACAGCTTGCGGAAAATCCCAATGCCGCGATCTGCGGGGATTGGTTCACAGCACACGGTATCGGCGAGAATCTCGGTTGGATTCGTTTGCCGGAAAACGCGGATTTGGCGGACAG
>JAZQWK010000365.1:0-4653 GCA_045632325.1 Eubacteriales bacterium
GGCGGATACTTCCTTTACGAATCGGTCTTCCTGCGTCTCGGCATGGGTGCGACCGCAAGTTTGCCCGGCAATACGCTGCAGGCTGTCTGCGGTGTCATCGGTGCGAATCTTCTCATTCGCATCCTGATGGCAAACAAAACCATTCGAAAGTATTTTTAAATCAGCATATCACAGTGGTACATACGTGAAAGAAATCTGCCGACCGCAGCGTACAGCAAACGGTCGGCAATGTTTTTTATGCTTGAATTTCCCCCATAATCCGATTACAGATGACACGATAGTTGTTCCAATCCATATGCAGATGACAGGAATTGGTCAGGATCGCGATCGCAATATCGTAGGTCGGATCCACCATCAGCATACATCCGGAATATCCCGTATGACCGCACGCTTCGGGTGAACAGAAGTCGGAGAAGAAGCCGTAGCGGTCACGGTCGCCTTTCATCCACATTGCGGGTGTGCGGATGAACTTCCCTTCGGTACATTCGCGGAACAGATAATGCGCCTGCCACGGTGTCAGAATCGGGTTTTCCTGACCCAGATATCCGTCCAGCAATCCGTTTCCGAACTTCAAAAGATCTGCGGCTGTGGTGTAGAGCCCCGAGTCACCAGTCGGACGACGGCACCAATCGGTTTCGTACGTATCGGTGTCGCGGTTATACGGCAGAATGGTGTTTTCGGGAGAAACGAGATGCATATCAAACGTGGAATTCGTCATGCCGAGCGGACGGAACAGCTGCTGCTGTGCATACGATTCGTAATCCATACCCGTGACGCGCTCGATGATCGCCATAACGAGCGTATAGCCAAGCGAAAAATAACGGCTTTCGGTACCCGGTGCGTATTCACGGACGGCGTTTTTGCAGATCGCCTCGACGTAATCGTCGGTAGATACGTCAAAAGCGGGACGCGGCACGTTGTCGATAAAGGAAGAATATCCCGTTGAATGACAGAG
Source organism: Eubacteriales bacterium (assembly GCA_045632325.1). Classification (GTDB taxonomy): domain Bacteria; phylum Bacillota; class Clostridia; order Oscillospirales; family CAG-272; genus RGIG3925. Next base: position 956 of record JAZQWK010000365.1, read on the forward strand.
CAGCTGCATGATATCGTTGTCCTCGTACGGATACTCGGGCAAAAACTTCTTGACGCGATCCCAGACGGAGATCCGTCCCGTTTCCATTACTTTGGCAAACAGCGTACCTGTGACGATCTTGGACACCGAGCCGATGTTGTGGCGGATATTTGCGTTGTAGCCGGCATACAACGGATCATTCTTTCTTGCGGCAGTACCCGCATAGACCGTCTCTCCCTTGTACGATGCCGCGACGGAAATACACGGCGTCAAGTCCGAGTCCACCAGCGATTGCAGATACGCGGTCATTTGGTTTGCATTTTTGAACATAAGATTGTCTCCTCTCCGATCGGAAATAGTTTGATTACCATTATTATACGAGGAAATTGCATCGCCGTCAAGTTTTTTTGCAAAAAAAGATTGCAAATTGAGAAAAACATGATATAATATGGATAGGAAATCTGATTTCCGTTTTTACAACCACGAAAAAAACGGGCGATTCGTGAATCACCCTTACAGCTTCATATAAACTCCCAACGAAAGGTTACCGGTATGATCAAACAACGAAATTATCAGGAACTGCATAAAGACTTTTTGCAGCCGCCCAACCAATATCGCCCGATCCCGTACGTCCGTCTTGACGGCGATTTTTCGGACACGTCGCAGCTGACCGACATTCTTTTTGACTTGAAGCGTGCAGGATACGGCGGCATCGCTCCGATCCCCGTTGCAGACCCTCGTAAAACCGCAACGCCGACGACACCCGAGCCGGGCTCCGATGCATACTGGAAAGCGTACGAAACGCTGCTGGAGCGTGCGCGGAACCTCGATATGCAGGTCGTGTATTACGACGATATCGATAATCCTTCGGGCAAGTACGGCGGCGCTGTACTTGAAAAATACCCCGACGCCGTATCGTGGATCCTGACGATGCGCGAATACGAATGTACCGAGGGTGTGGTTACCCGCAAAACGCTTGACACAAACGGTGTGACGATGTCGCTGGTCGCGTATGAGCTTGACACAGGCGATATCATCGATCTGCGCGACGAGGTCATGGGCGATACGCTCGTTTGGGATACGCCCGACGGCAACTGGAATATCCTGCAGTTCATCTGCCGCGAGAACCGCGAATCCCAGTTCGTCAATTTCCTCAATTATAAGGCGTCGATGCGGTTTGTCGAAACGAGTTACAAGGCGTTCACCGACCGATTCGCCTCTTATCTCGGCTCCGTCGTGAACATGACCGTCTACGACGATATGCAGTACATCGCGCAGAACAGGCGTATGTGGACACCCGATTTCAACGAATACTTCGAACGTGAATACGGCTTCGATCCCGCTCTGCTCTATCCCGCACTGTATTACGACATCGGACCGAAGACCGAGTATGCGACCGCCTGTCTGATGCGCTGCCGTGCAAAGATGTTTGCAGACGGCTTCTTCCGCGCCGTTGCCGACTTTACCTCGAAGTTCGGTCTTATCTGTGCCGGCAGTACCTCCGAATCCAAAACCGCCGCGTGCTCCAATCTGACGGGCGACGCCATTGCTCTGCATCGCTATGCAGGCGCTCCCGGTGCCGATATGCATCACGCCTATATGTACGGCTTCAACGGTCTGAAGCTCGTTTCTTCCGCCGCTTACAATTTCGAAAAGGAATACGTCACCTGCGAAGTCTATAACCGTTACGCAGAGCTAAATCCGACGATTCTCTACAAAGAAGCGATGAACTGCTTTGTACGCGGTGTCAACGTCCTGATGCCCAACGTCATGCAGTGGTCGGCAGATACGTCTCTCAACCACGATATTTCCATGCGCAATCCAGATATGCGTGATATTTATCCCAAGTATACCGACTTTATCGCACGCTGTCAGGCAATGCTGCAGGGCGGTACGCACGTATGCGATATTGCGATGCTGTATCCCATCGAATCGCTTCATTCCAAGGTCTTTTTCTATGAGCAGCAGGAACGTCAGTACGCATTCCCGCCCGTATTGCAGTTTGCCGATTATCTGAGCAACGTCAACTCCGTGCTCAACTACTGCGGACGCGATATGACCGTACTGCATCCCGAGGTACTTGTCGAAAAAGGACGGTGTGAAGACGGCATCCTCTACATCGACAACGCGCTGAACCCCGAGCGGTACCGCATCCTGATTCTCCCTGCGATGACGATTGCAAGCATCCGCACGCTGCGCCTGGTGCGCGACTTCTATCACAGCGGCGGTAAAATTCTCGCAACCTCCGTCGTCCCGCTCAAGATTACCGATGACGACGAGGCACTGCAAAAGGAAGCCGCGGAGATCATTGAGGAGCTCTTCGGCGTCAAAAACGATGTCCTCGATTATGGCTCCGACTTCTCGATCCGACAGAATGAAAACGGCGGTGTTGCGGTCTTCCTGCGCTCCTCGATGACCGACCTTGACGGAACGGAATACGTCGAAGCGCACCGCATCAATCAGGTACTCTGGAAGTTTGATACACCCGTCGATATCGTCTTTGAGCATCTGCCCCGTATTCCCAACTCCGGCATCCTGTCGCTGAATCTGACCGCCTTCCGAAATTACGGTGCAGCGGCCGGCATTGCCTCCGGCGGTGTCTTCAATTACATCCACAAGCATCACGACGGATGTGAGGTCTATTACGTTTCCAATACGACCGTCAAGGATTATTCCGGTCACGTCGTTATCTCCGGTGCCAATGAAGTCGAGGAATGGAATCCCCACACGGGCAAGATCAAGCAATTCAACGAACGCTATGGCTACGTCGGCGGCGCGGTTTATACGTCGATCGAAGCATCTATCCCAAGCGATACCTCCGTCTTCTACGTCTGCCGCCCGAAAACGAAGCTTCCCGAAGAAACAAAGCATTTCGACGATTTCGGTGCCCTGCGTAAGTATTTCGCCGAGCAGGCAGGCAAAAAGACACAGAATAAGAAACCGCATATTTTTGGATGGTAACATAAAGAAAGGACACTGTCATGACCATTCTTGAAAACATTTCCTACAACCCCGCACTTGGTCGCGCGGGTCTTTACGATCTGATCCTTCCCGCAAATCCCGGTGATGCGTGCGACGATTTATTCGTCTATATCCACGGCGGCGGCATAGAGGGCGGCAATAAAGAAGGCGAACGCCCCGTCTTTACCTACCTCGCCGAGCGCGGTGTCGCGTGTGCGTCACTCAACTACCGTATGTACCCGAATGCAAAGTTCCCCGAATACATCGAGGACTGCGCCAAAGCCATTGCGCATCTGATGACCGAGGGACGCAAGATCGTCAACTTCAAGCGCATCACGGTCGGCGGCTCGTCTGCCGGCGGATACCTGTCGATGATGCTGTTCTTTGACCCGCAGTACCTCGGCGCATACGGCATCTCTCCCCGTGACATCGACGGCTGGTATTTCGATGCGGGTCAGCCGACCACACACTTCAATATCCTCGCAAAGGAACGCGGTATTGACCCCGTTGCCGTCCGCGTCGATGAAGCCGCGCCGATCTACTTTGTCGATCACCGCTACGAAGACCCCGATACCCTGCCCCGCATCCACTTTGTCTGGGCAGAACGCGACATGACCGCACGTCCCGAGCAGAGTGCACTGATGGTGCGCCTGTTAAAGCACTACGGCTATCCGCAGAACAAACTTGGTCAAACCTTCATGCCGCACAACGGACACTGCGAATACGTCTCCAAGCCCGCGCTGTTCGGGGAGATGATT
>JAZQWK010000366.1:0-3167 GCA_045632325.1 Eubacteriales bacterium
AACGCCGATCTTATCGGGCACGATGCCGAATTCTGCTGCATGATACCGCACAAACCGCACGGCACGGCGCGCGTCAAGCAGCTGCGCGGGATGCGTGTACGGAGCAACGCGGTAGTCAACGACAAACGCGTCCATGCCCTGCGCGTTCAGAAATTCTGCGTACCCCTTGCCCTCATGCTCGGCACGGTGGGTATAGCCGCCGCCGGGAAAAATCACGACAGCGCCGTCGTGCGTTTTGTGTTCTGCGGGATAGTAGTGAATCTGCGGGTCTTCTTCACCCTCCAAATAATAGGGTGTGTTGTTCCAAAGCTTGTATGATTGCATCGTAGCTCCTCCTGTGATGGTTGTTTTTGTTTGCTGTATTCTATATTTTGTATCGTTCGTTCCGAGAGTAGGACGATTCGATGGCATCTGATCACCGCACGTCCATCCCCGCGTCCGCAAAGATCCGTGCAAACGTCTCCATCTGCTCCTTTGACGGCGGCTTGACGTCTGCCATTTTGTATTCCATCCCGACGGACTCGTATTTCTGAACGCCAAGCGTGTGATACGGAATCAGCGTGACCCGTTCCGCAGTTTTCACGTTTGCCGCAATGGATGCGATCGCCGTCATTTCCCCGTCATCCGCATTAAAGCCGGGAATGACGGGAACGCGGAGCCAAATCCGCGCACCGACCTCGGAAAGATGTTTCAGGTTTTCAAGAATCCGTTGATTGTCAACACCTGTTCCCGCTTTGTGCTTTTTTGGGTCGGCGCATTTGACGTCGTACAGGTACCGATCACAGACGTCCAGCGTCTTTGCAAACGCTTCCCACGGCACGCATCCGGACGTATCGATGACGGTGGAAATGCCGTCGGATTTGGCACGCAAAAGCAGCTCTCTGACAGCATCCGCCTGCAAAAGACACTCTCCGCCCGAGCAGGTCAGCCCGCCGTCTTCGCCGAAAAAGCCGCGGTCGCGCAGAACCTCGCGGTAAAGCGCATCGATCTCCCATTCTCTGCCGCAGACGTGCAAAGCTCCCGTCGGACAGCGTGCGGCATCGTCGGCAGACGTTCTGTCCCCGCACAGCCCACATCCGATGCAATCGTTCTTCATCCATTGCAGAATCGGCGTCGGCGACAGCCCCTCGGGGTTGTGACACCATGCGCACCGCAGAGGACAGCCGCGAAAGAAGACCGTCGTGCGGATGCCCGGACCGTCGTGCACGGAAAACCGCTGTATATCAAAGACCGATGCGGTCACAGAGAACACCCCTCTCGTTTTTCTTCATTATAGCACAGATTGCAGCGGTTGTAAAGTAGGTATTGAAAACAAAATGATTGACAGTACAGCATCTGTATGCTATAATGAAAATAACAGAAAACAACCGAAAGGATGATAGCTATGACCATACAAACCGCACTGCAAAACGCCGTTTGGGTCGGCACCGACTACGTCGGTTCCCCGATCATCGAGCGCCGTTTTACTCTTGACACCGTCCCCGCCGATACCGTGCTGACCGTCACGGGACTTGGCTATTTCAAAGCATCGATCAACGGCATCCCCGTAACCGACGACCGCTTTCAGCCGCTTGTCACCGACTATGAGCGCCGCGCGTTCACAAAGATCACCTATCCGTGCCGTGATACGTTCACGCACCGCATTTACGTTTGTACCTATCCCGTAGCCGAACTGCTCAAAAACGGAGAAAACGTCCTGACCGTACAGCTCGGCGACGGCTTCTACCGCCAGCACGAGCGCATTGCCGAGGGTGAAATGTCCTACGGCGATATCCTCAAAACCGTCTTTGCGCTGACGGCGGGTGAGGAAACCTTGCTCGTCTCCGACGGCTCGGAGGTTTGGCGCAAGTCGGAAATTGTCAAAAGTGCGCTGTTTTTAGGCGAAATCCACGACCGCACATCGACCGATAATACCGTATATCCCGTCACGACCCTGCCCGCACCCGACTCGATGCTCTGCGAACAGATCGGCACGCCCGACCGCGTGATCCGCAAAATCACCCCGAAGTGTCTCGGCGTTGCAGACGGAAAAACGGTTTATGACGCAGGCGAAAACATCAGCGGCGTTGTCCGTGTGACAAAGCCTGCGGGCAAGGTCACCCTGCGCTTTGCAGAGGAGCTGACACCGGACGGCGCACTTGACTTTTCAACGACGGGTGCCGACTACACCTGCGCGTCGGGTGCAAAGCAGATCATGTGTGATACGTTCATCGGAGAGGGCACGTTTGAACCGCAGTTCGTCTGGCACGCGTTCCGCTATTTTGACATAGAAGGCGACGTTGATGATTGCGAAGTGCTCGTCATTCATGCCGACACGCCCGTGACGTCTTCCTTCGCATCCTCCTCCGAGGGTCTTGATTTCTTATACGACGCGTTCATCCGCTCCCAACTTGACAATATGCACGGCTCGATTCCCTCTGACTGCCCGCACAGAGAACGGCTCGGCTATACGGGCGACGGTCAGAACTGTGCAGAATCGGCAATGATGCTCCTTGACAGCCGTGAATTTTATCGCAAGTGGATCCGCGACATTCTCGATTGCCAATCCGTCGATAACGGTCACGTTCAGCATACCGCACCGTTCCAGGGCGGCGGCGGTGGTCCCGGAGGCTGGGGCTGTGCCATCGTCCTCGTGCCGTTTGCCTATTATGAACAGTACGGTGAGACGGAGCTGCTCACCGCATGCTATCCCGCGATGAAGAAGTGGGTCGACTACCTTTGTGACCATTCCGAGAACGGTCTTGTCGTGCGCGAGGAGCAGGGCGGCTGGTGTCTTGGCGATTGGTGTACCTATGACAAGTGCATCCTACCCGAGCCGTTTGTCAATACGTATTTCTTCATCCGCTCGCTCGATATGCTCACGAAAATCGCCAAAGTGCTCGAAAAACACGACGATGCAGACCGCTTCCGCGCACTTGCCGATGATTGCCGCAATGCACTGCGTCAAACGTACTATGCCGACGGGCACTTCTGTGACGGTATTCAGGGTGCGGACGCGTATGCGCTCGACATTCGACTCCTGCCCGATTCCGCCGCATCCGATCTTGCCGCAAAGTATGATGCACTCGGACACTTTGACACAGGCTTCCTCGGCACCGATATTCTCCTGCGCGTGCTGTTTGATTACGGTCACGCAGGTACTGCACTGAAGCTGCTTTCCTCCGAGG
>JAZQWK010000367.1:0-3469 GCA_045632325.1 Eubacteriales bacterium
CTTTCCGATGTGCATATCGTAATAAAATATACACCGAAATGGGAATAATCAAATTTTTCCAATCGATTTGGTTTTCTTTTTGGAAGCATAGTCTATTCTTTTCCGCAAGCATCATCAAAACGTAAAGTTTCGGGAGGGGTGCCCCTCCCCTACAAAACAAGAAAAGCACGTTGTTCTAAATTCAAGATATCTTCAACTTAACCCCTGATTCTTCAGCCAGATATCGTAATCGTTGATGACGTTATCCAGATTCCGGATCGTGCGGTGCAGGCAGTTGTTTTTCAGACCGGTTGCGGTCATGACAACGCAGATGTAATTGCGGCGGCCGAAGACGATGCCCGCCTCGTGGTAGCCGTTGTAGCCCCAGCCGGACTTATGTGCGGAGCCTGTGTATTCGGGCATAGCGACCTCAAACTCGTTATAGAGGTTGGTCGTCAGGTACGTCCAAAGCAGACGTCCTTCGTCGCAGGTATCGCGGTAGTCGTAGATCTCCTGCCAGACAGCGGCGAGGTTCTGCGGCGTGATATCGACCCAGTGGTCGCGCTTGGAAATCTTATTCTCCCAGCCCAGCGCCGTGACCATTTCGTTGAAGCCGTCGTAGCCTGCGTGCTCGGACAGCATATAATACGCGACGTTGTCGGAGTTATAGAGCAGGCGGTACAGCATGGCCTTGAGGGTAAACAGCGTACCGAACTCGGAGAACTGCGTCGAGCCGGAGCCGTCTGCCTTATGGTGCTCCTTATATTCGAGAATGTCGTCAAGGGAGATGACGTCCGCCTCCAGCTGCTTTGCAAGGAACAGCGCGTAGGGCGCCTTGATCGTTGACGCACATTCAAAATACTTCTGCGGATTATACGCAAACGACGCGTGGGTCTCAAGGTCAATGACGTAGAAGCTCGTTTCAAACTTGTATTCCGCCATCGTCTCCAGGAGTGCGTCCTGCAGGACCTTGGGAATTTCGTAGGAGGTATTGTTGACGCAGATCTGATCCTCGACGAACACGTCGTGGCTGTTGTCAAGGAACATCGCGCCGACCGTTTCCTCGACGATCGGGGACATGACCGACAGCGTTTCCGAGCGGATGCCGTAGGCGAACTGCCGCCCGAGCGGATAGTGATCCCACACGGGACCATCCGTCTGTGCAGAACAGCCGCAGAGGCAAAGCAAGACCGCACACAAAAGGCGTGCTGTCCATTGATGGAATTGTCGGCTGTGATGCTGCATGGCGTATCTACCTCGTACCCTTGAACTTCCGTGCGCCGCATTGGCGTATCTATTATATTATAGCGGATTTTTCACTTAAAATCAAGGGGTTGGACGAAATTTGTCGTCGGTTTCTTTCGGGTTTTGGGATTTTTCGGCGCGGTGGGAGAACGCGGACGTGCGGCACGATGACGACGAAATTTTAAAACCCGTTTATTTTCGCCGAGGCGATTTCTAAACGGGTTTTAATTTCTTTGTTTTGGGCGTTATTGGGCGTTTTCTGCACTCGGACGCTCAAAGGTGATCTCTGCGGCGGTCAGCACGCCGTCGGTCAGATCGTAGCGGATCTTCAGCGTCTCTGCGGCAAAGACGGCATGGGATGCATCGCAAAGGAACGACACGCGGCAGAACAGCTGCCCGTTCTCGACGTAAAAATTCTGTGACCGTGCGGGATCCGGCAGTGCCAGCAGGATATCCGTCTCGGCAAACTGCGCCTTGGGAATCTGATACTCTGCCCCGGAAACGGTCATGAGATACGCATCCTCCGCGTCGGCGAGGGTGACGTAACGGTTGAGAATTTCGGCGGGCGAGACGACGCGGTACGCAGAACCGTCGTCACCGGAGAAGGCGTACACCTCCTCGACGGGATGTCCCATATCACCGCCGAGATCGCAGATGACGGCTCTGACGAGGATCTCCTCGCCGGACATGGCACACAAATGCAGCTCGGCGAGCAGCTCCGGGTCTCTCGGCAGCGTCACGGTCACCTCGGTACCGTCGTCGAGCAGCAGCGTCATCGGGTACGACTCCACCGTTGGCGGCGCATCGGGAACGGCAGGCGCCGCGGTCACCGGCATCGTCGGCGTATCGGCGGTGGTCTTCGTTTCAGCGGGTGCGGTATCGGTACAGCCGACCAATGCAGCAGCGGTGAGCACGGCTGCGGCGGCGAAAACACAGAAAAAGCGTGGGGAAATTCGTTTCATAAATAAGGGAAGCTCCTTTTCGTGTTGCCTCAAATTCAAAACGGCATCTTCCCTATTATATCCGAAAATTGTGAAGAAAGCAAGAACATTCGGAGAAGATTTGAAAAGTTACAGTTTGGACATGATTGGGGTGGTGAGTGCTTACCCCATCGTTACCTTCGCCGACTGCACGCGCGGGTACACGGGTCTTCCTGCGCTGTCGAAAATGGGATTGACGCCCGTTTCGGCGCGGTTGATGCCCATGAACATCGTGCTTTCCATGCCCTCAATCGTGATCGTCGTTCCCTCCAGCGTGACGATGGCGTGGATGGGATCGTTATAAACGACGGTGTGGTTGAGCAGCTTGATCTTCTCGCAAAGCGCACGCGGGTAGCAATCGTGGACGTTTTCGACCCAATCGTACGCGGCGGAGTTGAGTTCAAAATAGAGGATGCCGTCGAGGATGCGCAGATTGTCGCGGTGGTGGTGACCGTTGATGCACATGAGCACCGCGTTTTTGCGGCGGGCGTTGCAGCGGGCAAACATCGCGCGGACGTCCTGTTGGTTTTTGACGCCGTCGGCTTCGCGCTCAAAGCTTTCGTGGCTGATCAGAATACACGGAACGCCCGCCTCGTCGATCGTCTTTTCCAGCCATTCGATCTGCTCGGGCGGCATCCAGTCGCGCAGTGCGCCGTGGGCAAAGTAATTGCCGCGGTCGTAGTGGACGTATTCGCCGTCGAGCTTATAATAATTGGGGTCGCAGACGATGAAGCGGTAGCCCTCGCAATCGAAGAAATAGTGTCCGTCGGGCATACGGTACGCTTCCAGCGTCTCGGCGTACGACGTTGCATCCGAGTCGTGGTTGCCGAGGCAATGGTACGACGGAATGTGGAAGTCGTTATACTTTTTGACGTATTCCGGGCACAGTGACGGTCCGTGGCAGAAGTCGCCTGCGTGGATGATGAACGACGCGCGGTTTTCCTCGGCGCGGCGCTGGATGAACTCCAGCTCCTCGTCCGTACCGCCGTCGAACACGCCCGGGTGGTGGTGGATATCGGCGAAAATGGAAAATTTCATAAAATCATTCCTTTCTATTGATAGAAGGTGATAAGATGCAGGCACGGTACGACGCATTGGGACGAGAAACTCGACACGGGGTGTCGAATTTCTCTGCTGCGACATCAATTGCCCGTCCCCGCGCGGGGGATGACGAAGTTACGCGCAGCGTAACTTCAGAAGAAAGGCAAAGCCTTTCTTCGTCTTTCATTTCCTGCGCGAAAGAAAGTAGCCAAAGAAGCGCGCTT
>JAZQWK010000368.1:0-3027 GCA_045632325.1 Eubacteriales bacterium
ACCGCGTCAGCCGTGTTCGGGCAGAACATGAACGCCTCGCCGACGATCGTTTCATCGGGCGCAGGACGGGTACGGCGAATGATGTGCAGTGTGTACGAAACGCCTGCCGCCGCGAGAATTTCCGTGACCCGCTGTCCTGCCGCACCGTACGTTTCGCGGTCGCAGAGGATAAAGGGATTGTGCACCTTGTATTTGGTCAGTATCTCAGGCAGCCGCTTCAGCGCACCGTCACCGATGATGCAGTCGGAAAGCTGACCGAAGTGACGCTTGCCGCAGGAACAGACAAAGCCGTCGTTTTGCATGAGGGATGAGATGGTGTATTCCATAAGTTTTTCCTTTCACCGAATCGCTTTTCTGAATTTCGCAATATTCTCCCGCAGATCACCGTCTTTTGCAAACACAGACGACGTACCCGCGACAAACAGATCCGCTCCCGCCGCGCGCATTTTTTCTGCGTTTTCAAAGCTGACATTGCCGTCAACCTCGATGGTGACATGTCCGTATCCGCGCTCGTCCAGATATCGGCGGCAGTCGGCGATTTTGTCAAGCGCTGCGGGGATCAGCTTCTGTCCGGCAAAACCGGGATTGACGGTCATGATGAGTACGCCGTCGAGGTCGTCGAGCACGTAATCGAGCACCGACAGCGGTGTTGCCGGGCACAGCGCCGCCATGGCTTTTGCACCGCGTTCACGGATGGCGGACAGCGTTCTTTGCAGGTGGTTGGTTGCCTCGACGTGCACTGCGACAAAGTCGCCCGGCTGAATATCGAACCAGTCGAGTTTCTTTTCGGGGTCTTCGATCATCAGGTGCAGATCGAGCGGGATCTCGGACATCCGCCGCATCTGACGGCAGAAGTCGGTACCGAGGCAGAGATTATTGACAAAATGACCGTCCATGACATCAATATGCAGATATTCAATGCTCTCTTCTGCAAAAACAGAAAGCGTTTCAGGCAAGTGGGCAAGGTCTGCGCACATCATGGAAGGGGTGATTTTTGAGGGGATCATGAGTTGGCTCCTTGTAATGAATTAGAAATGCGAAAATGAGACAACGATGGAACATGCGTCATTTGCATCGGATAAACCGTTCCGTTCGCTTATCACGTCGGCGATAGAAATATTCATCATCTTCGCAGCCTTGCAAGACGATTTCGTCATCGGTATACCGCTTGACGCACCACAGAATGCCTTCCCGCGTGTAAATACAGCCGCCGGGGACGCATTGTTCTGTCGGAATACGGATATCGGGCGGAGTATAGGAAAAGTCCGCATGGAAACCGCAGAACGGTTCTGTGTTATCGCGGAAATTGCGGATGCGGAAGAATTGTCTGCCGCCGAACAAACCGAGATCAAAAACAATGTTGTATGAGGCACCGCAGTAAATATTCGTGTCGGTTGGTTGGATTGTGAATACATAATCCGTTTTGCCCGTGCTCAGCAAAAACGTCATTTCACAAGCATCTGCGTGATAGCTGTCGGACATTTTCCACTGTGCGAGACACGTGGGAATGCCTGCTTCTTTCACAGAGGGCAGCGGTTTTCCCGAATGATCAACGATGAAGGTTTCTGTGCGATGCATGGCTTTTTTGCGGGACGGATCATATGGCTCTGTCAACTGTGCTTTGAGAGAGTCACTGTTTGCAATGACTGTACCGTTCTCCGTCAGATATGCATAGGTGGTTCGTTTGTCGGTTCTGCTGTATTCGCAGACGGCAATCCGCTTTTTTTGTGTATCAAATCCGCGATACAGTGCTGTACCGAGAATTGTTTCATCAGCAGTTTGGTAATAAAGAAGCGCGAACTGTTCCGTTTCGACCAGTTCACTGTCTGTGCTGCGGTACACGCCGCAGACAAACGTATCCGATTCGGTATCAAAGGTACTGATACCGTCCCGGAGCATGGAATCGGTTGTAATGGAAAAGATACGGCTGATACGCACGATGTTTTCAAGCGTCGGATACGTCTGATCAAGCTCCCAGCGCGACACAGTCTGCCGCGTCGTACCAAGCTTTTCGGCGAAGCTCTCCTGTGAGAGGTTGTGTTCTGTGCGGATTTGCAGGATGCGTTGTCCAAGGGTCATGGGTAGTCTCCTTTTTCCTTTTCTGGTCATCATGATACCACAAATCCAGCAATCTGTCAAGCACCCGGATGCGGCAATTTGTCACGCATTGCATGACATACCGGCAAATACAAAGGAGCCGCCAAAAGCAGCTCCTTGTGAGGACTTGTATAAAATTACTTGGACAGGTTTGCTTCGAGAACTGCGAGTTCGTCGTAGAGTTCTGCGGGAACACGGTCGCCGACCTGTGCGTAGAATTCCTTGATGTTCGCAACGTCTTCCAGCCAGGACTGGTTGTCGATGGTGAGCAGTTCACGGATGGTGTCGCGGGTGACATCTTCCAGACCTTCGATGTTGATGTCTTCAGCCTTCGGAACGAAACCGATGGGAGTTTCAACAGCGTCAACCTTGCCTTCGCAGCGGTCGAGGATCCAGAGGAGGACTCTCAGGTTGTCACCGAAGCCCGGCCAGATGAAGTGACCTTCGTCGTCGGTACGGAACCAGTTGACGTGGAAGATCTTGGGAGCGTTCGGAATCTTCTTGCCCATATCGAGCCAGTGACGGAAGTAGTCGCCCATGTTGTAGCCAACGAACGGACGCATAGCCATCGGGTCACGGCGGACAACACCGACTGCACCTGCTGCAGCTGCGGTGGTTTCGGAAGCCATGATGGAGCCGACGAAGGTACCGTGCTGCCAGTTGCGGGATTCGTAAACCAGCGGAGCGGTCTTTGCGCGGCGGCCGCCGAAGACGATTGCGGACAGCGGAACACCCTTGAGGGAGTTGAATTCAGAGGACAGGCACGGGCAGTTGACAGCCTTTGCAGTGAAGCGGGAGTTCGGATGAGCACCGGAAGTACCGACCTTATCAGCCTTATCGTACTTCTTGTAATCCCATTCTTCGCCTCTCCAGTTGAGAGCGTTTGCGGGAGGATTGTTATCCAGACCTTCCCACCAAACGGTGTTGTTG
>JAZQWK010000369.1:0-12514 GCA_045632325.1 Eubacteriales bacterium
CGGCATTTACGATGAAGACGATATGGTGCGGGCGAGAGAACACTGGCTTGCATCTGTACGATAACACAAGGAGGATTCCGATATGAAACCCAACGATACCATTTTCACCTCCGGCAAATACTTCACAGGCTGTAACTACTGGGCATCCCACGCAGGCACGAATATGTGGGTGGACTGGCGTCCCGACGTGGTGGACGAGGATATGCGCCGTTTAGCGGAATACAACGTCCGCGTCATGCGTATGTTCCCCAACTGGCGCGATTTCCAGCCGCTTCGCATCCACTACGGCGGCGGCTCGCATGAGCGTGAAATGCGGCTGCGCGAAGATCCTCTGCCATTTACCGATGCGGGACGTGCGGGCGTTGACATCGTCATGGCTGACCGCTTTGCAGAATTTTGCGATCTTGCGGAAAAGCACGGCATCAAGCTGATCGTCGGGCTTGTCACCGGTTGGATGAGTGGTCGTATGCATATGCCTGAAGCATTCCAGGGCAAAGGTCTGCTTTCCGATCCGCTCGTCATCCGCTGGCAGATTCGTTTCGTGCGCTACATGGTGCGCCGCTTCAAGGATCATCCTGCGATCGCCGCATGGGATCTCGGCAACGAGTGCAACTGTATGCAGGGCATTTCCCACGACGCTGCATACCTGTGGGCATCGACGATCACGAATACCATCCGTGCAGAGGACAAGGCACATCCCGTCGTTTCCGGTATGCACGGACTTTCCCCGACGGGTGTATGGTCACCTGAGGATCAGGGAGAAATACTCGATATCCTCTGCACGCACCCCTATCCGCTGTTCACGCCGCACTGCGATACCGACCCGCTCAATGAAATGAAGTCGATTCTTCACTCCACAGCGGAATCGGTCATGTATGCATCGCTCGGTTCCAAACCCTGCTTCGTGGAAGAAGCAGGAACGCTCGGCCCGATGATCGCCGATGAAGATATTGCCGCCGATTACATCCGTGCCTGCCTGTTCTCGACGTGGGCACACGATCTGCGCGGCTTTGTCTGGTGGTGCGCAAACGAGCAGTCGGAGCTGACCCACACGCCGTACGACTGGGACTCTGTCGAACGTGAACTGGGGCTCTTCCGCATCGACGGCTCACCGAAGCCCGTTGTCGGCTCCATGAAAGAGTTTGCCGACTTTGCAGACAAGTTCTCCGCAGGCATCACAGGCTCCGACGGTGTCGAGGGCAACACGCTCCCGCCGTATATCAAAGACGCCGTCTGTATTCTGACCGCGGGACAGGATCTTTGGGCAACTGCCTACGGCGCGTTCATCCTTGCCAAGCAGGCAGGACTTGACGTCACCTATGCTTGGTGTCAGGACGAAATCCCCGAATCCCCCGTTTATATGCTGCCGAACCTCTGCGGTCTTGCGGCGATTGAAGGTCATGTCCTTGCTGAAATTCTTCGCCGCGTGGAAAACGGCGCGACTTTGTATGTATCGCTCGGCAACGCGCTGATGTCGCCGTTCTCCTCCTACACCGGTGTCAAGGTCAAGACACGCTCCCGCCGTGTCGGAGGCGACTTCGTGACGTTTGCCGACGGTACGACCGCGAACATGTGGAGCGAGATCAAGCATCAGTATGAGGTCACCACGGCAAAGGTACTGGCTTATACCGATGACGGCAATCCCGCGCTGACGGTCAACGAATACGGACGTGGTAAGGTCTATTTCTGCGCCTATCCGATCGAGTCCGATGCGGGCTGTCAGAACGGCATCATATCGGGCGAATGTGCACGCGGGCTCTACCGCTTCTACCGTGAATGCGGTCTGCGCAATCCCGCGAAGATCGCAGTTTCCGACTCTCCGTTCCTCTGCGTAACGGAGCACATCAAGTCCGAGAACGAGCGAATTTTGACCGTCATGAACTACCGTCCCGAGGAAGGAACCGCTCACGTTACCTGCAACGGCTATGCACTTGCCGAGGTTCTTCCGATCCACGGCGGTACGGCTGTCGCGGCAGGCGATGGTTTTGACGTGACTCTTCCGGGCAACGTCGGTATCGTTGTTGTCGTGCGTGTGTGAAAATCTGTTTGCCGCAGAAAGGATCAGACCATGAAAAACGTTCTTTTAATCGGAGACTCCATTCGCATCGGCTACGACAAGGCGACAAAGAAGAGTCTTGCAGACGTTGCCAACGTCTACTTTCCCGAAGAAAACACGCGCTTTGCGTCGTACGTCCTGCGCTATCTGCATGAGTACAAATCGCTCGTCCCGGACGGTCACGTCGACGTGCTCCATTGGAACGCAGGTCTTTGGGACTGTCTGCGGCTGTTCGGTGAGGATGTCCACACCCCTGTGGAGATCTACGCCTACTACATCGACCGCATCTGTGCACGTATCCAAAAGATCTACCCCGATGCCAAGATCATCTTTGCCACTTCCACCGCCGTACAGTCCGAGCGGATGAGTGCGGACTTCAAGCGGTACAACGAGGAAATCGCGGCATACAACGACGCAGCTGTTGAGATCGTGCGAAAATACGGCTTTGCCGTCAATGACCTCTACGCCGTTTCGGTATCGCTGCCCGATGAGGCACATTCCGATCCCGTACATTATTACACGCCCATCGGTACGGAAGCGTTCACCAAACAGGTACTGTCGTACTTGTCCGACGCACTCGGCTTGGAGGAACGTCCTATTTACAGAGAAGAAATTCACGGGAACAAGCCGATTGGAATTTGATTTATTATCGATACAAAAAATCACCGGGCTGCATCAACCGATTCACGGGATGCAGTCCGGTGTTCTGTTATAGCGTTTTATAGATCAGCCAAGTGCCGCAAGCAGTTTTTGTCTTGCACGGTCCAGTGCTCCGGCCGTCGGATCATAGTCGTCAAACGACGTGCATACCCCACGGATGATCTCACACGCCGCCGCACGGTCACGCTCACCGAGCAGATAAAACAACTCGTAGTCATACGCGCCGAGTCTTTGGAGATGTCCTCTTACCGCATAGTAGGGACGTTTGTCGTCAGGATCAAAGTCATAGCCGTTATAGACGCAGAACGAGTTTCCGGGCGGGTAAGCAAGTCCGTCTCCGATGCTATAACACGTTTCGCGCGCACCCTCGGGATTGTGCAGATGATAGCCCCAGTGCAGAAAGCCCTTTGCGTCATACAGATAACACAGCCACATCGGCAGACAGGAAACGGTGAGCGGCAGATCGAGAATACGGTTCATCGTTTTGCCTGCCGGGAAGCCGCAGGTATACAGCCAGATCTCCTCGCCGATGTCCTGCAGCGCGCGATAGGTATCCATATGCTTTTCATAGACCGCCTGCTTGACCGCCCATACGTCGATCGCACCGCCGATTTCCGTCGTTTCAACGGGATCGTGAATCTTCACACCCGGCATACGGCTTCTGGCAATGCCCGACAGCGCGCGGTAGGAAAGGCTGTTGGGGAACTGCGGCTCATCGACGAGACACTGCATATAACAATCCTGCCAGCCGCAGCGAACGACCGATTCCCATGCGCAGGTGAAGTAGATCTTGAGCTGGCGGTAGCCCTCCTGCGTGGTTACGCCGACCTCTCGATCCCAGAGCAAATACTGCTCCGGCTCGTCCCAGATTTCAAAACGTGCAACGAAGCCGCCCATGACGTATTTGAATCCCATTTCCAGTGCAATCCGACCGACAAATTCCGCACCGGAGAAATCAAAGTCCACGACTCGTCCGTTATCATCGCGAATCGGCGTTCCCGACGGAATCATCAGATAGTCGTTGCGCATATCAAGCTCGTTTTCAAGGTACGCGCGCAAAACCGTTTCGTACTCGGCGGAATACTGCTCCACATGATTCTGCTCGGCAAGGCGGTCGTAATAGATCCAGTTGACCATGTGGAAGTTTGCCGCGGCAAGTGCGGGAACCGTTGTGCTGTACACGGTCAGCATCACGGGAATTGCAACGGTATCCGCACCGACGGTCAGCGTCAGCGTTTCACGATAGGTATCGGGCTTTGTATCGGCGGCAACGTTGACACGCACCCAGAATGCCGCACGTCCGCCGTCCGCCGTCAGTACAGACGAGTGGTCAAGCGGTTTGCAGACCTCGTACACGTCAAACGGTGCGCGGCGCGTGACAAAGTGCTTGACGCTCTCATAATCGGTCGTTGTCAGCGTTGTTGCCGCACTGTTTTCGCCGACGTGCGCGGGCAGAAGCTGCTCAAGCGAGACCGTAATACCGTCGGGCAGTGATGAGACCAGCTGTACCGATTCGCCCAAAGCAGTGACATGATCGGTCAGAAGCTGAAAACAGGTGTCCATATTCCGCGCAGAATACAGGATGACTGAATTTTGTGTTGAGAGTTTGGTGTCAGGGTAAATCCATTCATTGGGTGAAAAAATTTGATAGGTCATGTGGGTTACCTCCTGTTATTGTTGTTCCTGCAAATAAATACCGACACGGCTTTGCAGGTTTTTCTGTGTTTGTTCCAGGGTATACACGCCTGCGCGGTATGCCGAAAATTCTTCTTCCATCATGGCGGAAAGTACCGTATCCGTTCGGCACTGCATCGGCGTTTCGTAAAACAATCTGCGCAGCACGCCGATATCGTCTTCCGTCAATGTCACAAGCATCGTTCCCGTCGTCGTCGCCATATCTTCTGCTGCAGCACCTGCGGGAAACTCCGATTCCGAAAAACTCGCAAACCAGCCAACATTGATCTTACCGGTTTCATCCACGGGAATCATCGTATCATAAAAGAAATGATAGACATCACAGAATACCACTTCCATCGCACTCGCGGTCACAGGTAGTGAAATCGATTGCAGCAATTCAGAGGTCTGCACACCATCCGACAGCAGAAATTCAAGAAACGTCACAGCACCGCGCAGAACGGGAGATTTTGCATTGACGGAAATGTCCATATCCGATTCCAGCCACATCGAGACACCACCACCGACAGTCGGATAACCGACCAATGATAATGCATCTCCGTAGATCAGTTTCAGCATTGCCATGGCTGCCATAGAATCCAGCGGTACTTCAGCAAAACGGATATCGCCGCCGCGCAGTTGTACCGGGAATCGGTCGCCCATAAAGTAACCGCGTTCCTCGCAAAAATAGCCGTCTTCCCAGCTGACAATGTCCTCGGAGCTGTCAAGAAACCGAACGAACTGTGCAAATGCCGAGGAATCAAACAAACATATACCCTGTTCCCAATCGATGAATGAATAGAGAACCGCATCAAACAACCTCTCCGTATCCCGTGCTGAATATAACACGTCTCCTTCGCCGCAAGCCTCACCGAGTGCATAAAACCGCTCCAACGTCAGCAGCTCGTCGTTATCCAATACACCCTCTCCGACAGCAAGCGGATACTGCGTCATCAGACTCGGCATGGTGAATAGCTTTCCGTCCTCGTAACAGGCGGAAGTGACGCAGGGAAGGAGTTGTTCTCCGAGATACGGAGCAAGATCAAGATACGCGCCCTTGCGTGCAAAATTCCCAATCCACTCCCGCTTATCCGCAAAGGAAACTGTGATATCGGGAGCTTTGTCGGTAAGCATATCCGCTTCGTAATGCTGTCGGCTGCCGTCGGGAACAAGATCGGTACTGTAATTGCTGTAATGAGTCACCATGACATGATAAGTGTCACTTTGGCGGTTGAACGCGTCGATGACCGCATATAAAAGCCGCATCATCTGTTCTTCCTCCGGTTTATCAACAACACCGAGTGTCAGCAGCACCTTTGCGGTGTCCGTTGTCTTTTTGGCGCGCAGAAGTGCATATTCCGTTTTTCCGTTCAGTGCGTCGGTGGTACGTACAACAAAGGTTTCATCCTCCAATACCGCACACAGCTCCGTATTCTCAGCCGACAGCGATAGCGTATGCCATTCGATCACTAGCTCTGCGTCACCGTCACGAACCGCCCATATCCCCTGCGAGAGTGTGTGATAATTGATATCTCCCGCCAAAATCATGGCATCGGAAGCATAGATCGGTTCCGGCGGCTGCAGCGAATCGTCGCGTTCACAGACAAAGGCGTCCGTGCCTAAACGATAATAATCGGTCACACTGACCGCACCGTCCATCGGTCTGACAGCGGAAATGATGATATTCCCGTCACCGTCAAACATGGCTTTCAAGGCAGACGCGGACGGGATGTATTCTTTGTGTACCGTTTCGAGATCATAATCAAGCAGGTATAGAGCATTTCCGGCAGTACAAAGGATATAACGGTCATCGTACCCGCAAAACGCCATGGTATAGGATGTCTGCCCCGGAATGGCTGTTTGGGCAAGAATGATCCCGTCCGCATCCGTACGGTACAGCATTGCCGCACCGTCTGCAGAACCGTTTGGAATCATCATCCAAGTACCGTCCGACAGAAGCATCCCATGATGGATTTCAAAACCGACAGAAGGTGCCGTCAACGTCTTCTGCACCACGCTGTCCGAGGAAAGCAGTGTCACCGCTGCTCGACCGCCGACAGAATGGGTGAGAAACACACCGTCGTCGGTGCTATAAACTGCCGCGTTTTGTAATACATGGCTGTCCTCGCCGAGATCAATCGGCATCAGCGTACCGCCATACATCGATTGATACAAACGTTCATCACCGCAGGTATCCACCAAAATCGGTACTGTTTCCATTGTATGATCGCCTCTGTCACATCCAAAGAACAGACAGCACAGCAGAATGAAAAGAACTGCACACCATTCATAACGGCTTTGGCGCTTCTTCATGCATCTCTCCCTCTTTCCTGTTGTTATCTGATTGTATTATATCATAACAGAAAATACTTGTCAATCTGTAGAGAAAAATATCCGCAGTACCAGCGCACTGCGGATATGATCGTTATTTCTCGGTTATCCCATCGGCGCCTGATAGAAAAACAGCGCATAAATACATACAGTCAGCAAACCGCATGCAAGCAGTCCCGGAATCACAAAAACGATGATAATCTTAAGAATATCCCAAAAACGATTCATTGTTATTCCTCTCTGTCTGTTTGAAAAAACAACCCCGCAATCATAATCACGGGGTTGTTGGGAATGAAAATTACTTGTCGAGGAACGCGAGATCGGTTTCAACTTCGTGTCCGCATGCAACGGAACGGATGATACCGTCGATGATCGCCTGGTTGTACAGGATCTGAGAGGTCGGAATGGGAGCCGTGCCGCCGTTGATAACAGCATCGGTGAACGCCTTGACCTTGCAGTAGAACAGGTTGGACTTGACGTCGTTGCCGGTCGGGATGATGGTGGAGGTGGGCTTGCCGCACATATCGTGGTACAGCGTGATCTGACCGACCGCACCGTCCCAAGCACCGCCCCACAGTTCGAGGTTGGGCCGCTTGACCTTCAGACCTGCATCCTTACCGAGGAACAGGAAGTCACCGGTGGTATCCATATGCATTGCCCAGCTCATACGGAAGTCGAGCGTGATACCGCCTTCGAGACGGATGAATGCTGCGGAGAAGTCGTCAACGGAGAAGCGTTCTGCATCGCCGTAGTACTTCGGGTTCTTACCGAAATGATCGTATGCAACAGCAGAAACGGTCAGGGGCTTCGGATAGCCGATGGAGTTCATTGCAAAGTCGAGTGCATAGCAGCCGATATCAGCCAGTGCGCCGACACCTGCGGTGTCCTTTTCGATGAACGTACCGCCGGGAATGCCGCGTCTTCTGCCGCCGCCGGTCTGGACGTAGTAAACGTCACCGAGCGTACCGGAGGAGATGATTTCCTTAACCTGCTGGAAATTTGCACCGTATCTGGGCTGGAAGCCGATGGTCAGAATCTTGCCGGACTTCTTTTCTGCTTCGTAGATTGCCTGTGCTTCCTTCATGTTCAGACACATGGGCTTTTCAAGCAGAACGTGGCAGCCTGCTTCCAGAGCTTCAACTGCACAGACAGCGTGCTGGGAGTTGTAGGTACAAACGGAAACTGCATCGAGGTCACACTTGAGCAGCTCAGTTGCGCTGTCAAACGCCTTGGCATCGGTCAGACCGAATTCATCCATAAACTTTCTTGCCTTACCGGGAACGATATCTGCGCCGCCGACGATCTCAACTTCGGGGATCTCCAGATATGCTCTCATGTGTGCGTGCGCAATACCGCCGCAGCCGATGATACCGATTCTTAATTTCTTGTCCATAATCTTATTTCCTTTCGGTTATGAGTTGTCAGACAGAAGGAACTGCATCTATCTGTATTGGCTTTATTGTATCATGAATCGGCACGAATTGCAAGGGCTTTGCGTGAAAAATTTCCGATCACGGCACATTTTTCCGATCAACAGGAACAACGGCTTGATATTCCTTCTTTTTTACAGGAGAAAAACGCCCCGAACGTTCCATTCTTCGTTCGAGGCGTTTGTTATTTCAGATCGTGTATTTGATCCATACGGCACGGCATGGCGTCTGCGCAGTAAAGTGCAGAACACCACCGCAAATTTCCGCTGTGAATTCGGTATCTGCCCAAAGGGTTTCGAGCTTTGCACCGTCGGGAACGTCAACGGCAATATCTGCCTCCATTCCCTCGTAATTGGTGATAAACAAATGTCCTTCTCCGTCACCCTTTGCATGGAATCCCGTTACGGTATACTCCTCGGGATCATCGCCGATCGGAATGACGTCAGCTTCAAACAACGATTTTGCATACGGTTTCCAGATCGCCATCAGACGGCACATTGCTTCGCAGTCACCTTCATCGAGCAGCTGCAGATCCACCCACAACAACGGATTGGAAACTGCAATAGCAAGAAACAGGGTGGTTATCGGAAAACGGGACGGATTGAATGCATCGTCAATATACGCAGGATTGGTCTGACGGGGATTGGGTACCTCCATGACCATGCGCTGGGTCGGAACGTAGTGACCGAGCCGCCACAGATTACCAAGTGTGCGGTGCGCAAAGAACGAACCGGGCTGCTGAACATATCGATTTTCAAAGAAGATCAAACCGCACTGCGGCATATAAAGACAGCCGGGGCGTTTGCCTGCTGTGATATCGGTATGGAAAACGAGCGTGCGATCCGTTTCCTCATGCAGACGATCCAGCATTTTGCGAAGACGGCAAACGTCAATGGGATCATAAAGTTCAATGCCGTCCAGCTTGATCTGACGAATTCCTTGTTTATAGTAAGACAGGATCATATCGCCGGTCTTTTCATAATCGCGATGCTGCTCATGCGGGTCGTCCATGACCCAAATGCCAAGCGTCGTTCCGCATTGCATTGCATACGCTGCAAGCGCCTCGAGACCGTTCGGAAAACGTTCAGGCTGCGGTGCCCAGAAGTCAAGACCTTCCTCAAACATATGCGACCAGCGGTGATTCATATATTCGGGAATCGGATAGTCGTTGTTTTGCCATCCGTCGTCGATTTGCACGCAATCCAGCTGCATAGCTGCGCCGATCTCAATTTCACGGCGCACAAATGCATCGGAAAGCATGCGGTCCTTGTTGCCGCCGCCCCAGTTGTTGGAAACTGCAGTCAGGCGATCAGGTGCATTATGCGTGGCACGTCCGAATAAACGAAGGCCCTTTTCACAATCTGACTTTGTTTTACCGACGCCGATGGCACATCCGTACAGTTCTACGACCTCACCTTCAGGAAGCGGCTTATTCAAATCAATACCGAAACCAATGATTTCAGCAGAGCCTTGATGTGTCGTTCTCAAACCGTATGGCGGTGTATAAAGCTCGGATTCCGTGCACGGGGAAAGCTTACAGAGCGTCAGACATGCACTCTGCCGATCCTGTAAAAAGAAGAAATGACCGGGGTATTTCTGATAAAATTCATCATAATAAGGGTAATTGCGTACACTGCGAACAAGATCATCACTCTTATCACTGTGATCGTGCAGTTCCACGGAATCAACGGTAAAGGTTGCACGGTCAAATGCAAGTGCTTCACTTGCCATATCGTCGGCATACCAAATACCACTGTCAGCGTTGCCTGTTTTGTCATAGGATTGATACGGACCTGCCGCAAAAAGACTCTTTCGAATGACGGGAACGCCCGGGAAGATTTCCCAAACGGTTTTCCACATACCGTCTCCGTCCTCCAGTGTCCATTCCAAGTGCAGATGACGCTTCATGCGACCGTCATAATCTGATTCCTCCGCAACGACCGTACCAACGGCATACGCAGGGCGAACCGTCAACGTCGGTTGGATCAAACGACGACCGTCTGCAGCTGCCCAACGCTTTCCTGTTTGTTTATCTAAAACGTAATCCGTAATC
Source organism: Eubacteriales bacterium (assembly GCA_045632325.1). Classification (GTDB taxonomy): domain Bacteria; phylum Bacillota; class Clostridia; order Oscillospirales; family CAG-272; genus RGIG3925. The sequence goes on from JAZQWK010000369.1 coordinate 10,205, forward strand.
GGATGATTTTCGGCAATCGATACGCAGATTTCGATATGTTCATTGCCGAACGTGATCTGACGATCGTCCCACTTTGCATAGCTGTCGAGATACTGTTTCATCATGGCGCATTCCTCTTTTTTTTTCGTTTCAATACAATCGATTTTTAATGAAAGAATTATGGAGATTCATTTTTTTAAGTATCTTTCTGACGATAACAAAAATACCGTACACAATGTGTACGGTATATCTGGCTCCCCCAACTGGACTTGAACCAGTGACCCGTTGATTAACTTAGTGAACATCGCCAGGTTTAAGTTAGCGCTCATAACGCACCAACAAACTTGTACTGAATGGTAATTTTTTGATTTATCTCCCCGTTTTCGCGGGTTCTGTCACCGATGATGATCTTATCGATCAGACGGTTCAGAAGCTCGGTATCCAGGTTCTCAACATGCGTATATCTGTCAATCATGTCGGCAAATTGGCGCGTTCCCTCCTCAACATCCCGTACATCGGAAACCTGTTTCTTTAGGGATTCCAATTTGTGCTGCAATTCTTCCTGTTCCGTATCCCATCGCTTGGTGATTTCACGGAATTTCGTTTCGGAAATGGTACCACTTAATCGATCCTCATACATCATATCAAATCGGCGATCCAGGTCGGTAAGCCGCATCTGTATGGTTTCGATTTCAGCATGTGCCGTCCTGACACGGGAGATATTGTCCACACCAAGTTTCTTCGCAATCCGTCGGATACATGCGTCTTTATTTTGATGAACAGAAGCGATAATCTTCTGAATATCCTGAAGAACCGCAGTATACAATTCATCATACCGGATATAATGTGCAGAACAGTATTCGGGTCCCTTTTTCTTGTAGGTATTGCAGACATAATAGTTATCCCGGTCGCTTGCATTACAGATACCAAGGGCATACCCGCATCTCTCACATTTGATCAGGCCCGCAAAGATATTGACCGAGCCTGATTTGCTTTCACGTTTTCGGTTGCCGAGAGCTTTGTGCGCATCTTCCCAGAGTTGTTCGGAAATCAGTGCGGGGAATTGATTTTTGACTACGATCCATTCACTTTCATCCTGATGGATGATCTTTTGGCTCTTATATGACAATTTCCTGCGCTTACCGCTGATCAGATGTCCAAGGTATGTTTCATTGTCCATCATACGAAGCACCGTCACCATGTTCCATTCATACGGATCTTTTTTGTACTCACGACCGGCCTTGAATGCCTGATAGGCTGCCGGTGTGAGTACTTTTTGCTGGGTCAGTGTTCGTGCGATTTTATTGTAACCGTAGCCATGATATGCCGCCATTTCAAACATCCAGCGGACAGTCGGCGCAGTTTCCTCATCAAACTCCAGCATATGTTTATCAGATTCACATTTTTTCAGGCCATACGCAGCTTGTGATCCGATAAACTCGCCGTTCTTGGCTTTTGCAACAAATGCCAGCTTCACCTTATGGGAACAGTCTGCAGGATAAAATTCGTTGAACACGTTCTTAATCGGAATCATCAGATCATAATCAAGATTACTTCGCGCAGAATCAACATTTTCCGTAACAGCAATAAATCGGATATCATGTTCCGGGAAATAATTGCTGAGATAGTAACCGATTTTGACATAATTTCTGCCGAACCGTGAAAGATCTTTTACGATGACTGTATTGATGTTTCCCTGCTCCACCTCTTTCATCATACGAATGAAATCCGGTCGATCAAAATTGGTTCCCGTCCATCCGTCATCGCAGAAAAAAGTATAATCTTTGATTCCAAAATCGCGGCAGTAATCGCCAAGGATTTTCTTTTGCGTTTCGATGGATACGCTTGTGCCGTCCTGCTCATCGTCGTCACTCAGACGGCAGTAGCAGGCGGCGATAATTTTCTTGCTTTGCATTGTTTTCCTCCAAATTTTCATGCAAAGCGGTTGGTGGTTTTATTATAACACATATTCTGCTGCAATGTCAACAGTCCGCCCGCTTACATTTTTGGTGCTCCCCGGGATGTTCGATCTCAATCTTATCGGCGATATAATCCGCCACAAGCTCAATCAAATCCTGCGAACCAAAGGTACGTTCTACGGTCAGATTGGTGCATCGTAAACCTTCCTCCGATACGGGTTCCGTTTTCGATTTCTCTTTTTTCACTCACGTTCCCTTCCTTCTATTATAGATATTTGTATTCACTAAGTTACTCACCCGCTCACACGGCTGCATGCTGCAGCTTCTCTGCGGTTGGTATGTGGAATCGCGCACTGTTGGTTTCAGGTCATGGCGCACATACAGAACAGCAGAGTGCCTTTTGTTTGATGGG
>JAZQWK010000370.1:0-6712 GCA_045632325.1 Eubacteriales bacterium
CACTGATTCCCTACGATTCCCCGATCCGCGCGCAGAATATTCTGTTCTACAACACGCTCTTTGATGAAAACGCATCGTGCCACCTCGCACTCGGCAGATGCTATCCGAACACCGTCCGCGGCGGTGAGCTGTTGTCTGAGGAGGAGCTGTATGCACGCGGCGGCAATCACTCCGTCAATCACGTTGACTTCATGATCGGTACTGCCGATCTGCAGGTCACGGGTATCACCAAAAACGGCGACGAAGTTCCCGTATTTGAAAACGGCAATTTTGTATTCTGAAAAGAAAATCGGCGATGCACAGGAGTCATCCTGCGGCATCGCCGTTGTTTTATTTGGGATAATAGGACGTTGGAATATCGAGAAAGCTGACGCAAAGGTCTTTGTCCTCCCGTGCGGGATCAAGCTCCGCTTGACGGAAGATGTGCATCACGGTATCACAGCACTTCTTCGCATCGATGATACGCACCTCTGCTCCGCCGAGACGGCCGAAGGTCTGCACACCGCAGGCAAGAAACGCGGGTTCAAAGTTGACGTAATACTGCGAAACGTCGTTTGTCCGCGTGCAATAATGCGTGTGATACGGATGGGAATATTCTCTGCCGTCCCGATCTCGGATGGTGACCGTATAAAGCTCGGGTGCCAACCGATCGGACAGACCGTAGATCTCATCCACGGCATGGATGAACGTATTGCGGTTGTTGAGAACACCGATCAGAAGGATCTTCGCACCGACGTCGGCAAGTCTTGCGCAAGCAAAGCCGGGCGCACCGGGAGAGGGTGCGTTTTCCTCGCCCGCAACGTATTCTTCGGCTCCGACACCCTTTGCCCACATCGAGTGCGTCGGGTGCAGAGAGCGGATGCCATCATCACGGAAGGCGGCAACGCGCGGCAAAGCACCGATATTCGGCACCGTTTTGCTGACGTCGTACACGGGATTCTCGGGTGAAATCACCGCCCAGGTATGTGTCGGCACGAGCAGAAGTCCGTCCTTCAATACTTCACCGAACGCATCAATGACGGTATCGGCACCGCCCTCTACGTCGCCGATGGCACGCATGGAGGTGTGGATCAGAACAGTATCATCCGAGCGGATACCCATGGCGCGGATATCGTCGATCAGCTGTTGTTTGGTAATCATTATGCTTCAATGACCATGCGGCCGAAGAATTCGGGTCTGTGATAGTCGGGCTTTTCCGTACCGACGGGATTCCACATGACGTAGTGCTCAACGTCAGTTTCATCGCCGCACTTATAGAAGTTGCCCATGATAACGTAACCGGGAACGAACTTGTCCGCAGACATACCGTAGATCTTGCAAAGGTCTTCTTCGGTGATGTGAACGGTGACGTTCCATTCGTTTTCTTTGACTTCTGCCTTGACCTCAAACGGATGACCGCAGAGCTGGTCGATCGGCGTACGGTCGTGACGGTCTGCACCCAGTGCAATCAGGCAGGAGCCCTTGGAGTTCATTTCAATATTGATGTACTTATCGGATGCATCGTCCCACTTTGCGAACATTTCAAGGCAGGAATCCTTGTAAACGTCGGAGTAGAATCCTTCGTGAACTGCCTTGGGATTGGACTCCTCGCAAGTAAGACGCGCATAGAAGCCGTCGCCCTTGACGTAGCAGACCTGTGCGTAGCAGACGGGCTTATAGTCGTCCATCCAGACACATTCGTCGATCATCGTCTTTTCAATGCGGCTCCAGCATTTGCAGCACATCGGTGCGTGGTCCATCATTTTAATCTTGTATTCTTTCATTTCGGTAAATCCTTTCTGTTTTAAATTATGATATATAAAAATATTTTTTTTATCTGCTATTGCGATCAAGGCCCTGCTGCTTCATCCAGATCTTCATAATCAGCTTATGCGGCAGCAGCTTGACACCGAACACCTGCGACTTGACGGGAAAGCCGTGAATGGAGACGTCCTTTTTCGTGTGGTAAAGATCGTGAATCGCCGTTTTTACAACGTCCGCAGGCTCGTAAAGCACGTTCATATAGGATACGACAGGCGTATTTCTGTCCTTTTCCGCTCGGTCAAAGAAATCCGTCTTGACCCATCCGGGAGATACCGCCATCACGCGGATTCCGCGCGGCTTCAACTCCACGTTCATGGCGCGGCTGTAGGAAAGCACGAACGCCTTGGACGCGCCGTATACCGTCATATACGGGACGGGCTGGAATGCAGAGAGGGAGTCCACCTGTACGATCTTTCCGCCCTGTTTCATATAAGGCAGAGACAGCAGCGTAAACGCGGTCAGCGCACGGCAGTTGAGATCGATCATACCAAGCTGTTCCTCCATCGGAATGTCCTCACAGTGACCGAATTTACCGTAGCCCGCACAGTTGACGAGCACTGCGATATCCGGCTGATTTTCCTGCAGCAGTTCCTTGTATACGTCGTACGACGCGTCATCCGATAAGTCAAGCGGGATGATTCGCAATGGAACGTCACATTCCGTCTGCAAAGCCTCCAGCTTTGCACGCGTCCGTGCAATGACCCAGATTTCGTCAAACGGTTCTGTTTTCGCAAGCTGCAGAACGAACTGGCGTCCCATACCGGAGCTTGCACCGGTGATCACAGCAATTTTCATGTCGTTTCTCCGATACACTCGTTGTGTTTCCTTTTATCAGTATATCATGAAATCGCCGATTTTGCAAGAGTTCCCATAAAAATCATTCTGAAGTTTTTGCAGATTATCGGTAAAAGACGATAAATTTCTTGACTTCCGTGAAAATATATGTTATAATGAAAACAGTTTATCATCCGATGAGAGAATCTCCGATCGGAATCATTTTGAAAGGATTTTACATCATGAAACAGATGAAGCTCCGTATGTTCTTTATGGCGGCGCTGCTTGCTGCATCGAGTATCGTTACCGCGTGCAGCGATGCTGCCGACACCACGGCTCCCGTTACCACAGCCGTTGATGACAATACACCCGTTACCGAAGCGGTTACCGAAGATCCCCGTATTCCCTCCGCGCTTCCCGCTGACCTTGATCTCGGCGGTGAAACCATCAACGTCTGGTACTTTACCAAAAACTCCGACGCTGCTGAACGCTTCCTTGACCTCACGGGTGATCCCGAAGGCGATATCGTCGAAGTCGCTCTGTACGAGCGCAATATGGCGGTCGAAGAACAGCTGAACATGGTATTCAACTACGTTGACCCCGGTGTTGAATCCGGTCAGGTCGGTGCCGAGATCCGCAAGGTGTTGATGGCGGGCGATACCACCTACGACCTTTACAACGTCATTCAGTGGAACTCCTCCAAGCTGGCACTCGAACACTGCTTCCTCAACATTGCAGACGAAGAAATGCTCGCGCTCGATCAGCCGTGGTGGTCCCAGCAGTACATCGACAATATGTCCATCGGCTCCAACTCCAACATCTACTTCGTTACCGGTGACGTTTCCCTGGACATGATCCGTTGTATCGGTTCGATGTACTTCAACAAGAATCTGTTTACGAACCTCTACGACGATGCGGACATTCTCTATCAGGAAGTCCTTGACGGCAAATGGACGCACGACAAGCTGCTCCAGTACGCCGAAGAAGGCTACATGGACCTCAACGGCAACTCCCAGATCGACGACGGTGACCAGTACGGTCTGATCACGAACTCCTTCAACAACATGGACAACTTCGGTTTCGGTATGGGCTCCGTCTTCTCCCGCCGCGATAAAGACAATATGCCTTATCTGACCGTTGAAGAAGAACACAACGTCGCCATTTACGAAAAGATCTATCACATGATCGCAGAAGCACCCGGTGTTCTGATGAACAAGGTCGAACCGAACCCGACGCTCCAGAACGTTCAGTGGTTCTCCGAAGGCAAGGCTCTGTTCCTGCCCGGCTTCCTCTACACCTCCGAAAATCTGCGTGACATGAAGGACGACTACGGTATCATTCCGTTCCCGAAGTTTGACGAAAATCAGGAAAGCTACCTCTCCTCCGTTCACGATATCGCAACGCTGATGTGCCTGCCGACGACCTGTACCAAGGTTGACGCCGTCTGCGCAACGCTGGAAGCCATGGCATACTACAGCTACTACGAAGTCACGCCGATCTACTACGAAACGGCACTGAAGACCAAGTATACCCGCGACAACCTGTCCTCCCAGATCATCGACATCATCCACGACTCCGCGATGACCGACCTTGCATACGTTTATCAGGAAAGTCTGAACGCAGCCGGCATGATCATGCGTACCCTTGCGGCAAACAAGACCAAGGACTATGCATCCTACGTTGCAAAGCGCGAAAAAGCAAACACAAAAGCACTGGATAAGTTCATTACGAATTTTGAAGAATCCGCTGAATAAACGCAGACAAAACGAAACCGCTCGACATTGCATCGGGCGGTTTCTTCTTATATATCAGATTTTTCGTTCTTATTCGTCGTCATCCTGCGCCGTACCGAATTCGGCAAGCTCGATGCCCTCGTTCTTTTCATATGCCCACTTGATGCACCACTCGGAACGGAAGATCAGATAGTCGCGTCCGCGAACGTCCTTGACCCACTTGGTATCGTAGAGATTGAGCGAGGTCGGCGGAACGTCCTTGTTGAGATAGCGGCGGATGAACTGGTATTCCGTCGCAGTACGGCGGAACTTGACCTTATATTCGCTGTCCATGCGGGATTCCAGAACTTCAAACTGCAGTTCACCGACAACGCCGACGATGACGCGTTCAAGACCGCCGTTCGGCTCGAAGAAGATCTGAATCGCACCTTCCTGCGCAATCTGCTGCATACCTGCGGCAAACTGCTTACGCTTCATGGAGTCGATCTGTTCAACAATCGCAAAGCGTTCGGGAGCAAACGTCGGAATACCCTCGAACTCGATATTCATCTTCTTGTCGCAGATCGTATCGCCGATGGAGAAAATACCGGGATCGAAGACACCGATGATGTCGCCCGCATACGCTTCTGTGATCGCTTCACGGGTTGCCGCCATCATCTGCTGAGGCTGGGACAGACGAATGTTCTTACCGCCCTGTACGTGCTTGTATTCGGTATCCTTTTCAAACTTACCGGAGCAGATGCGCATGAACGCAATTCTGTCGCGGTGTGCCTTGTTCATGTTCGCCTGAATCTTGAAGACAAATGCGGAGAAGCCTTCGTCGAACGGGTCAACGACGGTATCGCCGGTCTTCCTCGGCAGCGGAGAGGTCGTCATCTTGAGGAAGCTTTCCAAAAACAGCTCAATACCGAAGTTATTCAGCGCAGATCCGAAGAAGACGGGAGAAAGCGTACCGTTGCGCACTTTATCAAGATCAAAGTCAAAGCACGCACCGTCGAGCAGCTCAACCTGTTCAACCAGCTCTTCTCTGCGGTACGGACCGATCAGCTCGTCAAGTTTTTCGGTGTTCGTGATATCACATTCGATACCGCGCAGACGCTCACGACCCTTGTGTGCACTGTCAAAGGTCACGATCGCCTTCTTGCTTCTGTCGTAGACACCCTTGAAGTTGACACCGCAGGAAATCGGCCAGTTCATCGGATAGGTTCCGATGCCGAATTCCGATTCCAGCTCGTCAAGCAGATCAAACGGATCGCGCGCTTCACGGTCCATCTTGTTGATAAAGGTAAAGATCGGAATATGACGCATTGCACAGACCTTGAACAGCTTTCTGGTCTGCGGCTCGATACCCTTTGCAGCGTCGATGACCATGACGGCGGAGTCGGCTGCCATCAGAGTACGGTAGGTATCTTCGGAGAAGTCCTGGTGACCGGGTGTATCGAGAATGTTGATGCAGTAGCCGTCATACTCAAACTGCATGACGGAAGACGTGATCGAGATACCACGCTTCTGCTCGATGTCCATCCAGTCGGAAACTGCATGGCGGTCGCTCTGCTTACCCTTGACCGCACCTGCGGACTGGATTGCGCCGCCGTACAGAAGGAATTTTTCGGTTAAGGTCGTATTACCTGCGTCAGGGTGGGAGATAATGGCGAACGTGCGCCGCTTTTCAATTTCGTGCTGATATTTAGCCATGATTGCTCCTGTCGTTTTATCGTAATTTCTTTTATTTTATATTTCCGAATTGGCATACTAACTTTAATATTATATCAATTTTTTGTGATTTTTGCAATAGGTTTTTAAAATTTTATTGAAAATTCAGCAAAAAAAGAAGCCGTATCGAAATACAGCTTCTTTGAGATCAATTCTTTATTCAATCGCATCCAGCGAATCAACGAACTTTTCGATTGCCTTAAGCGTAGACTTTTCGACCTTTGCATACGCAGAGGAGAAATCCGCCTTGGAGTTGGTGGAAAGACCCGTGATCGTGGAGAACATATTACCCCAGTTGAAGATCATACCGAGGTCATACGCACGCTGTTCGAGGATGATATCGAGCATTTCTGCAGATTCCTCGTCGCGGATGTACTTGCCCTTGAGTGCGACGTCGTAGTAAGCGGGTGTCAGCGTGTACTTGGAGACTTCCGCCATCGCTTCCATGATCGTGCCGGTGCGCTTCTGATCAACTGCGGTCGTCGGGACGGAGTATGCCGTGCAGTTTGCGTAGGAGTAGGTGTTGTAGTAACGCTCCTGGTTTTCGTCAAACTTCGGTGCGGGAACAACGCCGAAATTGACGTCGTACGCACGGTACTTCGTGATCAGCCACATGCCGCCGTAGATGAACAGTGCCTTGCCGCTGCCGAAGTGCTCGTTTGTGAACGCACAGCCGCCGTCGCCGGTCT
>JAZQWK010000371.1:0-5745 GCA_045632325.1 Eubacteriales bacterium
CTTCTTAAAGAGACAGAACAAGATGAAGCTCTCCAAGGAAGAAGAATTAAAGTTCAAGACTGCATTCATGCTCTTCGTTGGCAGAGAATACAACAAGTTAGATTGGGCTATGCAGCTTCACTACGGTTGTAAGCGTGACAACAACACCTTAATGTTTGAAAAGCTCGGTCCCGATACCGGCTTCGACATCATCGGCGGCGGCACGACGATCACCGAGCTTGCAAAGCTGATGGGTGAGCTTCGTAAAAATGATATTCTCCCACGCACGATTCTTTACTCCATCAATCCCGCAGACAATGCCGGTATTGATGCGCTGATCGGTGCGTTCCAGGAAAATGCAGGCGGTATGCCGCGCGTTCAGCACGGTTCCGCATGGTGGTTCAACGACAACAAGTCCGGTATGCGCGCACAGATCAAGTCGCTTGCGAATATGTCGGTTCTCGGCAACTTTGTCGGTATGCTGACAGACTCCCGTTCGTTTGTCTCCTATCCGCGTCATGAGTATTTCCGCCGCATCCTCTGTGATGTCATCGGCGAATGGGTCGAGCTTGGTGAATATCCGCTCGACATCGATACGCTGGCACAGATGGTTTGCGACATCTCGTTCAACAACACCAAGGATTTCTTCGGATTTGAAATTCTGTAAGACATGAAAATACCCCGTCATCATGATTGGTGACGGGGTTTTCTGTTAAGGCTCCCTCTTCGAGGGAGCTGTCAGCGAAGCTGACTGAGGGAGTTCCGATCAATAAAATGTGCAATGCAAACTCCCGCCGTCACGCTTCGCGTGCCACCTCCCTCGGTGAGGGAGGCTTATCTGTCCGTAAACGTCTTGGAATACATCGTCAGATCATTCAGATCCTTATCGTACGCTTCCAGCTCGTCGATGCCGTAGTAATCCATCAGCGCGTGCCAGCGTTCTGCCATATCGTCGTCGTACAGATACGGACGGTAGCCGAGTCCGAGATAAATCTTGACGGCAGGCTTGCGGAAATCGTCGGTGTTCAGATACGCGAGCTTGATTTCGTGCTTCTTGAAGTATTCAACGACCGCAGTGCAGACCGCACGACCGCCGCCCATGCCGCGAACATCGGAGGACGAACCGACCATGTGCAGGTTGCCGATGTGACCGGGCGTCACCTGTACGGTTGCCGTCGAGAAGATGCGTCCCTCGGGTGTAACGGCGAAGAAAATACCGTCTTCGGGGATCGCGGGATCGTCCCACATCGCTTCATAGAAATGCTCGCGCGTCCACGGCGTACCGCCGGTCAGCTCGATGCAGGCGTCGATCCAGCCGTCCGCCAGCTGTTCCTTTGTGAACTTGTCCGTGGTGCGGTCGATGACGTAACAGCCTTCCTTCAGCTTTACGGGTGCGGGTTCCTTGTTTTTCCAAACCATTCTGAGTTGTGCCATGATGCAAAAATTCCTTTCCAAATGATGTTATTGTTTACGCCCTTCTCCATTCCTCGCACAGATAACGGTGTACCGACGCGGGAACGAGTGCGGTAAAGTCGTGTTCGTAACGGATCATCTCACGCACAAACGTGGAGCTGATGTGCATATATTCCTGCTTTGCGGGAATGAACATCGTGTCAACGTCCTCGACGGCGCGGTTGATGCCGTACATGGTCATTTCATAGTCCAGGTCGGTGCCGTTGCGGATGCCCTTGACGATGACCGCATCGTGCTCTTTGGCAAAGACGGCTGTCAGACCGCCCTCGACGGAGCATACGACGTTGTCAAGATGCGCGGTCGCCAGCCGCAGCATATGCAGTTTTTCGTCGGCAGTAAACATACTGCCCTTCTTGTCCGCATTGGAAAACGCGGTGACGTAGACGCGGTCAAACATGGAAGCGGCGCGCTCGATGACGTCGAGGTGTCCCATCGTGATCGGATCAAAGCTTCCGGGAATGACGGCAGTGCGGATTTTTTCGTTCATTCTGCGACCTCCGTCGGCTTCATGCGAAGATAAGTGATATAAATGCGTCCGTACTTCGCCGTTTTGGTGATTTCATATTTTTCCAATACCGCATCGTCACCGTCAAAGATGTCGGGGGATTCGGACTCAACGAGGATTTTGGTTCTCTCATCAGCAGCTCCCGATACCGCCAAACGCTTCATGACCTCGCCGTGGATGCGTTCGGTAAACGGCGGATCGATATAAATGATATCAAACGGGCGGTCGCCGTTTTTGACAAAGCCCTTCAAATAATCCTGATACTTATAATTGACGATGCGGCAGCGGTCAAACAGCTTCGTCTTCTTGGCATTTGCCTTGATGATACCGATCGCATCGGGCGACGCATCGACCATAACGGCAAGTGCCGCGCCGCGCGAAACCGCTTCCAGACCCATCTGTCCCGAGCCGGAAAAGAGGTCGAGAAAGTGGGAATTTTCCATTTCAAACTGCAGTGCGCTGAACACCGCTTCTTTGACGCGCTCCGCCGTCGGACGGGTGGCTTCCCCTTCCAGCGTTTCCAGCGTGACGTTGCGTGCCGAACCTGTAATGATTCTCATAGGATTCCTTTCTGTATTTTGAGGTGGTGTTGTCTTTTTGTTTTGATGACGTTGATGGTTCGTGTGGATTCTTCTCTGTGGCTGTAGGGTCGATTCACGAATCGACCGTAACCTAAAGCAATGATGATGCAAATAATAAACAAATCCTCAAATCAATCATTTATATTCGTTTTCAGCCGCGAAAAGCATGAAACGCAATGTATCGGGCGATTCGTGAATCGCCCCTACAGATATAGGACAAATCGCCTGTGTCTAAATTGAGAGCATTCACCACTCTTATTTTTGAAAATGCCCGATAATCTTATCCGCCAACGCAGGCGAAATACCCGGGACTTCACATAATGCTTCTTTCGATGCCGCCTTGACGGCAGACAGCGTTTTGAAGTGGGACAACAGTGCTTTTGCCTTTGCCGCGCCGATACCGTCGATGGTTTCGAGAGAAGACGTTTTCAAGGTCTTGTTTTTTGCGCCCATCATGCGGGAAACGGTATAGCGGTGGACTTCTTCCTGGATTTTATAGATATAAACGAATACCGATTGCTCGCGCGCGATATTGATCTCATGCTCGCCGTCGGTCAGCGCACGGGTCTTGTGGAACTCGTCCTTGACCATGCCGAGCACGGGAATGTCGAGCCCCAGCTCGTCCATCAGCTCCAATATCGTGGAAACGTGACCCTTGCCGCCGTCGAGCAGGATCAGATCAGGCGGTGTTTCGCCAAATCCCGAGCCCGTCGGATTGAGGACGTGGTCGAGCCGTCGGCGCAGGGCTTCCTTCATCGACGCATAGTCATCGGGTGCGCCGGAGGTATCGCGAATAGTGAACGTGCGGTAATCCTTTTTGATGAATTTGCCGTTTTCGCAGACGATCATGCCCGCCGTGATATGCTCTGCACCAAGGTTGGAGATATCATACGCTTCGATGCGCTCGGGGATGACCTCGAGTCCCAGCATTGATGCCAGCTTGATAAGCGTCTTTGCGTCGCGCTCCGACTCGTGGCGGTACTGCTTTGCATTCTGCTCGGCGTTGTCAGATGCCATTTCGCACAGCTTGCGTCCGTCACCGCGCTCGGGAATCCGAACGATGATCTTCCGTCCCGCTTTTTCCGACAAGAACGATGCGAGCGTGGAAAGCTCTTCCTCACCCGGATCAAATCCGAGCAGAACTTCTCTCGGAATGAACTCGCGCATCGTATAAAACTCCGATAAAAACGCGGAAAGGTTTTCGTCCTCCATGATCTGATCTGCGCCGAAGCAGAAGTGCTCGGAGTCGATGAGACAGCCGCCGCGAACGTAGAAGACCGCAATGCAGGCACACGTATCGCCGCGATAAATGCCGATGATGTCCTGTTCCGCATCGGGGGATGCAACGACCTTCTGCTTCTGCCAGAGCTTGGACAGGCTTTCAATGCGGTCGCGGTAGATCGCCGCCGCTTCAAATTCAAGATTTTCCGCGGCGTTTTCCATCTTTTCGGTCAGGGAGCGCCGAACGTCCTCAAACGATCCGCGCAGCATTGCCGTGATATCGCGGAAAATCTCCTTATATTGTGCCGAGGATACCTTGCCCGTACACGGAGCGACGCACTGTCCGATCTGCGCGTAGATGCACGGTCTTGTCTTGCCGATATCGCGCGGAAACGATTTTTTGCACGCTGCAATACCGAACGATTTGCGTATCGTGACGAGAATCTTTGCCACCGCCTGGGCGCTGGAATACGGACCGAAGTACCGAGCGCCGTCTGCCGTGCGTTTGCGCACCATCGTGACGGTCGGATATGCGTCGTTCATCGTCACGCGGATATAGGGGTAATTTTTGTCGTCCTTCAGACGGATGTTGTATTTTGGCGTATGCAGCTTGATGAGGCTGTTTTCCAGCGTCAGCGCTTCCATTTCCGAGTCGCAGAGGATGTACTCAAAGTCCTCGACGTTTGACACCATGCGGGCGGTCTTCGGGGTATGAGCGGCACGCTCGTGAAAATACTGCGACACGCGGTTTTTGAGCACCTTGGACTTACCGACGTAGATGACCTTATCGTGTCGGTCGTGCATGATATAGACGCCCGGCTTGAGCGGAAGCTGATTGGCCTTCTCGCGCAGACGGGCAAGACGCTGTTCGTCAGCCGTCAACGCTTCTGCGGTCGGCGTGTATTCCATTTCGAGATCCATCATCAAACTGCACCTCCTCTCAAAAAACAAAAAGAGCGGACTGCGCCACGACCGTTAACCGGCAGATCTGCGCATAACCCGCTCTCCGATGTATTTCATTTACCGCAAAGACGATCGTCCGATCTTCGATCAATCGTTGAAGCCGTTGACGACCAGATCTTCAATGCCGTTCAGTGCTTCGACTTCGTCTGCACCGTCAGCGATCAGGGTGATGGTCATATCCTTGGTGATACCGAGGGACAGAACACCGAGGAGGGACTTCGCATTGACGCGTCTGTCTTCCTTTTCGACCCAGATAGAACTCTTATAGGAGTTTGCCTTCTGAATGAAGAAGGTTGCAAGTCTTGCATGCAGTCCTACGCTGTTCTTAATGGTAATGTTGCGAGAGATCATATTTCCATTCTCCTATCATGAAATTTAATGGGTGCACACCGCTCCAATCATCCGACGATGATACGCATCGCCGTTCGATGGCGGTACGATATTTCGGTGTACAATATCCTATCTATATTATAACAAATAATATGAAAATAATCAAGAGGTTTTTTCGAAATTTTCTGAATTTTTCATATTTTTTTGCATTTATACAGGAAATTTTCAATTTTCGGAAAGTGTTTACAAAAAATTTTCCGATATTTGCCCTTTACCCTCTTTTCAAATGTGAAAAAATTTGGTATAATAACTGTAACTATCCTGAAAGGAATCCGATATTCATGCCAAAGAAAACCTCCGCAGCACAGTACGGCAACCAGAGTATTTCCTCTCTGAAGGGCGCCGACCGCGTCAGAAAACGTCCCGCCGTTATTTTCGGCTCTGACGGGCTTGAGGGCTGTGAGCACTCTTTTTTTGAAATTTTATCAAACTCCGTTGACGAAGCACGCGAAGGCTTCGGTCACGACATCATCGTCACTGCATTCGCCGACCACTCCTTTGAGGTCGAGGACTTTGGACGCGGCGTTCCGCTCGATTACAACGAAGCGGAAGGACGCTACAACTGGGAGCTGGTCTACTGTGAATTGTATGCAGGCGGTAAATACGACAACAACGCCGACGGCGCCGCTTACG
>JAZQWK010000372.1:0-9304 GCA_045632325.1 Eubacteriales bacterium
ACTGGTCGGCGCCCTGATCGGCGATGAATCCGACAAAGTCGGATGCCTCCTCCTGCAGTCCTTCCAGCGTATAGATTTCATGTCCGTCGGCGCGTGCGGCAAGCATCGAGCAGGAGAGAATCGGCGTGCCGTCCATGAGTACGGTACACAAACCGCAGTTTGACGTATCGCAGCCGCGCTTGACGCTTTTGCAGCCGTGTGCGCGCAGAAAATCGATCAGCATCATGCCGTCATCGATCAGTGCCGTGACCGTTTTGCCGTTGAGCTTCAGTTTGATATTCATTTGCCGTCACCTCCGAGCTGTAATACTGCACGCGCGGTCAGAACGCGGATTAAGTGGGTTCGGTATTCCGCCGACGCACGGAGATTGGAGCCTGTCACGGTCTGATCTGCGACACAGTCGGCAAACGCTTTTGCGGATTCTGCCGTGATGCCGTCGGCAAGAAGCCCGTTTTTATCGGCAATCACAACCGCTCTTGTCGGGCGCGCACCGATGACAGCACGGTACGTACCGCCGATATCCGACACGGCACAAGCAAGCGTCGGGAAGTCTGTTCTCTGATTGCGCATCGCCAGATAGACGACGCGGCCGGAGGTTTTGCGGACAATCAGCCGCACGAGAATGTCGCGGTCGGCAGGGCGGGTGACAAAGTCGGCAAGTGACATTCTGCCTGCTTTATAAAGCTCGACTTCGGTATCAAGGGCGAGGAACAGCGTCAGCACGTCGGAGAAGCCGAAGCGTCCCCAAATACTGCCGCCGACGGTCGCCATATTGCGGAACTGTACGCCGACGATATCGGAAACGGCAGCAGCAGCCGCGCCGCAGGTATATCCGTTCAGACCCGCGTGACATTCGATCTGGCGCAGGGTCACCATGGCGCCGATGGAAAAGGCATCCTCCGTTTCCTCGATGTTGTTCAGACCCAAAGCCGATAAGTCAATGGCGGTGTTGATGGTGTCATTGCGAAGCCGCAGCCACAGCATTCCGCCGATGATGCGGTTCTTCTTTTTCTGATTGAGCTCCCACGCCTCCTCAAGAGTCTGCGGGCGCACGTAATTCTGTACGGTCAGCATAATGAACGCTCCTGTTGTGATTTTCTTTTCTGATAATATTATAGCAGAAACCCTTGACTTTGTACAGAGGATTTGATATAATTTTTGTTGAAAAATATAGGAAAGGAATGGATGGGAAAATCACTGACGGCTGCATATACCGCCCTGCGCGAATGATAAACCGTCTCCTCCCCATCCAAAAACAACCATGAAACGCATAGTATCCCTGTTTTTGACGCTCCTCATGCTCACAACGCTCATTGCCTGCTCCGCTCCCAAGGAGGAGGAGAGGGCAAACGCACTGCCCGAGACCACGACGTATCCGATCACGCTGACCGATGCGGCGGGGCGGCAGGTTGTCATTGAGGACGAACCGCAGTCGCTCGTCTCCGGCTACTACATTTCCACCAGTGCCGTCATTGCGCTGGAGCTGGATACCCGTATGGTCGGTATTGAGGCGAAAGCCGACAAGCGTTCGATTTATAAGCTCTCCGCACCCGATCTGATCGCACTGCCGAGCGTCGGTACGGCAAAGGAATTTGACCTTGAGGGTTGTGCCGCGCTCGCGCCCGATCTCGTCATTCTGCCTCTGAAGTTAAAGGATGCGGCGGCTTCTCTGGAAGCGCTCGGCATCGATGCACTGCTCGTCAATCCCGAGGATGAAGCGGGACTGCGCGAGATGATTTCGCTGATCGCGTCTGCGATGAACTGCGGCAAGCGCGCAAACGAGCTTCTGTCCTTCATGGACAAGACCGAGGACGATCTTGTCTCCCGTCTGGCGGGTGTCGATACGCCCAAGGTCTACCTTGCGGGCAACTCCGACTTTTTGTCCACGGCAGGAGAGGGTATGTACCAGTCCTCGCTGATCGCACAGGCAGGCGGTGTCAACGCGGCGGCGGAAATCACCGATACCTACTGGGTCAACGTTTCCTACGAGCAGATCCTTGCATGGAACCCCGATTATATCATCCTTGCATCGGATGCATCCTATACCGTTGACGACGTTCTTGCCGATCCGAATCTCGCAGGTGTTGCCGCTGTCACGAACGGCAAGGTCTATCAGATGCCGGGCGACGCCGAAGCGTGGGACAGCCCCGTTCCGAGTGCCGTGCTCGGTTCCGTATGGCTGGCAGGAGTGCTCCATCCCGACAAGATGGCAGAGGCTGACGTATGGGCAACGGCAAACAGCTTCTACGAAACGTTCTACGGCTTTACCTACCGTGAAAACTAAATCGCTTTGCATCACAGGCGGGTGTCTATTAACGGCACTCGCCCTGTGCAGTTTATTCATCGGAAAATATCCGTTGTCGCCGGAACTTCTGCTTGCGGGCGATGATATGCAGTGGCGCGTGTTTCTGACGCTGCGGCTGTCACGTGTACTCGTCGGTCTCATCGGCGGGTTTGCGCTCGGTGTCTGCGGCTTTGTCTTTCAGACGGTGTTTTCCAATCCCCTGGCATCGCCCGATATCGTCGGCGTATCCTCGGGCGCATCGACGGGTGCAGCTGCGGGAATTCTGTTTTTCTCCGGTGCTGCGGCTGTTACGGCATCGGCGTTTTTCGGTGCACTGCTTGCCGCGCTGATCGCAATCGTCCTGTCCACCCTTGACCGCAACGCCAAAAACGGCACGATCGTCCTCGCGGGCATCGCCGTTCACGCCTTGTCCCAGACGGCACTGATGGCGCTGAAGCTGACCGCCGACCCCGAGCGTGAGCTTGCATCGATCGAATACTGGATGATGGGAAGTCTGAACGGCATTACGTTATCGGAGTGCGGCGGCAATCTCGTCCTGTGCGCCGTCTGCACCGCCGTGCTGTTTTTTCTGCACCGACAGATCATTCTTTTGTCGGCAGAGGAAGGCGAAGCGCGGATGCTCGGTATGTCGGTCGCACGGATGCGTCTGACCGTCCTTGTCACAGCCACCCTCACCGTTGCTGCCGTCATCAGCGAAACGGGTCTCATCAGCTTTATCGGTCTGCTCGCACCGCATATTGCCAGACTTCTCACGGGCGAAAACCGTATGTCTACGATGCTGCTCGGCGGCTTTTGCGGCGGTATTCTGCTCCTCGGCGCGGATATTCTTGCAAGAACCGCAGCCGCGGCAGAGCTTCCCGTCAGTATCTTTACCAGTCTGCTCGGCGCACCGTTTTTGATCTGGCTGGTGCTGGGAAAGCGGAATGCGCGGGTATAGAGATCGATGATTCGATCATGATATCGATTGCTTATCTCCCACATCGCCGCCTGACCTAACCATTGCAATCCACAAACAGGAGTACCCACATGCCAATCTTCCAAGCACAATCCATCACCGCAGGCTACAAGAACCGCGGTGTTATCAAAGACTGCTCCTTTTCTCTTGACGCGGGCAGTATCACAGGCATCCTCGGTGCCAACGGCTCTGGCAAAACGACGCTGATCAAGGCGGTCTGCGGGATTCTGCCGCACAGAGGCACGTGTATGCTCGACGGCACAGCACTGGAAACCCTCTCCGCGCGGCAGTTGTCGCAGGTATGCGGCTACATTCCGCAGAGAAGCGGGATACAAATCGACATTCCCGTCATCGACGTGGTGCTGATGGGCTTTCACGCATCACTCGGACTGTTCGAACGTCCCACGGAATCAATGCGGAATGCGGCAGAAAAAGCACTCAGCGCAGTCGGTCTTGAAGGCTATGCCGCGCGCAATTATCAGAGGCTGAGCGAGGGACAGAAGCAGTTATGCATCCTTGCGCGTACCCTCGTCTGTGACCGAGCTCTGCTGCTGCTCGACGAGCCGGAGAGCGCACTTGATTACGCCATGCGCCACCGCACGCTGGATCTTCTGCGCACCTATGTCCGTCATACAGGCGGCTGTGCGCTCGTTGCCCTGCATGACCCGATACTGGCGCTCAATGCCTGTGACCGTTTGTTGTTTTTGCGGGACGGAACGACGGCAGGATATGTGTCGCCGATGACCGATGACCCCGCTGAGACCGAACGTCTTCTGCGGATGATCTACGGGGACGTGCGGCTTTTGCGGGTCGAGGAGCAATGGGTCTTGCTGCGGGACGGGAAACAAAATAAAGAATCAAGATTTTACAACGAGGAAATGCGGAGGGGAGTGCAGAATGACCGATCGTAAGTATCCGAATCCAGACGATGTCCGCCGTGCGTTTCTCGCATCCGGACGACGGCATCTGATTTTGACCGGGTCCAGAGGGGCGGGGAAAACAACACTTCTGCGTGCTTTATGCAGGCACAACACGTATCCCGGCATCACGACGAAAGCCATTCCGATGACCGCTGTCACGATGACCGACAATCTGACGGGGGAAGCTGCCCGGATTGCCGTATATGACCCGACCCTGCCCGGGACCGAGCGGAAAATGCGCCCGACAGAGGACGGGTTTTCTGTCTTCGGGGTGACGCTTTTGGAGCGGTGTGCCGAGGAGAAGGGTGATTTTGTCGTAATCGACGAAATCGGATATCTGGAGCTTGGTTGTGAGGCGTATCTTTGCGCACTGGGGAAACTCGCCGCACATAAGCGTCTGATTTGCGTGGTGCGAAACGAGGTTCTCGGGGAAATTTCCCGCATCATTCCCACCGATGCATCGTTTGTGCTGCATCTCGACTGTCCTCCGGGCGATGTCGGATGCGTCATCATGGCATCGGGCATGGGAAAACGCTTCGGCGGGAACAAGCTGATGGCGGACTTCGGCGGGGAACCGATGATTGCGCGGATTCTCGCATCCACGGACGGCATTTTTTCGCACCGCGTGGTTGTGACCCGTCACCGCGATGTCGCCGACTACTGTACCCGCCGCGGTGTTGATGTGGTGCTTCATGATCTGCCCGACCGAAACGACACCGTGCGGCTCGGACTCGATGCGGTCGGGGCGGTATCTGCGTGTATGTTCTGTCCTGCCGATCAGCCGCTTCTGCAGAAGAACACGGTCGCATCCCTTGCGATGGCGGCATCCTCGGTGGGGCAGTATATCTACCGCGCATCGTGGGAGGATACCGTCGGTGCTCCCGTCGTCTTTCCCGCGTGGTGCTTTGAGGAGCTGCGGACGCTGCCGACGGGCAAGGGCGGCGGGTATGTGGCAAAACGGTATCCCGCGTTTGTCAAAGCAGTTCCCGTGTCCGATGAAAACGAGCTTGCCGACGTCGATACAAAAGAAAGCCTGCAGACGCTGCTGCAGGCTTGGAAAACTTATTCTGCCGAAACACCCCATGTCTCGATGAAGCTCTGAATATCCTTTTCTGCCTTTCCTGTGATCTTTTCGACCTCGGAGGCGATGCCTTTTTCGGTGGCAACGACGTCCCAGTAGACGGAGCCGATGCCGCCGAAATTGTACAGGTCGGCAAACGAACAGTACAGATTATCAAATACAATATCCAGCATTTCGACGGAGCGCTCGTCGCGGACGGTCTTTGCCTTGTAGGTCAGATCGAACGCGATCGGGCGCATATTTTTATACGACCAGTACGCCATGGCCTCGGTGATAAAGCCGTTTGCTTCGTCGCCTGCGGTCAGAGGAATTGCAACGTACGCGGTTGCCCAAAGATTGACGGCGGTGCGGTAGCCCTCCTGCGCGTCGTCATACTTGGCAACGGGAAGAATCAGATAATCGCTCTCCATATCGCGCAGATGAACGGCGGCACTTTCGGTGATGTGCGTCAAAAACAGTGCGCGGTCTTCCTTGAACGCGGAATTGGAAAAATCGTTGCCCTCGGACTTGATACTCTTTTCGGGGAATACGCGCTGCAGCTTTTCGACAACGGCAACGGTGCGGTCTGTGATCGGTGCAAGAGACAGCGCGGAATTGTCATCGGAGAACGTGACGTAGTCGACGCCGCATCCGGGAATCAGATAGGTAGAGAAGCAGCCGATATTGCCGAACAGGTCATCGGCATACGCCCACTGACCGTCCTGGTTCAAGTCCTGCGCGATGTCCTTGGAGAGTTCTCCGACAAGGTCCCACGTCCAGGTGCCGTTTCTGACCTCGGCGACGAAATCGCAGGTGATGTCGTAGTCGTCGGCCAGCTTGGTATTGACGAACGTACACGCGGCAATCTGATACATCGTCGGCGTGATGTCACCCGTCGTGAAATACATCGCGTCGTTGAAGCGCAGGGAATCGTACATCAGCGAGGACCACCACTTCTGATCGAGCGACAGATGCTCCATCGCCGCCATGTTGGCAAGCACACCCTGCGTCGTCATCGTTTTCATGTCGCCGCCGCCTGTACCGATGACGAGATCGTAGTCGCGGTCACCTGCCATGACGCCTGCACGGACGATTGCCGCACCGCCCGAGGTCTTCTGCTCATAATTGACGGTGATATTGTAGGTTTCTTCCATGAATGCATCGCGCGACCAAAGCGTATCGTTGATGATCTCACCCGTCTGCGTGTCGCCCGGAATGTTGATGTGCATGGCGTCGTTGGGATTGGAGTCAAGGACGGTATACGTCAGACCGCCAAAGTCGCGTGCACCGAGCTCTGCAATACGGTCGGGGACGTTGTCGACGACAGCGGTTTCCGTGACAGCGGCTGTCGTATCGGCGGATGCCGTGACGGTGCCGTCATCAGCGGGTGCGGAATCGCCGCAGGAAACCACGGCGGAAACGGTGAGGATGGCAAGCAGGGAAGCATAAATGCGGTTTGTGTTTTTCATGATGTGATTTGATCCGATGTACAAGTATCGGACGCACTCCTTATTTGATACGATAATATTAGCACGAAAGTGGTGATTTGTCAACCGTTTTGCTCGGATTTCAAGGGAATTTGCGTCTTCTGTCGTTTTACGGGTTATCAACAACGCGAAAAACTTTACAAAAACCCATTGACAAATTCCGAGATATCGTTTATAATAGTATCGATTACCAGATGATGTCAAAAATATACGCAAAAACTGTCAAAACAGCGCATCATTTCCGTGTATGCTTCTTTTTTTTGGCGAAACCTGTTGACAAATCAACAAGTTTGTGATATACTGTTGTCCGACTTGTTGAGATATCAACAACGAAAGTGACAAAAACGGAGGACCACCATGGAAGAACGGTTTGAAATGTTCACCGCGCTGATCACCAAAATCAGCCGCAGCATCAAGAAAATCAAAAATCAGGAGGTCGAGGAGTACGGTTTGCGCTCTCCTCACGTTTCGTGCCTTTATTATCTTTACATCGCAGACGGTTTGACGGCAACGGAGCTTTGCGAGCGCTGTGAGGAGGACAAGGCGACCGTTTCGCGCTCTCTGGATTATCTCGAAACCAACGGCTATATCGTCTGTGAATCGAAATCCGCAAAACGCTATAAAAGCCCGCTGTATCTGACCGCGCAGGGCAGAGAGGTTGCCGCCAAGGTCGCTGCCAAAATCTCCCGCGTTCTCGATGAGGTCAGCGCCGCCATGACAGAGGAGGAGCGCGTCGCGTTCTACCGCAGCCTTGCTATGATCTCCGACAGCCTGGAGACGTGCATCAGGGAATAGAGCGGGAGTCTACATCACAACCCAAAAGGAGCCACCATATGTTTTTCATCAAAAAACTCTATTGCCGTATCTTCCAGCTCGGCTTTCGTCTGGCACTGCCGCTTCTGCCGTACAGAAAGCCAACGGTCATTGCATCGTGCGAAGAACTCGGCACCTTTCTTTCACCCCAATCAGCACACACCGTGCCGGCACGCTCCGTGCTGATCGTTACCGATGCGGGTATCGTCCGAAACGGCCTTTGCCAACCGCTGTATGACGCGCTTTCGGCAAACGGCATCCCATATACCGTTTACGACGGCACACAGCCCAATCCGACTGTGCAGAACGTCGAGGATGCGTACACGCTTTGGCGCGAACATAAATGTGATACGCTGATTGCCATCGGCGGCGGCTCGTCGATGGACTGTGCCAAGGCGGTCGGTGTCCGTGCGGCTTATCCGCGGCGAACCATCAGACAGTCGGCGGGGATTCTGCGCGTATGGAGAACGCTGCCGACGCTGATTGCCATTCCGACCACGGCGGGAACGGGCAGTGAAACCACGCTTGCCGCGATCATCACCGATCCCGATCAGCACAAAAAATATGCGATCATGAGCTTTCCCGTCATCCCGCATTACGCCGTGCTCGATCCCGCACTGACGAGGACACTCCCACCGTATCTGACCGCGACCACCGGTATGGATGCACTGACCCATGCAGTGGAGGCATACATCGGTCAAACCACGACGAAGGAAACCCGTGCGCTCGCAGAATCCGCCGTCCGACGGATTTTTGCCAACGTTGAGCGCGCTTACAGCAGTGGTGATGACCTTGCGGCAAGAGAGGAAATGCTCCATGCGGCATATGAAGCCGGTGCGGCGTTTTCAAAATCGTACGTCGGCTACGTTCACGCGCTTGCTCATGCGCTCGGCGGCAGATATGGCACGCCGCACGGACTCGCCAATGCCGTCATCCTTCCGTACGTGCTGGATGCTTACGGCGCATCCGCACACAAAAAACTCCACAAGCTCGGCATTGCCGCGGGAATCTGTACCGGGCACGATACACCTGCGGACGGCGCAAGAACCTTCATCGCGGCAATCTGTATGCTCAACGAGAAAATGGGGATACCCAAAACCATCGGCGGCATCTGTCAAGAAGACGTTCCGACCCTTGCCGCACAAGCCGAAAAAGAAGCAAATCCTCTCTATCCCGTACCGAGACTGATGGATGCTGCAGAGCTTGCATCCTTTTTGAATATGATTTCAGGAGAACAATATGAGACGCTTTAAGATCGTATCGGATTCTTCATCCGACATTTTATCCTTTGCCAATACCCGATATGCCGATATCGGCTATGCCTGTGCGCCGATGAAGCTCATTACCGCAGAGCGCGAATTCGTCGACGACGATGCGCTGAACGTGGACGAAATGGTCGATTTTTTATTCCATTACAAGGGACGCTCGCAAAGCTCCTGTCCCAACACCGCCGACTGGCTCACGGCGTTCGGTGATGCTGATGACGTCATCTGTACGACGATCACAAGCGGTCTGTCGGGCAGCTATAATTCCGCGTGCCTTGCAAAGAAAACGTATGAGGAGCAGTATCCGGGCAGACGCGTCTTCGTTGTTGATACTCTCTCCGCAGGACCCGAAATTTCTCTGATCGTCCGCCGTATTGCCGACGATTACGCTGCGGGTATGGACTATGAGGACATCTGCGCCGATATCAAGGCGTATCAGGAACAGACGGGTCTGACCTTCATGCTCAAGTCGCTCAAAAACTTCGCCAACAACGGCCGT
>JAZQWK010000373.1:0-7322 GCA_045632325.1 Eubacteriales bacterium
GTGACGGTTTTTTCTTCGTCTTTTTGCCGTTTCATCCGTTGCTTTTTTTGAAAAATCAGCATTTTCTATTGACAAATATACTGCGGCGTGTTATAATTATACCGTTCAGAACATTGAACGCTCAAACCGTTGAAGCGGAGATAACGGCACCGATGCCGCCACAGAGAGCCCGTGATGCTGGGATACGGGTGCGAAACACGATGTCAAATGGACCGCTGAGGGTGCGGAGGAACAGGGCTTGTCCCGCAGTATTCCGCAACGTACCGTCTGCGTCAAAGACGATGGATGTGATGGCATCCGATAAGGGTACAAGGGTTTTCATGACCGTTGTAAAGCAAGGTGGCACCGCGGATTTGGCATAGGATTTGCTGATTCGTCCTTGGCAGAAGAACACTTCTGTGCAAGGGCTGTTTTTTTTCGGAGGACATACAAATGCTGATTTTATCCAAACGATGGTGACGCTTGAGCAGCTCTCTCCATTTCACTTCAGGCAGAATCTGTATGGACGACCATTGGTCGTCCGAACCACAAAAGAAACACGTCTCATTTTACTATAAGAAAGATATATATTTTCGGAGGAACCAATCATGATTTTCAATAACGTAGATTTTGATACCTATTTCAAGCATTATCCCGATGCAAACGGTTATTTCGGCAAGTACGGCGGCGCATACGTCTCCGACGAGCTGAAAAAGGCAATGGCCGAAATCAACGAGGCGTACTTCACCATCTGTAAGTCCGCAAAGTTCATCAACGAGCTTCGCCGCATCCGCCGTGATTTCCAGGGCAGACCGACCCCGATCACGCATCTGGAACGCCTTTCCAATGCCCTTGGCAACGTCCAGCTGTACGTCAAGCGTGAGGACTTAAACCATACCGGTGCACACAAGCTCAACCACTGTATGGGTGAAGTTCTGCTGGCAAAGTTCATGGGCAAGAAGAAGGTCATCGCAGAAACCGGTGCAGGTCAGCACGGCGTTGCACTGGCGACCGCTGCAGCTTACTTCGGTCTGGAATGTGACATTTACATGGGTACCGTTGACATTGCAAAGCAGGCTCCCAACGTCGCCCGCATGAAGATCCTCGGCGCAAACGTCGTTGAAGTCACCCACGGTCTTGCGACCCTCAAGGAAGCGGTCGACGCAGCGTTCGACGCATACACCCGCGAATATAAGGACGCCATCTACTGTATCGGCTCCGTTCTCGGTCCGCATCCGTTCCCGATGATGGTTCGTGACTTCCAGAGCGTCGTCGGTATCGAAGCGCGCGCGCAGTTTACCGAAATGACGGGTGAGCTTCCCGACGCTGTCGTTGCCTGTGTCGGCGGCGGCTCCAATTCCATGGGTATGTTCGCAGGCTTCTTAAACGACCCCGTTGACATCTACGGTGTCGAACCGCTCGGACGCGGTACGGCGCTCGGCGATCACGCCGCTTCCCTTACCTACGGTACGGAAGGTATCATGCACGGCTTCAACTCCATCATGCTCAAGGATGAAAACGGCGATCCCGCACCCGTTTACTCCGTCGCATCCGGTCTGGACTATCCGTCCTCCGGTCCCGAGCACGCATTCCTGCACGACCTCGGCCGCGTCAAGTACGACGTCATCTCCGACGATGAAACGATCGACGCGTTCTATACCCTCTCCCGCATGGAAGGCATCATTCCCGCCATCGAATCCGCACACGCCGTTGCTTACGGTATGAAGCTGGCAAAGACGATGGGACGCGGTTCCGTCCTCATGTGCCTTTCCGGCCGCGGTGACAAGGATATGGACTTCGTCATCAAGGAATACGGCATGCGCTGATTGCAGAAAAACAAAAATATATAGGGGCGACCATCGGTCGTCCGCACATAGTGCATCGATGATGCTGTCGGTTGAACATGAAACAGTCAACCGGGAACATCATCGATGTTTTTTGCTGCGGACGAGCAATGCTCGCCCCTACTGTCTTTTTATAGCCGTCTGCGCCGCTGCTTTCAGATACATCATCACATACGGCTCTCGTGACAAACGAAATACAAGATCTGAAACCGTTCGGCAATTTCATCAAGCAGTGCTCTTGCCGTTTCCAGATGCTGTTTGTCGAGATTGACGAACGGATCGTCCAAAATCAGCGGCGGCAAAACCGCGCCGTTTTTCCGTCCGCCGTCGGTATACATCGCGTCGATCATCGCAAGACGGACGCAGAAATTCATACAATCCTGCAGCCCGCGGCTGAAATAGCCCGATTCGCGTCTGGCACCGAGCACCTCATTCTGCACGGCAAACGAGGCATCCAGCGACATTGCCGCCGTCGCCTCCTCCGTCAGATGCATCATACGTCCCCAATACAGACGGAATCGCGCCTGCATATAGGAAAGATACCGCGTCGACATCGCCGTTTTCGCCTGTTCCAAACACGTCTGTGCCGTGCGGATGATCCGAAGCGCGCGCATCACTTCCGTACGCTGCTCCTCCGTATGCAGAATCTGCGCGCGGAGGGTGCCGCCTTCCGCGCCGAGACGGGATGCGCGTTCCGCATTCTGCCGCGCTTTTGCACACAGATCGGTTTTTTCGCGGATCTGTTCTTCCAGCGCCGCAAGTTCCGCCTGCCGTTTGTCATCGTGCTCCGCCCCGGACGCATTATCCGCGAGCATCTCCTCGGTCATGCCGTGCTCGGACAGAAAGACGGATACCTGTTTCTGTGCCGCGCGCAGACGGTTCATATCCTCTGCCAATGCCGCTTCTTTTGCTCGGATGAGCCGCAGACCATCCTCGACATCCACCGACGGATCGTCAAAATATCCGTCTAGAATCTGCCGCACCTGCGTATCACAATCGGTAATCTGTAGCTGCAGTGCCGCACGCTGTTCAACGGCGTTTTCTTTTTCGTCGGCAAGCGTCTGATACCGCGCGCATGCAGCCACGATATCCTTTGCAAGCGTGAGTGCCGCTTCCCCGTCCTGCGAAAGCTCGGTATCCGCGGACAGCATCGTGCGCAGCATTCCGTCAAGCGTGTCGAGCAGTTCCTGACGGTGCTTTCCTGCCGTTTGCGCCTCACTCATGCGGATACGGAGCAGATCTGCCGTCCGACACCACGCCGTCATGCGCTCTGCATACGTTCCGTTATCCGTGTCGCCGCATTTCTGCACGTCGGCAGGACAATGCGCTTCTGCTTCCGCAAAATACCGCTGCAGTACCAGAGCAAGCGCATCCTGTCTGGCACGCGCCTGTGCACGGGTACGCTCCTCTTCGTCATAGCGGTATTTGGCTTCCCTGCAAACGGCGATCTTTTTGCGGTAGTCGGAGAAGACCGCACGGTCGTCGCCGACGTCGGCAAGCTCACCGCCGCCGCTTTTCGTGTAGGAGGTCAGACCGGCACAGAGACGTGCCTCCTCCTCTGCCAGCTGTTCATACTGCTGACCGAGCGTATCGGCACGGGAGGACAGCACCTCTCGTTCTCTTGCCGCCGATGCCGCCGCGTCAAAGCGCACCGCCGCATCGTTTGCATCCAAGACAGCAGGTGCATCCGCACCGATCCGATCGAGAAATTCGTAAATCTGTGTTTTTTCCGTTTCATATTCGGATTTTTTGACGCACAGACGCTTCAGTGCCGCATCCTCAAGTGCACGCGTTTCGTCGCTGTCGTCGGATCTCGTTCCGATGCCGAGCAAAAGCAGGAGCAATCCCGCAGCTGCCGCAGGCACACCCGCAAACAGCAGACGAACGTCAGACGCCGCGACGTACAGCAGCGCGAGAACCGCGGCGATCAAAAGCAATCCGCATCCGAGTGCGATACGGATCCTCCGTCGGCGGCGGATGCTCTCATCGACCTGCACCGCCAAACGCTGACGCGCTTCCAGCTCCTCAATTTCCTCGGTTCTGCCGCGCAGCGCGTCAAAACGGGAGCGCATGACGACAATTTCGTTCTGCGGCGGAATCTGCGCATACTGTGCCAGCAGTGCCGCAAGGGATGCGTCAGCCTCCTCTTTCTTTGGCAATATCTGAGCCTGACGCTCGCGGTTGGACGCAATTTCGCCGAGCATATCGGCATACGCCTGCATCGTATCCTCATCGGGCAGTACGTCTCCGACGTCCATACCCGCCGCTTCCATCGCCGCGCAATACGCTTCTTTGGCGATCTGCGGCTGTGCGAGAACCTCTGCCATCTGCGCATGCATCAGTGCCTGACCCGTATGCCGCGCAAGCTCCTCCTCGGAAAAGCAGGCGTGAAGTTCCTTTTCGCCGCCCGACGGCTCGGTCGGAATTTCCTCCAACAACCGCACCGTGTGAGACAAAGCGGACAGCTGCTCCGCATCCGGGATACCGCCTGCAAATCGACGCTCGATGCGGTTCTGCTCCTCTCCTGCGCGCGTGACGGCTTCCTCGGTCAAGGAAAGCTTGTCACGCAGAAGCGCCGCTTCTCTGACGGCTTTTTCCGCTGCTGCAATCGCACCCTCGCCGTACCGACCGTCAGCGATGCCGTCGTCATCGTCAAGATGCAGAAACCGCCGCGTCTCTGCCGCAGAGGCAAGCTGTGCATCGCGGTGCTCGATAAGCGACCGTCCGTGTGCAAGCAGTGCCCGACGCGTCTGTGCGCCGTTTTGCGCATCCCACAGCCGCTGTTTCTCCGTTTGCAATCCGTCAAGCGCCGTTTGAAGCTGCCGTGCTTCCTCTGAATACGCTTCCGCATCCGCCTTTGCCGTCTTTGCCGCATATTCTTTTTCGTGCAGTGCGGCAAGGCGTTCGTCAAGCTCGGCAAGATATCCGCGCCCGCCCTGCTTTTGATAATACTGCCGCTGTTTGTCAAGAACGGTGACGGCTGACCGATAGAGATCCCCGTCGTCCGCATCCGAGGAACCTTCCATCGCCGCGCTCAATCTCGCGGAAATACTTTCATTGCCGCGATCGTCGGTCATCAGCCGCTGGGGCAGATACGCACTCCGCGCAAACGCCGCGGCATCGAGACCGAACAGCTCAAATCCGAGATCTTCCGAATAATCGTCCGATACGCTGTTGTCCGACAGGTCGTACAAAACGAACGTATCGCGCTTTTGTGTATTTCCTTGTGCAAAATACCGTTCCGCACGGTAGGTCTTGTCCCCGACCGAAAACGTCATGCTTCCGCCGAACGGACCACCCTGCCACGGCTGGTATTTTTTGCGCTCGTTTTCTTCAAGATCGGCTTTGCGGGAGGACAGAAGCCCGTACAGCATGGCGCACAGAAAGGCGGCAAGCGTTGTTTTCCCCGCACCGTTTTCGCGGCAGAAGACGTTCAGCCCCGCATGACAGTCCACGACCTCGTTATGCAGAACGCCGAAGTTCTCTGCCGACAATCGAATCAGCTTCATACGCCGCCCTCCTCTCTTGGCAAGGTATCGTCATTTCTTCCCATCAGTGCCGCAAGACCGCACCGCAGAACCGCGTTTTTGTCGTCCTCCGACAGATCAAGCGCTTCCACCGCACGGACAAACGCGCCGCGCAGGGAGACGTCGCCGTCGGAAATCACCTGCCGTTTTTGCTCTCGCGCATCCCGCAGCTCCGCATGGAAAAACCGCGCACAGAGCCGATGGGATAGATAGTTCAAGTCCAGTCCGTGCTCGGTCGGGTCTTCCCCGCATACCGTCACGCGGACAAGGTCCGTTTCAGGGATATCGCGCACCAGCATACCGAGTGCCTGCTCCGCCGCGTAGATACCGCCGTCGATATCGGTCACGTCGAGCCGCAGATCGTGCAGCGTGCGCTTTGCAAACGGCACGAACGATGCGCCCGTGCAGTGCGTGCCGTCCAGGGTCAGAACGACGAACCCCTTCTGTCCGCACTCGTCAAAGCCGCGTCCCTCGGGACATCCGGAATAGCACCACGTCCCGCGCGCATCCAGCTTTTTGTGTCGGAAGGTATGCTCGTGACCCAGTGCCAGATAATCGATGTTTTTGCCGCGCAGTGCGGTCAGCGGAAGGATATCCTCCTCACCGCCGAGCACGGAGGACGATTCGGAAATCTCCCCGTGCAGCATGAGGACGTTATATCGATCGTGAGGAAATTCGGGGATATCCGCAGGTACTGCCGCACCCGTCAGACTTCGCCCGTGGATCAGAACCTGCTCTGACAGCGCCTCCGACGACCATTCTTCTCCAAAGATATGAAGATTCGCAGGCATTTCCTCCCTGCCGCGCGTGAAACAGCCGCCGAGCGTGCGGTCGGAGATGCGGTCGTGGTTGCCCGCGATCAGATAAAAGCGGATCGGTGCGGCGCCTGCAACGGCGGCAAGAAGATACTCCTGCACGTCGTACGGAAGCACCCCGTCGTCGGACAAATCGCCGCACAGAAGCACCGCGTCGACCGCGTTTTCCTTCGCCCACGCGACCGTATCGGCAAAGCGGGACAACAGCTCCGTGCGGCGCATCTTTGCTTTATCCTCTGACAAACGGCGTTCCATGGATGAGCACAGATGCCAATCGGAGGTGTGAATGAGTTTCATTGTCGGAAGTTCCTTTCCTGAAAACAGCCTGCCGCACAGCACGTAGGACACATCCGATCATGGGCGCGCCGTCTGTGTATGCAGCAGGCAATTGAAAAAAATCAGTTTTTGAGTGAGTGAATCGGTGCGGGAATCCGTCCGCCGCGCGCAATGAACGCCGCGGGAGACTTTTCATTGAGCTTCATGACGGGCGCATAACCGAGCAGACCGCCGAAGGATACGACGTCACCCGGCTTCTTTCCCCATGCGGGAATGACGCGGACAGCCGTCGTCTTGGTATTGGCAACACCGATGGAAATTTCGTCGGCGATGATGCCGCAGATAACGTCTGCCGGCGTATCACCGGGAATGGCGATCATGTCAAGACCGACGGAGCAGACCGCGGTCATCGCTTCCAGCTTGTCAAGCGACAGAGAGCCTGCCGTTACCGCGTCGATCATGCCCTGGTCCTCCGATACGGGAATGAACGCGCCGGACAGACCGCCGACGTGAGACGACGCCATGACGCCGCCCTTCTTGACTGCGTCGTTGAGCAGAGCGAGTGCCGCCGTGGTACCGTGTGCGCCGCACTGCTCGAGCCCCATACCCTCAAGGATATGCGCAACGGAGTCACCGATGGCAGGCGTGGGCGCCAAGGACAGGTCAACGATACCGAACGGGGTGTCAAGCCGCTTGGATGCTTCGTAGGCGACGAGCTGACCCATACGGGTAATCTTGAACGCCGTCTTCTTGATGATATCGGCAAGCGTTGAGAAATCGCAGTCCCCTGCGCGCTTGATTGCATTGGCAACGACACCGGGACCGGAAACGCCGACGTTGATGACGGTATCGGGCTCACCGACGCCGTGGAACGCACCGGC
>JAZQWK010000374.1:0-6884 GCA_045632325.1 Eubacteriales bacterium
AGGCTCGATGCTGTCCATCACCGGCGAGCATCTGGAGATCACCGCCGTCAAGCAGGGCTGGAACGGAACGTCCCTCATCGTCCGCGTCCACAACTACGGCACGGAGGAATCGCTCGGTCGTCTGACGCTGACCTATCCCGATTGCCATATCGCCGCAGTTTATAAGACCGACCTTGACGAAAACCGCACGGGTGAGATCGCCAACGTCGGCAACTCCGTAGTCTTTGCGCTCCGCGGAGCAGGTCTGCAGACCTTCGAGATTACAATGGAATAAACCGATTTTGCACAAAACGATTGGAGGAGAGTCTCGCGACTCTCCTCTGCTTTTGCCGTTTATGATTTTGTGGTGCGTTTACCGCCTTACCGCTGCAGAAGGTATGCATCCCCGCCCGCAAAGGAAACGGTCGCCTTACCGTCTGTCACGGTAACATCTCCCGCGTCGCAAAGTCCCGCGGGTGTGATCTTCAGCATACGATAGTTTCCGTTTGCCGCAGGCAGATTCAGAACCTTCTCCTCCGCATCGTCGGCATACACTACGTACGCATCCTCCATCCACGGAACGGGAAGAGAAACGAAGCGGTCGTTTTTGTACATAATACCGTTCTGCCAAATCGATTTATCCGCACCGTTGCAGACGATGCCGTCCGCGCAGTAGACCGTCTTTGAGCCGTCCGCGTGATTGACGATGGACAGACGCTTGTGATCGACGAGCCAGAAATACGGCAGCTGAATCATACAGAACTGACGCAGATAGTCCGATACCCACGCGCCCGATTTCAGATTGTCGCCGAGCCACAGCTCCTCGCCGTGAATGTTGCCGTAGAACACGTCGGCAAACGCCGCGTCGTGCGGAAGACCGCCGCCAAAATAGGACGGGGGATAGGCAAGGTATTCTTCGTCCTTGAGATTGTCAAACCACCAAAGCGCGGGGATACGACCGAGACAGCGGATCGGATACATCGTTGTGCCCATGCAGAAATGGCTGTAGGTGTCGCGTCCCGCAGGTCCTTCGCGGTAGGTAAACTCGGAGGTAACGTCGACACCCTCTGCACGCATATGGTCAAGGATCTTGTCACGATAATCCTGCATTTCGGCAATATCAACCTCGGGGCAGTTGTTGTAGCAGCACAGAAAGTTGTCAACGTGCACCGTACCGATCTTCCGCAGCGGAATCATGTCGCAAAGCCGATTCCAGCGAGAGAGAAACAGCCCCGTCTCCCATTCCTCCTTGAAGGAGACCTTGTAGCACGGCTTGCCGTTGTATTCTTCAATCGGGTCGGGCTTGCCATCCTTGTCGCGGATCACGGCACCTTTTGCAACGTATTCGTCCCACAAGGGTGAGTCGTCGTAGATATCGGAGAAGTTGATGTGCAGGCTGACGGTCGTGTTGTACCGCTTTGCCTCCTCCATAAGCCACAAAAGACTGTCAAGCGGCGTTTCGTCACAGTCACGGGCAAGTGCGGAGTTGACCTCGAAGAACGCGGGGTACTTATCGTCGTGACCGTTGTACTGCCAGCCAACGAGATAGATGATCTTCGGCACGCCGAGCGTCAGCGCGTCTGTCTGTTTTATGACCTCCAGTGCTTCCTCAAAGGAGCAGTTGCGGTAACATCCGCCCTCGCGCACGTTCGGAGATGATAAAAACAGCTTCATCATCATGGTTTTGGAATAGTCAAAGGAATATCCGTATTCGGTCATGGTTTTTTACATGGGTAAAGGAATGATAGCTGATGATTAATATCAGCGCAGACGGCAGCAAATACTTCGTAGGGCAGGGGCTTGACCCCTGCCGCAACACAACAAGTTCAATGATGGAAATATTCGAAAATACAGATGTCCCACATATTATATCAAAAGCTGGAATGTTGTTCACCCTATGCGGCGGGGGACAAGCCACCCGCCCTACGGTCATAGAGAAGCATCTGCGCCAACCATCATCACCATCAACTCTAAAACAGTCTCTCCCTACCCATTTCCTCCTCTTTTTTCTTTCAGTATACCATGAAAACCGTTTCATGGCAATACTTTTTACAAACTTCCGCAAAAAATTTCCCCATTGCACTTGACATTTCGCGGAATCTGATTATAATGAAAGAAATAAGAACCGCGAGGTGAAGATTATGAAAGTCTGTATCATCCAGCCCAAATACGAAATGGACTTCGCTAAAACCGCCGATATCAGCGCATGGATTCTCGACTTGCTTGATCGGTGCGACGAATCCATGGACCTGATCGTCCTGCCAGAATCGTCGGACGTCCCTTGTTTTGCAAAGGACGAGGCGGAAATGCTTGCAAGCTATACCGCAAACAACCGCCGTCTGATTGCCAAATGTGCCGAAACCGCACGTCGCTGCAATGCCGTGCTGTTCGTCAATGCCAACCACGAAACCCCAACGGGACTGCGCAACACGACGTACGCCTTTGACCGCACGGGCAGCGTGGTCGGGCATTATTACAAACAGCACTTAACACCCGGTGAGACCTCTCATTATCATCTCGATTCCGATTATACGTTTGCATATGAGGACACGACCGTCATTGAAATCGACGGCATCCGTTATGCCTTTTTAACCTGCTACGATTTCTACTTCTACGAAAGCTATGCCAAGCTTGCGCGCGCAAGACCCGATATCATCATAGGATGCTCCCAACAGCGCTCCGACCCGCATGACGTTTCGGAAATGATGACGAAATTCGCAGCGTACAATACCAACGCGTACGTCGTCCGCGCGTCGGTCTGCATGAACGAGGAAGGTACCGTCGGCGGCGCATCGATGGTCGTCACCCCGCGCGGTGAGGTGCTGATGAATATGCGCAGTACCGTCGGTATGGAATGTGTAGATATCGACCCGCACAAGAAGTTCTACAAGCCGGGCGGCTTCGGCAACCCCGACATGGCGCATTTTGAATACATTGAAAAGGGCCGCCGTCCGTGGAAGTACCGCCCCGCAGGTCCCGCAATGGTACGCCACGACGCGATCATGCCGTATCCGCGCATCTGCGCACACAGAGGCTTTAATTCCATTGCCCCCGAAAACAGTATGCCTGCGTTTGGTGCCGCCGTTGCACTCGGTGCCGAGGAAATCGAATTTGACCTGTGGATGACAAAAGACGGCGAGATCGTTTCCCTGCACGATGCGTGCATCGACCGTGTGTCCGACGGTCACGGACAGATCTGGGATTTAACGTATGGCGAGCTTTTGCAGTACGACTTCGGCATCCGTCACGGAGAGGAATTCCGTGGCTTGAAGATTCTGAAGTTTGAGGAAATTCTCAAAAAGTTCGCAGGACAGGTCATCATGAACGTCCACGTCAAGGATGTCCATGGTCTGACACCCGATATTGATGAGGCAATCGGGAAGATCATCGCGCTCATCCGTCAGTACGACTGTGAAAAATACTGCTACTTCATGACGGGCAACGTGCCGATGCTGAAACGCATGAGAGAACTCGCACCCGAAATTGCCCGCTGTGCAGGCGCGGAAACGATGGGTGAGGACCTTGTTGACAAGGCATTGGAGACAGATTCCTGCAAAATTCAGCTGTTCCAACCGCATTTCGGCGACGATCCCGACTCCTACGTCAAAGCCGCGTGTGACAAAGCCCACGCCAACGGCATCGCGGTCAACGTCTTTTGGGCGGATGACCCCGCGCTTGCAAAGCATTATCTCGACCTTGGCTGCGACGTCATTCTGACCAATGACTATCAGAGAGTTTCCTTGATTTTGAAATAAAGAAAACGACAGGATGCCGTGGGCAAACGCATGGCATCCTGTTCTGTTATTTCACATTTTCAAAAGCGGTAATGCACCATACCTTATACGGATTTCCCGCATCATCGGTGCGCGTGAACCGTTCCATCGTGAGATGCATCCATATAATGCCGAAGGACACTGCCGGATCTTCCCCTGCAAACCAGCCGATATCCGCATAAAGCTTCGTCACACCACCATCCGCATCCGTAATACAGCGGGTCAGCTCAAACGGCGTGTGCTCCGAAAGATACGCCTGTCGGGGTTCGGTCGGGAACTGCTCCAGGCACGGATTGTCATACGAATCGACCAACGCCTGTGCCGCCGCAAGGTCTGCACAGCAGTACGCATCAAAGAACTGCATTGCCGTTTCGCGGACAACGTCATACGTCTCCGTCATTGCCATGTTCACACCGATATCCGCACCGTCCATCAGCGTGACCGCCGCAGATGCCGCAGATTGGATTGCAAGCATCGGCTCATAGGACGGATCATACGGACCGAAATTGGTATAGGCAAGCTCACATAAATACCAATACGCCCCGTCGCCCATGGAAAGAAGCGCGGCATAGGTGCTTCTGTTCGCCGCAATCAGCTCCTCGGGAAGCTCGGAATCCGTATTCTGTACAATCTCAAGCAGTTTGTCGTAGACTGCCTGCTCCGTATCGTTCTCCGGCGCCGGAAGTGTATTCTGATTATAAAACGGAACATAAGGACATTCTATGATCGATTCCGTCAGAAGATCATACGTATAATATCCGATCACACCGCCAATCTGTCCCTCGTTCCATGTCGCCGCAAGATTGCCGCTTATTTCCACGCGAAGGACGTCACCGTCCCATGACTGCGGGACGGTAAAGAAACCGTAAAAACCGCCGCTCATGCCTTCTTCGCTGATTTCATCAAAGATCTGCCCGGACAACTCGCTGTGCGGCAGATCGATTTCCCGCCCGTTCACGGTATCAAGGACGAAAGCAGCTGTATAATAGCGGTTGTGACCGTAGGAGATCCCGACGTAGCGGTTGTCGGGAGACCAAAGGAATTTGGGAATATCCACTGTATTCTGTGTGACCATGATACATTCCCCACTCTCTGCATCAAGGACGTGGACACGGTAAGAAAAAAATCCCAACGCCGTTTCCTCCTCGGAGGACACAAGCTCCAATCCCAACAGCTTTGTTCCGTCCGGAGACAGCTCCGTTCGTTCAAAGGCAGGTGCTGTATATTCTGCCGGGGGTGTTTGTTCTGTCACCGCTTCCGCAACAGGTTCTGTTATGACTTCTGTAATCGGTTCTGTCAAGACTTCTGTGACCGGCTCTGCTGCAATCTCTGTCATCGGTTCTGTTGCGATCTCTGTGACCGGTTCTGTGACATACTCCGTATCATCTGTTATCGTTGTCTCTGTCTGTACAGGTACCGTCACAGGCGGGTCGGGAAGATGTGATTCCGTTTCCGTGATACACGTCTGCGGAATTTCTGTCTCTGTGTCACCGCGCCCCGCAGTCCCATTCCCTGCCCGACAGGCACAGAATACCGTCATCTGCAGAATCAGTATCAGGCATAACAAGGTTGTTTTTCTGATTTTCATGTCGTGATCCTCTCGTCAATCTCCCCGTCCTCCGGAACCTCAAATTTCTCCTCAAACTTCCGTGCCAGTCCTTCGTCGACATAGTACGCAAGCACCTCGCCCGCCTTCACCGCCGCATTGCGTTTTGCGATCCGCGCACGGTGTTCCTCCTCGGAGACATCAAGATAAAGAAAGGTGTACGGTATCCCGCGCTGCTCGAAAAACGACCTTGCATAAGCGCGGGACTCCTTTGTCCAAAAGCCCCAATCGAGAATGACGCCAATCCCGTCCGAGACGATTTCCGCCGCCTTGTCGTAAAGATACGCCTGTGTCCGCGCGGCAAGATCGTCAAAGATCTCCCCGCAGTCAAGTCCCGTCAAGGCAAGCGTGATTTCGTCGCATGACAGCAGCACCGCATGACGCTCCCGCCGTAATTTGTGCGCATACGTCGTTTTGCCCGCGCAGAGCTTTCCGCAGATCAGCGTAACGTGCATGGTTTATCGCCCCTCTCCATGTAATTTCAAGAAAATCATACCATAAATCAACCATTGTGTCAATCCGTCGGAAAAATTATTCACAAAATCGTAGCAAACCCTTTACATTCCGCTGATGATTTGCTATAATGGTTTCACAATGAAGAACAATCAGTAAAGGAATGACTGTCAATGGAGCATCCAATTCTGAAAACGATGCCGGCTGTGCGGGAAACAGGCTTCCGCATGGACGGATACCACGTCTGGTGCGCATCGGTACTCAAGGAAAACGGCATATACTATCTGTTTGCGGCTCGTTGGAAAAAGGAAAAACGCTTCCCATCCGGGTATATGACCGATTCGGAAATCGTTCTGGCAACAACGGACGATCTTAATAAGCCGTTCGTTTTCCAGAAGGTGATCATCGGAAAACGCGACGGCGGATACTGGGACAGTATGATGGCTCACAATCCCTATATCACCAAAATTGGCTGTGAGTATGTTTTGTTTTATATCGGAAATCCCGACGGTCAATTCGCATCCAGAAAGATCGGCTGGGCACGGACAAACGATCTGCTCGGCGAATGGGAACGAAGCGATTCCCCGCTCGATCTGCCGCCGGATGCGAACAATCCGTGTGCCGTACCGACCAAAGACGGTGTGCTGCTCTATTTCCGAGACGGCAATCTGAAGGTATCCGTGGCAAAAGCGGAACAATACGACGGAACCTACACGATTCTCAATGACGATCTGTTTCCCGAAACAAAGATCGAGGATATGTTCGTCTACGAAACAGAATCGGGTTTTGCTATGATCGCCGAGGACAATGCCGCGTATTTTACGGGTCTGAAAAAGGGCGGTGTCGCATTCCGCTCGGATGACGGCATTTTCTGGGATCGTACCACAGCCCGCCCTGCTTATGATTTTTCCGTTCTCTATACAGACGGCACCGTCCTGACACTGCAGCGCCGTGAAAGACCGTTTTTACTGTTTGACGGGGACAGGACCTATCTTTTCAATGCCGCAAAGATCAACGGAGAAACCGCGGAAACCGGCGGCGATACATGGAATATGTTCGTTGAAGTGGAATTT
>JAZQWK010000375.1:0-6827 GCA_045632325.1 Eubacteriales bacterium
CGTGGAAATCGGCTTTGGTCAGCACCGACATCGCGCGTGCGGACTCCGTCAGTGACGGCGGGGATGCCATATTCATCTGACGGGAGAAGATCTCACCCGCATGACGTCCGTCGGGCGTTGCACCCGTTCCCTGTCCGAAATATGCATACTGATAGTAGGTAAACAGCGACGTTCCCCACGGAATACCGCATCCGTTGACAATGCCGTCGGTGACGTGGGAAAGCGCGTCGGCAAGAGAAGCGGCAAATGCATTGGCTTCCTCGGAATGACCGAAGCGGTTGTCCGACGACTTCAGACGCAGGCGGTATACCTCACAATCGGCAAAGTCGTTTTTGACCGCGTTGAGCAGGGTTTCGACGGAGCCGTCTTCATATGCCGCACGGAGTGCAAGCAAGCTGTCGCAAAGTGTGCCGAAGCCGACAAAGGACAGCGTTTTATGATTATACCGTGCACCGCCCGCCGAAATATCGACGCCTCTGCCAATGCAATCGGATGTGAACATCGACATCATCGGTGCGGGATTTACCTTCGGATGCTGTCGCTCCAGCGGCGCGTAGGTTTCGGCAATGACGCGGATATAAGAGCGCAGATTGGCAAAGAACGATGCATACAGCGCATCGAAATCG
Organism: Eubacteriales bacterium; assembly: GCA_045632325.1. Lineage (GTDB taxonomy): Bacteria > Bacillota > Clostridia > Oscillospirales > CAG-272 > RGIG3925. The sequence goes on from JAZQWK010000375.1 coordinate 627, forward strand.
GTGTGATCCGCCTTACCGTACCGATAAATGGGATCGTCAGCAGATCCCTCGCCGTTCAGCGTGTCAAGCAGAACCTTTGGCAGATTCAGATAGACAAACGCACGGGAGTGTACCATATTGCGGCAGATGACTTCCTGACAGCCGTTGCCGACGTAGGTTCTTGCATCCTCGGAGGACAGTCCCATCCGCTCAAACATCGGAATGATGTAATCGTCGTTTTCGACGACGAGGTTGTTGTTGCCCGTTTTCATCAGCGCGGCAAGACGCTTGATGTATGCACGCGGGCTGTTTGCAGACGCACGGGCGTTGAGCTTCGGATTGATCAGACGGTTTTCGGTATATGCGTCAATGACCATATCGGTTACCGTGTTGTAGACGGGATTGCCGTCGAGGTCACAGCCGCCGATCATCGCGGAAACGCCGTTGTCATACGTCTTGCGTTCTTCATTGAAGTGGCAGTGCAGATCGGTCTTGTGAAGGAAGCACTGCAAAAGAAAGTATGCCTCCTCATGCGTCAGCGTACCGTTTTCAATATCACGCTGATAGAACGGGTACAGAAGACGGTCAACCTGTCCGTAGGCATTCATTTCATATCCGTCCAGACCCGAGATCCACCAGGTTGTGCAGAGAATGACGTTCATCGCGTCAAAAAACGTCTTGGGCGGCTCCCAAGGAGTGTTGACGGAGTTTACGATACGCTCCAGATTGTAGCGGACGTCATCATCCTCAGCCGTCGGAAGCAGCTCTTCCGCACGTTTGCGCAGACGCTGTCCCATCAGCTCCACCGCACGGCAGATGCGCATGATGTATTCCCGATACTGTTTCTTCTCGGGATCGGTCTCCGTTTCGTTGAGACGTTCACATTCCTCGTAAATGCCGCGGAAGCCGACGGATAACAGCTTGTCATGATCCGTTGTGTTGTGTAAAAAATCCCAATAACTGCCGACAGAACCAAGACCGCGCGCAGAAACCTCCGACCGCAATGCGGCAAGCTCGGACTGATCCAGTCCGTTATAGTTTGCACAATGATTGCCGATACCGAAATAGCAGCACTCGCGTCTCTCACCGAAATCAAGCTCAAACGCAAACGGATAGTGCGCAAACAAATGCACGTCGCACACCCGCGCCGCCGTTTCAATGACCGCCAGCTTACGCTCCCAAACACTGTCTGCCGCCGCGATGATCTCCTCAATTGCGTGAAGATCGGTCGGATAGTGACACAGAATCTCGTCAAAATCCCGCTGTATCACGGGCTTCATTTGCTGAAACTGAAAATTCATGGGACGCTCCTTTCCCTGAATGTGTCGGTTCAATAAACCCCGACAAAGGAAATGATCGGGCAAACGCGGGAATCAAGGATACGGATACGAATCTCATCGGTCTCGACTGCGTCAAACTTGGCGATCTTCTGATAACCGACGGTCGTTCCGGCATTGACCTCGACCCATTCTCCGCCGACCTTTGCCTCAATGGAATACTTTTCAATACGCTGGCTGAAGGGGATACACTCCTTGATCACAACGTGCGTGACGGTCTTTACGTCAGCCAGCTTGATATTCAGCGCAACCACGTTTTCGCCGTCAAAGGGCTTATAATAGGTTTCGTAAGAATCGGTTTTGACGTTTTCGGGCAGATCGTAGCCGTTGTCAGAGTCAGCGGTGATCACGGCGTCTTCTGCATAATTCACGGCAAACGTCTTTCTGATATACTCGCCCATGCCGCGCAGACGCTCGACGTCGACCTCATGGAAGAGTCCGCGTCTGTCCGGCGGAATGTTGAGCAGCAGCGTGGAGTTGCCGCCAACGGTGCGGTACCAGATATCGATCAGCGTTTCAACGGAACGGACTTTATCGTCTTCATGCGCATGATAGAACCAGCCGGGACGGATGGAGGTATCGGTCTCCGACGGACGCCAGTTCAGACCGTTTGCATGCTGCATCAGAGAGCGGCTGCCGAGATCACGATCCATTTCGCTGACCTTGCGTTCACGGAACGAGGTGTCGTCCGAGGTCTGGCTGTTTGCCGCAACCTCATCCTGCAGATTGACCGACGTCGGAAGCACCGACCATTCGGATTCACGGGTATCACCCGCTTCGTTGCCGCACCAACGGATATCGGGACCGGAGATGGCGATTGCCGCATCGGGCTGAAGCTCACGAATCAAAGAATAATAGCGATCCCAGTCGTAGACCTGCTTTTTGCCGTTCGGACCTTCGCCGCATGCGCCGTCAAACCAGACGGTAAACAGCGGTCCGTACTGGGTCAGAAGCTCGGTCAGCTGATTGCAGAAATAGGTGTCATACGGCTCGCCCTGTCCGTAGACCTGGCAGTTTCTGTCCCACGGAGACAGATAAACGCCGAACTTGATGCCGCCGCGCGCACACGCATCGGAAACCTCACGGACAACGTCGCCCTGGCCGTTCTTATAAGGGCTGTTCTTCACGGAATGCTCGGTATAGGCAGAGGGCCACAGGCAGAAGCCGTCGTGGTGTTTACACGTCAGAATCAGACCCTTGATGCCGGCAGACTTGAGAGCATCGACCCACTGATCGGCATCAAGCTCCGTCGGATTGAAGATGGATTCCGGTTCCGTACCGTCGCCCCATTCCTTGTCGGTGAAGGTATTGACGGTAAAGTGCGCAAAGGCGTAGAATTCCATTTCCTCAACCGCCAGCTGACGTGCGGACGGATGGCACTTGACGAGTTTTTTATCAAGCTCAAAATGTTCGTACATGGTATTGTTCCTCCCATATATAATTGATTGGCTTCATTATAACATATCCCACCTCTGCTGTCAACTGTTTTTTGTACCGTCACAGAATCCGATTTCACCGCATACACTGTATTGTGATACCAGATTCCATATCCCAAAGGGAGACTACCGTTATGACCAAACCGCTCCTCTTCCGCGGATGCGCAACCGCACTCGTAACACCGTTTCAAAAAGATCATCCCGAGAAAATTGACATCGCCGCCCTGCACACCCTCATCCGCCGTCAGACCGATGCCGGAGTCGATGCCCTCGTCGTCGCGGGAACGACGGGAGAGGCATCCGCACTATCACCCGAGGAACACCGCTATCTGATCACGGAAGCCAAAAAGCACGCAGGCAGCATCCCTGTCATCGCAGGCTGCGGCGCACCGACAACCGCCGGTGTCATCGCACTTGCCCGTGATGCCGCATCGGTCGGTGCTGATGCCATTTTGGTGGTCACGCCGTATTACAACAAGTGCTCGCAGGAAGGACTTTACCGCCACTATATGACGATTGCCGATGAAAGTGCCGTTCCTGTCATCCTTTATGAAGTTCCATCCCGCACCGGCATGAAGGTCACACCCGACACGTACATCCGCCTGTCCCAACACGAAAATATTGCCGCCCTGAAAGACGCAACAGGGGATCTCGAACGCGCCGTACTTCTGCGGCAGGAGATCGGTGATGCACTTCCCTTGTATGCCGGTTCTGACGGCGTAACCGTACCGATGCTGTCCGTCGGTGCGGTCGGTGTCATCTCTGTTGTTTCCAATCTGCTGCCCGAAATGACAGCGGAAATGTGCCGCGCATGGTTTTCGGGTGACTCCCTGCGTGCGGCAGTCCTGCAATGCCGCATGGCACCGCTGATCCGCGCATTATTTTCCGAGGTCAATCCGATTCCCGTCAAGGCAGTGCTGGCATCCCTTGGGTACTGCTCCGATACGTACCGTCTGCCGCTGTGTGAGATGGAGGCGGGGGCGGTGGATGACATGGTCCGCATGGTCAGACAACTTATGGAAAATCCGTAACAAAAAAGGGGAGCCGCGAAATACGGTTCCCCAAATAATATCAATCAATGATCTCCAGAATCTCATGCACATCAACACGTCCGACGTGAAGCAGCACTTCCCCATCTTCCACCGATACCGGAACATCCGCACCGCCGGGATAACGCACCACCTGCTTCGGCTGTGCGACATTGCCCAGTGACAGCACAAGATCCACAATCGGCGGCAGGAAATTCTCGTTTGCGACAGCGCGGTTTGCATGCTGACCGTTGGCGTTGAGGATCTGAATATACCGATGTCCGTTCTTTTCCGTCAGGACAAGCTCGGCAAGACCGATACCCTCTCGGATGCGGACCGTCGGTGTATACAGCCGATCACATACCGCTGTGATGAGATCACGGTGAACAAACTGCGCAACCTCACTGTACAGCGCACCGAGGTTGGTCGGAATCACGCCGATTTTGCCGTTACCGAACGGCAGAACCGCGGCGGCTGTCGCATGGGCACTCCGTTCTTCATTTCCGACAAATGCCGCACTTTCCATCTGCGGTGCACCGACCGAGCAAACACCCGGCATCGCTGTGACAAAATCGCCGCACCGTACCCAGCGCCATGTATCGTGTGCCGTATCGGATACCGTCAGCGGAACACCTGCATCGGCAAACATGCGCGCGGTCTTTTTGCCGACAAGCAGCAGACTGCCGCCCCTGTTTACATAAGCCAGCAATTCCTCAACTGTCTTTGCATCCAGTCCGTAATGCATTTCCGGCACAACGATGCACTTGTATTCGTCATATCTGCCCGCAAGCGTATGCTCACTTGCGATTTCCACGGAATATCCCGTATCACAGAACAGTGCCGTCAGACCTGCTGTATTTTCATGTCCGGAGCGGCTGAACAGCCCGTCAGAGCGCAGATGACGGTCATAGGTCGACAGAAGAATCGCACATTCGGGAACAATTCTGCCGCGGACACACCAGTCCTGCCGCGCACGCACAAAGTCGCCGACTTCCTTCATACGTCGGATTTCTTCCATACGCGGTGCGCCGTCGGGATACTGCGTGATATAATTCTGGAATCCGCCGCCGACAGAGATGACCGATGCAGCCTCCTGCATCATCTGTACAGGATGCTTCGGAATGTGACCGGGGATACGGAAATTCCATGCCATCAGATCCCATGCGCCGCCTGCCTTGGGAGCGGTATAGATCTGCTGTGCAATCGCACGGGCAGCATACCGCGCAACACGGAACGAATTGTTGGGATCAAAGTCACCAGAGAGAAAATCGACATCGGAGGTAACCGGCTCCGGCATGTGATCGGTATAGCCCCAGTTGGTCGCAATCTGAAAATCGGGATATTTTACATGAACCGCATCGGTATAATGACGCACATAACGGCGGAACAACTCACGGCAGTAGTCGCGGTATTCATCAAAATACGCATCGCCCCTGTTTGCGGGAAGCTTGCCGCCGAGATCAATCCCCGTTTCTTTTTCAAATGCGTCAACCGTGCGCGGATCGAAGTCCGTCTCGGTACACCAGCACTCGCCGTCGATCCAAATACCGTCTACACCGTACTTACCCGCAAGCTCGCACATCTGCGGAATCAGAAGACGGTCAGCATACGAGAAATCCTGTGTGCGCGTTGCATTTTCCGACCGCGTTCCGTCGGCATGCATCACGGCATCCTCGGGATACTTGGTGATGTAATTGCTGTCCCAGACCCCGGAATAATGCATGTACAGTGCAACATCCTCTTCCTTTGTCACGCGCCGCCACAGTGCAAGCGTATCCTGTACCTGTTCGGGCATTCCGTTGCCGCATTCCGTCGGATACGATGCCCAGCCGGGATGACCCTTGCAGTCGATCTGTATGAAATCGGGACGGATGAGCGTACAGATTTCACGGATATCTTCCTCTTTCAGGGTCAGACCAACAGGCGGTCTGCCGGGATACGGTCTTGCGTGGAAGTCAAAGTGCAGACCGAAGGAGCTTTCAGAGCGTCGTTTCATATTGTTTTCCTCCTTTTTTGCAAAAATGGGGCACAAATCTCGTACCCCATTTGATTTTTAATGTTATGCGTTCAGCATATATTCGTAAACACCGCCGCCGACGTGCTCGGTTGTCTCGCCAACAGTAATATCCGCCGTCGCTCCGTCGGGAATCGTCACCGTGATCTTGAATCCACCCTCACACTTTTCCCAGCCGGAGATGACCGTGCCGTACTTGGTATCGATCATCGCGTTTGCCCAGTCCAGACGTGCATCGGGAATCGGCGCGATCTTGATGTTTTTGTAACCCGGCTTTTCTTCATCGGGCTTGATGCCGCACATCGTGCCGTACATCCAGGATGCAACCGCGCCGTATGCGTAGTGGTTGAAGGAGTTCATGTCACGCGACCAGACGGAGCCGTCGGGCTTCAGACCGTCCCAGTGCT
>JAZQWK010000376.1:0-1318 GCA_045632325.1 Eubacteriales bacterium
ATGTACGTCTTCTTCGGCAAAGAACAGGTCGTCCTTGATGCGTTCGCGCTGACCGGTGCCGTTCCGTTCTTCGTCTTCGTCTTCGGTCTGGTATTTTTAAACGCCATGGTCGAGCTGCTCGTTACACTGCTCATCGGCACTGCCGTCTGCATTGCCCTGAACCACGCAAAGGTCTTCCGCAAATAAATAACATTCAGCCACACATCTAACGACAACAGCGCCGCTCCGATCCGAAGCGACGCTGTTATTATATTTACCGTTATCCGATAAACGCAAGATATTTTTTGGTATATTCCGTATATTTTTCGCGGTAGAATTCGCTGTCACTGCGCAAAATCTTCAGCGATTCATGCAGATTCATGTTCTGCTCTTTGGTGTCCACGACACAGGCTGCAATATTGGAGCAGTGGTCGGAAACTCTCTCCATATTCGTAATGAGGTCGCTCCAGACAAAGCCTGCTTCAATGCCGCACTCACCGACGCGCAGACGATCGATATGACGGGTACGGAGAAGCTCCTTCATTCGGTCGATGACCTGCTCAAGCGGCTCTACGAGATTTGCCTGCTCGGCATTGTTTTCTGCAAACGCACCGTAGGACAGCGTCACGATTTCAAGCGTTGCCGCGCAAAGTGCGTCCATTTCCGCAACGGCGTCCTCGGAGAAGACGATTCTCTTTTCGCGCATTTCCTCGGCAGATTCCAGAATGTTGACCGCGTGGTCGGAAATGCGTTCAAAGTCACCGATCGCCTTCAGAAGCATCGATGCCATCGCACCTTCCGTTTCGTTGAGCTGTTTTGCACTGAGCTTGACAAGATAGCTGCCGATGACGTCCTCCAGATGGTCGGTTTCATCTTCCGCTTCACGGATACTGTCCGCTTTGGTCTGCGTATAAGAAAGCATACAATCAATGCTGTTCTGGAGCGCGTCGGTTGCGATCTTTGCCATGCGGAAGGTAAGATTGTGTGCACATTCCAGTGCGATTGCGGGAGTAACGAGAAGACGCTCGTCGAGCTCCGTTCTCTTTTCCGCCTTTTCATCCTCGGGAATCAGCTTGTAAGCGAGCTTTTCAAGAAGCCCCGACATGGGAAGCAGCAGCAGCGTACATACGACGTTGAACAGCGAATGTGCCGTTGCAATGCCTGCATACGTTGCGGCGTCGCCGAGCAGTGCCGGTGCAAAAATCGCTTTCACAACCGCAAACGCACTCAAACAGATGACGGTACCGATGACGTTGAAGGACAGATGCACCAACGCGGCACGTCTTGCGTTCTTTGCCGTACCGACGGAGGACAGGATCGCAGTGATACAGGTACCGAT
>JAZQWK010000377.1:0-7832 GCA_045632325.1 Eubacteriales bacterium
AAGACAGCAAAGGAAAGCTCGTCTTCGTCCGACGGCGGATCGAGCACACATACTTCTTCTTCCGGTGCGACCCACGGAGGCGGGGGAGGGAAGTTTTAATCGGGTTTCGATTCCCGAGACAAACTGACAGAAAGGAATGAAAATCGTATGAAAAAGCTAACCATCATTCATTCCAATGACCTGCACGGCGATTTTCTGCCCGAGGAAATCAACGGTGTCATGGTCGGCGGCATTGCGAGACTATCCGGCTATATCAACAAGGTTCGCTCGGAGGAGGAGAACGTTGTTTACTGCATCGCCGGTGATATGTTCCGCGGTTCGGTCATAGACTCGGAATTTCTTGGACTGTCCACCATTGAAATCGTGAATATGCTTGCCCCTGACGTGGTGACTGTCGGTAATCACGAGACGGACTACGGACTTGCGCATCTGCTGTTTTTGGAAAAATGCGCGAAATTCCCGATCATCAATGCCAATATGCATATCAAAACGAATCAGGCAAGACTGTTCCAGCCGTATCACATTATGGATGTCGGCGGCATGAAGATCCTTTTTATCGGTATCCTGACCGAGGAGGTCATGGCACAGACGCGCAATGAAGGTGTCATCGGCTCGTTCATTGACGTTGCCGAGGCGGTCGAGGAGATCGGACGCATCTGCAATACCTATCGCGCAATCGATATCGATCTGACTGTAATTCTGACGCATATCGGCTATGAAGAGGATAAGGAGCTTGCCTACAAGCTGAATCCCGATTGGGGCGTCGATCTGATCATCGGAGGTCATTCGCATACCTTTATCGAAAAGCCGGAGACGGTCAACGGGATACTGCTTGCTCATGCGGGAACCGGTACCGATCAGGTCGGACGGTTTGACATTTCGATCGATGAGGAGATCAATCGGATTGCGGGATTTGAATGGACGAACGTACCGATCAATTCCGATACCTGTGAGGAAGATGGTGCGATTGAAACCATTATCAAATATTACAAGGATCAGACGGACATAAAATACAACCGGCTGGTTACCCATCTCAAACGGCGGCTTACGCATCCGTCCCGATATTGTGAAACGGAGCTTGGCGGTCTGTTTGCCGATATTTTGCGTGAAACAATGAATCTGGATGTCATGCTGCTGGCATCGGGCAGTGTCCGCAATCCCGAGCTTGGACCGACCGTTCTGTACTCCGATCTGTGCGAATGTTTCCCGTATGACGATTCGCTGTATATGATCAAGGTTAACGGCGCACAGTTCAAGCAGATGATCCGCTTTATGCTGCGCGATGAGGTCTGGGAGGGTTCTCACTGTGAATTCTATCAGTTCTCCGCCGGTATGCGTGTGGTCTATGATCGAACAAATCATTCGTTCCTGGATTTCTCCTTCCGCGGTTTGCCCGTCGATGACAGCAAAATTTATACCATCGGTCTGCAGCATTATCATTTCAGCAGTTTTGAGGAATTTTTCTCTGTGCCGTTGGAGGAGGTCATAAAAAACGGAAAACCCAAGGTTATTTCGACCTCGACCAGAACTGTGCTTGACGAATATCTTTCTGTTCATCAGAATCTTGACCGCAAGGTCAGCGGTCGTTTGGTGATCCTTGATCAAACCTGAAAAATCGATCGGATATTGATCGTATTATATTTAAGGAGGTACTACTTATGGCAAAGCATATCTGTGCAATCTGCGGAGCGGAAGTCAATCTTCTCTCTGAACAAAAATTAGCGGACGGCAATTTCATTTGCCGCAAGGTCTGCGCAAAGAAGTGCTATAAAGCACTCGATCTGGTAGGCGGCGATCTTGAAACCGTCAAAGCCCATCACGAACAGGTCGATTTCGGCACCAAGGTTTGGAATCAGCTGCTTCTTCCGCTCAAAAAGAGCAAGAGCAAGGACGAAAAGCCCAAACAGCTCGGCCGCGGTGAATACATCTATGTTTTCCCGTCCACAGGGCTGATTGCGTACACGGATGACCGTTACAAGTTCTTCTTATTCGGCAAGACCACCTATGCGTGTGTCTACCGCATTGCCGACCTGTACGGTTATGAGTTTGAGGAAGAGACCAAGAAGAATTCCGAGGGCAAGGAAGAAACGGAGCATTACTGCCGTCTGTTGTTCCACAACGTATCGGGTCTTTACAGCTTCCGCATCGGTGTATCCGGCAAGAAAGACTATGAAAGCATCTGCAAGTATTTCGATACGCTGTTCGGCATTGAAAAGACGCTTGGCAATATGGTCAACAACATGAAGAGCCAGTTGGATGCAGTTAAATCCATTGCCGATACGCTCAAGGCGGCAAAGGACGGCACACTTGACGAGGCGCAGGGCGTGGAAACCGTCGATGTTCTGAACACCGCAAAGTACGGCGACAGAATCGAATGGATCAAAAAAGCGGATGAAGCACTCGCTTCTGTGAAATAACTGTAATCCCGAAGAGCGGGGAGCACGCCTCCCCGTCTTCTCAAAGTCCTTCGTCGATATAGGGAGGATTTTGAGAAGAACATATCCTCCTCCGATCATATACATGTCGGCGGTGAACAAAAAAAGGTTCTTCACGGAAAAATGTAGACTAATGTCCTTCACCCTCCGGATAAAGTAGCTCACCGTCATCGTCATACATCGGATCTTGATAGAGTTCATGCGATTTGTGCATGGTCTCGCCCGAATGATAGTCATACTTGTCAACCCGGAATCCCCACACACCGTCGTTTTCTTCAATTTCCCGCGCAAGCATACTCGCTGTTTCTTTTGATACATCTTCCGCCGTTACCGAATGTTGCGAAATCGCGTTTTCCCTATTGACATTTTCTGTATCTTGTGTTATACTATGATCGGTGGTATCGCCAATATTGGAGTATTGGACTCCTTTATTTAAGGCGGTATCACCTTTTTTGTATATCAATTCAAATCCATTGCGCGTAAGATAGTCGCCGAGATTCTTCTTTCCGTATGCGCTCAAAATGTGATTTTCATCAATATACACGTCATTGTAAGCTCTAATAAGCGGTAAAGACAAATAACGAATCAGCGTGAAGAAAAAACGGGAGTCTCTGTAACCGTAGGCAATCCGTTTTGCAACTTTGATTTTATTGTTGAAGCCTTCAAGTTTACCCGTACTGATCGGAAAAAGCGCATGAGAAGCAAGACCGAAAAGGCGCTTTTCTTTGAGTTCGGCAAAATGAACGAGTGGAAAAACAGAACTTTGTTTTGCGGCATCAAACCACCGTATCCATCCATCGAGAGCAGTATCATAATCATTCAAAGCAAACAAATCGCACATTTCTTCTTTCATGGCATAACAGACAGCAAGATTCTCGTGATCGGCGAGGATAGACTGCAAAGCGATATCTTGTTTTTGGGACAAAGACTCTTTCTTGCGCAACAGTGTCCAGCGTGAACGCTTCAGTTCAGAGTAGAGCTTCTTTTCTGAAGCAGCCGTAGTTTTTATATTTTTGACGGAATCCTTGTCGGTATGCTCATTGATATCGGCAAGGATTTCTTTTGCATTCGCTTTATGTTTTCTTGCTTCCTCCAGGCGGACGGTACCGAGAACCTCCTTGCCGAATTGTGCCTGCATATGATAGCGGTCATAGACAATCTGAGCCTGCGGGAGATATTTTTCAATAAGGCAGTGATATCCATATTGATTATCTGCCGAACGAGATTGCAATTGCAGAGGGTACAAGCACCACGATCAGAACCTATGTTGATGTAGACCTGATGCTGTCTTCCAACATCAAGTATCAGTGGTGTATGACAAAATCCAATATTCACGGTACCGGTGTTGCGATTGCCGGTGCGAATTCCAAGGAGCTTACGGTTCCGTCTGCGCTGAAGCCCGGAACATATTATTTCTACCTTGATATGAGCTGTACCTTTGACAGCAATTTCTACAGCTCGGATCATTCCGAGGCATCGCTTGCAAAGGTGATTGTTTACAGTGCAGAGGATGCGCCTGAATTTGATATTCTCCCCGTCGGTGATACCGAAGTCTCTGTCTATGACGGGGAAACACCTGTTACTTTGCAGGTCAAGACCGTCAATGCTGGAGACGAGGATGTGGTGATTCTGTGGCACAGAAGTGACGAACACGGCAATATCCTGACAGCCTATAACGGCGGAAACCCGGTCAGTACGACCGATACACTGACGATCGACGATATGACCTATGAAGATACCATATCATTGACATAGTACCCGGCTTATGTTATAATAAACAAAAATAATCGTATTAACTTCAAATTCTTTTTTATTTCAGGATAATAAAAGAATTCAATAATTTATCATGTTGAGAATGGAGATTTTGTGGAAATGAACGATTTAACAAAATATGTGGACGTTTTTTACGGAAATGGAGAGACCGATCGTTTTTTTGATGACGGATTGGCATCGAAATGGTTTTATATAAAGGCGCTTTGCGGTAATACGATTCCGCACGCGGTGCTTCCGTTTGGAAAAATGTCGGTTGGCGCATACAGCGGCGGTTATCCCACGGGGTATGGAACGCATTATCCCAGCTCATGCGGCGGGATTCGGAAGCTGAGCGATACGCCTGGGGCAAAGGGGTTCTCTCATTTGCATCAATCCGGAACCGGCGCAATCCGTTATTATTATAATTACGCCGTGACGACTCCTTTTTACGGGGATGATATATCAAAAATCAGTGAATGTGTTCCGTTGAAGAATGAGGAAGGCTGTCCCGGTTATTATAAGGCAACGCTCCGTGACGTAACCTGTGAGATGAGTGTGGATGGCGGGGTTGCGATTCACAGATACACCTTTGCTGCTGACGGAGGCAGAATCGCGGTTGATTTTTCGAACGACGGACTTGATCGCTGCTTTGGCGAAAGATTTTCATCGCAGGTAAGTGAGCCGAAGCTCGAGATAATAAGCAATGATACCGTGGCGTTTTCAGGCATTTTTTCAGGAGTTAAACTTTATTTCTGCGTCAAGGTGGAAGGAGCAGCACCGAAAATTCGCTTGTTTGAACAGTATAAAGAATCTGATGAAGCGATTCTTTCCGATATGATTTCACCATACGGTGCTGTGATAAACTTTGAGGGAAAAACGGCATTACTGAGAGTCGGTTATTCTACGGTTTCTTATGAAAAAGCCAAAAATGAAGTGGAACAATCATGCCTATCCTTTGAGGCTACTGTGGAAAAAGCGCGCTCCGTATGGAACAGCTATCTTTCAGTCATAAAGCTCGATTCGGATGATGAAGGGTTAAAGCGTAAGTTCTATTCCAACTTATATCATTCTCTGATAAAACCGGCAGATATGATCGGAGAAACCGTTCTTGGTGTTGAGGGTGACACGGTAACGGATTTTGCGACGTTTTGGGATCAGTATAAAACGGCACTTCCCTTCATCCTTATGTGTTATCCCGAAAAGGGAGAACGTATCGCGAAAGGAATCATCAATATCAGCCGTACTTTGGGCAAGATCCCGTGCAGCTTCGGCCTCAGTGATGTGTTCCCGTGTGAGGAGCAGGCAAAAATGCTGGGAATACTGACCCTTTGCGATGCTTACCATATGGGCGTACGCGGCGTTGATGTCAAAGATATAGAGGATTGTGTCGAGCGGGAATTCGCGCGGCAGGATTTTTCGGAATTTCTTTCAAACGGTACTTTTGAAAGATATACGCATATTCTCGATACGACCGATGCCTGCTTGTGTGTTTCGGAAATCACGGAAAATGCGGAGCTGCGTCACAGATTGACAGTACTTGCCGAGAATTGGCGAAATGCGTATGCAGATGACGGACTGATGTCGGAAAATTCGAACTATTACGAGGGAGACAGATATACGTATTCGTTCAGAATACAGAAAAATATGGAGGAAAGGGTTGCATTGGCCGGAGGCAAAGAGAATTTTGCCCGTATGCTTGACGACTTCTTCGGATTTCATGGGGACAGCGTAAAACAGCTGACATATTTAGGCGCAGATCGTGAAATAGCGGAAAACACATATCACAGATTCGAAGGCTTTAACAATGAGTGTGATATGGAGACTCCTTACGCATATATATACGCAGATCGTCACGACCGACTTTGTGAGATCATCCGTGAGAGTGTTTTCCGTTCCTTTGGTTTTGGACGCAGCGGACTTCCCGGAAACAACGATTCGGGCGGTCTGTCTTCCCTTTTTGTATGGAATACACTCGGTATTTTCCCTGTAAGCGGAAGTGGAGAATTCCTTGTAGGTGCACCACAGATCGATTCAGCAGAAATCTCTCTGAATAACGGCAAACGTCTGAACATTGAGGTTCACCGTGAAAACAGCAATCAGATATATGTAGACAGCGTATTTTTGAACGGTCAGCGTGTAGAAAACTATAAAATATCGACAGGGGATTTGATGAACGGCGGCGTTTTACAGTTTTTTATGAAATGACCTCATTCCGGTCTGCTTGTCAAGACATATAGGTGTATTTTTTATACTGAACAATATGACATGAGCATCGAAAGATCCCGCTGCTCATATCATGATTGATATTATAACACGAAATTTTCTGCAATCGGTCGTCTGACCGGGAAAGGATGAAAACGTATGAAAAAACGACATATCATCGTAACGCTTCTTCTTGCACTTCTGCTTGTCTTGCTGTGCGGCTGTCATGGAGAGAACATGGGTTCGCCGACGACCGATCAGACGGGAACACAGATGATTGGCGGTGACACAGTTGGCAGTGAGGTGGGTGACGGTACGGGTCGTATCGTGCTGTCGGCAGAAGAACGCGCGCGGAATCTGCAATCCATGTCATTCGATTGGATTGCGCTGGATACAAAAGCTGCTGTCGGCACAGGCGCAATTGCCATCAATTATCCATACCACATGCACGACCGTATCTGTGTGCCGATGGATTCCTACATCGAATCGGAACATACACTCTATACCGCACTGCTCGATTATGACGGGGAATTGGTTGAATCCGTCATCCACAAAGGTCTTGTTGACCTGTATGACGGAGAGCGGATCGGGACATTCTGGCTGCTTGACACGGACGGAACGGTACTCGGTCTCACCGATCATAATCAGGAAACGCTGACCAGAACGCTGTTCATAGCGGACAATACGGGAACCGTTCTGCACGAGGTCGTGCTGCCCTCCGGCGCGAATTGGCAGACAAGGCTGGTCGTGACGGAGCAATATTTGGTTTTGAACATCAATGCGGATGTTCTGATCTTTGACCATTCTCTGACGCAGCTCCGACAGGTGACGTTTACAGACTACGGTGTGGTTACATTCATCGAAGAAGCCGACAACGGAACGCTGACCGTATCGTTCAACAATCTTGCGGAGTTTCGGTCGGTTTATTACGAACTCAATTTGGACACCGGTGTCTATACCGTCAATGACACGCTGGCATCGGTCGATTCGTCGGTCATAGGAGCTGCCCTCCAATATACTGACGATTATGACCGTTATTATGTTGAGAATTCCGGAGTATATGGCTGGATCGACGGAGCAACGGAAAACGATACGCTTCTGACATGGACTGGCGTCGGGATGACATCGGAGGGTGTCTATCCGTATGAAGTGATCAATATGAATGCGGTGTTGGTTCAGTATCGCGATATCATAACAGAAAACCGAGGATATTATCTGCTCCGCCGCGGAGAGAAACCGACAGACGACCGCAGAGAACTCGTTCTTGGTCTTGTGGGACTCGGTTCGCAAATGGAGTCGTATCTGTCAAATGCGGCAACGCAGTTCAACAGCACGCAGGATCTGTGGAACGTGACGGTTCGGACTTACGAAACAACTGACACGGGATTTGAGACGACGCGGGCTGTTGATACCTATCTGAACGATATCATTACAGGCAATGCC
>JAZQWK010000378.1:0-18515 GCA_045632325.1 Eubacteriales bacterium
ATCCCGTGCATCGGTTGTGCATGGGGCTTCCGCGGACGCGAATTTCTGCGCGAACATGGGCTGGATGACGCATGGATTCTCGAAACACCGACAGAATTACCGGAATTTATTGAAAAATTAAATCAACAGTAATATAAGAAAGGAAACCACACCATGGGAGAGATGTATTTCGGACGCGGAAACGCATCCCAGCGCGACGATTATCTGGACTTTATCAACCTCGTTTTCGGCTTCAACGGCAACGAACGCGATTTTATGAAAATTCTTCCCAACCTTTACAAGGAAGAATACGATCCCTGCTACAACAACTTCATCGCAACGGAGGACGGAAAATTCCGTGCCGCGATCGGTGTCTATCCGCGTTCCTTCTCGGTTATGGGAGAAACGCTCGTCTCTCACGGCATCGGCAACGTCGCGGTTCACCCGTATCACCGCTCCAAGGGCTATATGAAAAAGCTGATGAACATGGCGCTGGACGACATGGTCGAAGCAGGCGCGGACTTCTCGGATCTCGGCGGTCTGCGTCAGAGATACCAGTATTTTGGCTTTGACAATGCCGGCTGCAACCGGGTTTTCCACATCAGCGACACCGCTATTCGCCATTGCTTTGTAAACGCGGACGAGCCGAAGGTATACTTCAAGCAGATCTTGGAAGGTGATCCGATGCTCGACGATGTCTTTACACTGTATGAACAGAAGATCGTACATACCTGCCGCAAGCGCGAGCATCTGTACGACACCATGAAAGAGGTTTACGTCATTTTGGACAAAGAAAACGATAGCTTCCGCGGCTTCTGCGGCGGCGGTCTTTCCGGTCTGACGCTCGTTTCTGCCGATGATTTCTACGACACCGTCCGTGCCTATGTCGCACAACACGGCGGCGTGGATATGGTTCTTCCGCCCTATGAGACCGAGCTGATTGCTCTTGCGCACCGCATCTGCGGCTCCTGTCATATCAGCTCTGCGGTCAAAATTGCGGTCTTCCGCTTCCGTCATATGCTCTCAGCATATATGAAACTGAAAGCGGCAACCGAAGGTTTGGTCGACGGTGTCCGTCAGTACACCGTTGAAGGTGTTCGCGGTCCCAAGGGCACAACGCACGCAGAATCCTTCCGCATCACAGTGGAAAACGGACAGGTTACACTCTCCGATATCGACGAAACCGCGCCCGTCACGGTTCTGCCGTACAAGGAAGCAATCCCGTTCTTCTTTGATCTCATCGCACCGATGCGCTCGTGTGATCCCGTCGCATCCCAGTGGTTCCCGTTGGCAGTGAATATCGACGGGTGTGATCATGTATAAACAGCTGAATCTATAATCAAAGCCCTGTCATAGAAGATGTTTTCATCCTCTTATGACAGGGCTTTTCAAATGCTCTATTTATTCGTTCGGATCAATAAATCCTGCATAACTCTTCATGTAGTCAATGCCGCTCCACAGCGTCATGACACCCATAAAGCTGACGGTGATCCAGGATGCGATACTGCCGCCCCAGATCATCGGCTCGATGATCATGACGAGAATCGCGACGATCTGCGATACCGTCTTGACCTTGCCAAGCCAGCTTGCCGCAACGACGATCTTCTGCTCGGACGATGCTACGAGCAAACGCAGGGAAGTGATCGCAAGCTCACGGAGAATGACGATCAGCGTTACCCAAACAAGTACCGCACGGACAGATGCATACATATCAGATGCACACATGACAACGAGCATACCGATGACCATGAACTTATCCGCAAGCGGATCCATAAATTTGCCAAAATTGGTGATCAGATTGTATTTTCTGGCAATCTTGCCATCGAGCATATCGGTCAGCGCTGTCAGCACGAACAGAACAGCGGCAATGATGCGCGCGACGGTTTCACCGCCGATCGGATACAGGATAAATACCATTGCAATCGGTGCCATAATGACACGGAGCAACGTCAGTTTATTCGGTAGATTCATCTCATATTTCCTTTCCTGTTATCAGCGGTGTCCCTGTACTGCCGCGCCGACCAGATCATAGTCGTCGTAGCAATCGGAGATCTTGACAAGGACAAACTGACCTTCCTTGAAACGGGTCTTACCAAGCTCGTTGGAGAAGAACACCTTACCGTCGATGTCATAAGCATCGGCATACGTTCTGCCGAAGTAATTTTCGGAAACAGGGTCGAAGCCTTCTACCATAACGGTAACGATCTTGCCAACCATTGCTTCTGCCTTGGCACGGCTTCTGTCTGCCTGCTCGCGCATCAGAATATCAAGACGATCCTGCTTGACCTGTTCGTCGATCTGATCCTCAAAGTCGTAAGCAGGTGTATCCTCTTCACGAGAGTACGCAAACACGCCGACGCGGTCGAAATCGAGCTTCTTTGCGCCTTCACAGAGGATCGTGAAGTCTTCTTCCGTTTCGCCCGGGAAGCCGACGATGAACGTCGAGCGGATGATCATACCCGGAACGGTACGCAGACGTGCAACCGCGTCTGCAATCGTTTCAGAATTGCCCTTACGGTTCATGCGGCGCAGAATCTTGTCGGAAAGATGCTGAACCGGAAGGTCGATATACTTGACAAGACGGCTGTTGGTCTTGAATTCTTCGACCAGCGCATCGGAGATCTTATCGGGATAGCAGTAGAGGATACGGATCCACGGGATACTGGTTTCTGCGGTAATCTTCTGAATCAGTTCAACAAGCTTGTCCTCGCCGTAGAGATCACGACCGTAAGCGGTGGTATCCTGCGCAATCAGAACGAGTTCTCTTGCACCGATCTGCTCCATGTCCTTTGCTTCCGCGATCAGCTCCTCCATCGGACGGGAGTGCAATCCTCCGCGGATGCCGGGAATCGCACAGTAGGTACAGCGGTTGTCACATCCCTCTGCAATCTTGAGGTAGGCAAGATATTCCGGCGTGGTAACAACGCGGTCACACGCGGTTTCCATCTTGGCAATATCCTCAAAGGAGGAATACTGACGCTTGCGCTCAACCGCTTCGATTGCTTCAACGATCTTATGAAGCGAACCGACACCGATCAGTGCATCGACCTCGGGCAGTTCTTCAAAGACCTGCTCTTTGTATCTCTGTGCAAGACATCCCGTGACGATGATGCCCTTTAAGTTAGCATTCTTTTTCAGCCATGCTTCATCCAGAATGTTATCGATAGCTTCCTGCTTTGCGCTTTCAATGAACGCACAGGTATTGATGATGACAATATCGGCTTCCGTATCGTCGGGCGTGACTTCATAGCCTGCTTTGACGACGTCTGCCAGCATGACCTCGGTATCTACCTGATTTTTCGGGCAGCCGAGGGAAATAAATCCGATTTTCGATTTCTTTTTCATGTTTTTACTGCTTTCTTTTAGAGTAGAAAATATAGAAATATAATGGTAACGTGCGCACCAAAGGCTCCTTCCTTGAGGGAGGCTCAAGTATCGAACTCCTCCACAGCATCAAGATGCATCTGCTTCAGCGCGCCGTTGATTTCATCCATGGAAAACCCATAACGGAGCAGGGAGGATACGTGCTTTTTCTTTTTTTCAGGCGTGGAAAACGCATCTGCGCCGAGCCGTTTGACACGGTCATAGACAGCCGCATCAAAGTCGAGCTCTGCCGCATTTTCCTCAAAATACGACTTGACGATCTCCTCAGAAAATCCTTTTTGCCAAACCTCCTGACGGATGCGCCGCAAACCGTACTTTTTTCGGTCGCACAGCTGCTCCATCAGACGGCGCAGTTGATCTTCCTCGTTGATATACCGTTTCTCCACACAGAATCGTACCGCTTCCGCCGCGGCTTCCTTGGAAAATCCCTTTTGCCGCAGCTTGTCAGACAGTTTTTTCGCCGTATTGTCGCCAAAGGCAAGCAGAGATACCGCCTTGACGGCAGCACTTGAACACGCCTCTGCAAACTCCAGTGCTTCAAATTTTTCGGCACCGAGAAAATCACCGACAACGGGCGGTACTCCGTGAAAGATCTCATTTTTGAGAAAGTAACGGAAGACGACAAAGGTTCTGACCTCTTCGTGCTGTCCCGTTGACAGTTTTACGGTAATCAGGAACTTACCGCGGCTTCCCTCAGCCGTTACAACGTCCGTTACTGTAATCAGTATCATAAAAACAACGATCAGTCGCCGTCGATGTCGGTGAGCTTGATGGAGAAGTCGCCGTCATCATCATCTTCTTCCGCATTGACATCATAGAGTTCGTCTTCGTCATCCTCATCAACGTCGTTTTCTTCACGGAACAGATCTTCATTCTTCATGCTCTTGATCTTATCCTCGATCTCCTTCATGAGTGCAGGATTGTCTTCAATGTACTTGCGTGCATTTTCCTTACCCTGACCAATGCGTTCGCCGTTGTAGGAGAACCAGGAACCGCTCTTCTGGATGACTTCAAGAGCCGTTGCAATCTCAATAATTTCAGACGACTTGGAGATACCGACACCGTACAGAATATCAAATTCCGCAACACGGAAGGGAGGAGCAACCTTGTTCTTGACGATCTTGACCTTGACGTGGTTGCCGTAAGCTTCGTCGCCGTTCTTCAAGTTTTCGGTCTTTCTGACGTCCATTCTGACGGACGCATAGAACTTCAGCGCTTTACCGCCGGTCGTAACCTCGGGGTTGCCGTACATAACGCCGACCTTTTCACGGAGCTGGTTGATGAAGATGACGACACAGTTGGTCTTTGCGATCGCGCCTGCGAGCTTACGCAGAGCCTGGCTCATCAGTCTTGCCTGCAGACCGACGTGGGAAGCACCCATATCGCCGTCAATTTCCTGCTGGGGAACGAGTGCCGCAACGGAGTCGACGACAACGACGTCGATCGCACCGGAACGAACCAGTGCATCGGTAATTTCCAGCGCATCTTCGCCGCAGTCGGGCTGGGATACGAGCAGGTCATTGATATTAACGCCGAGTGCCTTTGCATACAGCGGATCAAGTGCGTGTTCCGCATCGATGAACGCAGCCTCGCCGCCCATCTTCTGGGTTTCGGCGATGATATGCAGTGCAACGGTCGTCTTACCGGAGGATTCCGGACCGTAGATTTCGACGATACGTCCTCTCGGAACACCGCCGATTCCCAGTGCCAGGTCCAGCGTCAGAGAGCCGGTCGGGATCGCCTGTACGTTCATATTAACGTTATCGCCAAGGCGCATGATACTGCCTGCGCCCTTTGCCTTCTTGATCTGCGAAATCGCAGTATCAAGGGCTTTTCTTTTTTCGTCGGGATTTTCAATCGCGGTGACGGTTTCGGGCTTTTTTGCTTTCGTTGCCATTTATTTTTTCTCCTCTTTCTTATCAGAAAATCGATTGCTTTACTATGATCATAACAGGAACATTTATTCCCGTGACATCATTATACAGCATTTTTTTGCATCTTGCAAGAGGTAATCGGAAATTGCTTCTTTTTTTACAATTCTTTCATGTTTTGTTCGGCGATATTGTGAAAAATCAAATATCGTCATCAGATCCATCGACTTCGATTTCCAAAAGCTCGATTTCTTCCTCGTTTTCGGAAAGTTCCGTAATTTCGGCAGATTCCGTCTCGTCGACGATCAATTCAGCGTCTTTTTCAGCATCCTTTGCCGCCTGCTCCTCGTCCTTGACAGCTGCGAAGTTGACGACGTGTGCATCCTCGGAAAGACGCATGACGATAACGCCCTGGGACGGTCTGCCGCAGACGCGGATATCGGAAACAGGTGTACGAATCATCGTGCCTTCGTTGGTGATCATCATGACGTCATCTTCCATCGAAACTGCAGCAATACCGCAGAGCAGACCCGTTTTTTCGGTGATGGCATGGCAGACGATACCCTTACCGCCTCTGCCGTGTCTGGAATATTCTTCAAACGGTGTGAGCTTACCGTAGCCGTTTTCGGTGATGGAAAGCAGCATGGCATCCTCGCGGACAACAGCGGCACCTGTGATATAGTCGCCGTCGCCGAGTGTCATACCGCGGACACCGCGCGCACCGCGTCCCATGACACGTGCCTGGTCTTCCTTGAAGCGGATCGCCTGACCGTCGTGAGATGCGAGAATGACTTCATCCTCACCGCTCGTCTTAACGACAAAGTCAAGGGAGTCGCCATCATCGAGATCGACCGCAATCTTACCGCCGCGTCTCTGGTATTCAAATTCCTTGACCGCGACACGCTTGATGACACCGTTTCTCGTTGCCATCATCAGATACTCGTTCTCATTAAATGCAGGCAGATCGATGATTGCAGTAACCTTTTCGCCCTCGGAAAGCTCCAGTACGTTGACGACGCTGGTGCCCTTGGCGGTTCTGCCGGCTTCCGGAATCTGATATGCCTTACGGACGTAGACACGTCCGAGGTTGGTAAACATGAGCAGGAAGGCATGGCTCGGCACGATATGAACAACATCGACCACGTCTTCTTCCTTGGTCGTCATGCCAATGATACCCTTACCGCCGCGCTTCTGTGCAACGTAAGTATCGGCAGGCTGACGCTTGATATAGCCCGACTGCGTCATCGTGATGACACAGGTATGGCGTTCAATGAGGTCTTCCAGCACGATCTCGTTTTCAGCGGTGACGATCTCGGTTCTGCGGTCGTCTGCATACTTGCGCTTGATCTCCAGCATTTCATCCTTGATGATCTGATGGATGCGTCCTTCGCTTGTCAGAATGTCGCGCAGTTCCTTGATGAGTGCTTCTTTTTCCTTCAATTCGTCCTGAATCTTGATGCGTTCGAGACCTGCCAGCTTACCGAGCGTCATATCGACGATCGCCTGTGCCTGCGGATCGGTCAGGTTGAACGTCTCCATCAGTTCCGCCTTTGCGTCGCTGACCGATGCATTAGAGCGGATGATGCGGATGACCTCATCGATGTTTTCAATGGCGATCATCTGACCTTCGAGGATATGGGCACGGCTCAGAGCCTTATCAAGATCAAACTTGACGCGGCGTTCAATGACCGTTTCCTGGTGCTTGATATAGTGGTGCAGAATCTGCGGCAGGGAAAGCACCTTCGGTTCGCCATTGACCAGCGCGATCATATTGACCGCAAAGGTGTCCTGCAGCTGGGTGTATTTATAGAACTGATTGAGAATGACCTGTCCGTTGGCATCGCGGCGGTATTCGATGACGATGCGCATACCGGCACGACCGGATTCGTCGCGCATATCGGTAACGCCGTCGATTCGCTTGTCGTTGACAAGGTCTGCCATGGATTTGATCAGCATGGACTTGTTGACGGCATAGGGAATTTCCGTGATGATGATGCGGTGATGCTCTTCATCGATCTCTGCCTTGGAGCGCACCATGACGTGACCCTTACCTGTGGTGTACGCCTGAATGATGCCCTGCGTTCCGTAAATGGTGGCGTACGTCGGGAAGTCAGGACCCTTGATATACTGCATGATATCGGCAACGGTCGCCTCGGGATGTTCCATATAATAAATCGTACCGTCGATGACCTCACCGAGGTTATGCGGCGGGATATTGGTTGCCATACCGACGGCAATACCGACCGAGCCGTTGACGAGCAGGTTCGGGAAGCGTGCAGGAAGAACGTCCGGCTCCTTCATCTTGTTGTCGAAGTTCGGAGAGAAGGGAACGACGTCCTTCTCGATGTTTTCGAGCATCTCGTTGGAGATCTTCGCCATACGCGCTTCGGTGTATCGGTAAGCTGCTGCACCGTCACCGTCGACATTACCGAAGTTACCGTGACCCTCGATCAGGGGATAACGCATCGAGAAGTCCTGTGCCATTCTGACCATGGTATCGTAAACTGCGGTATCACCGTGCGGATGATAACGACCGAGCACGTTACCGACGGTCGTTGCCGACTTACGGAAGGGCTTATCGGAGGTCAGATGGTCTTCGTACATCGCGTACAGGATACGTCTGTGAACCGGCTTCAGACCGTCTCTGACGTCAGGCAGCGCACGCGCGACGATAACGCTCATCGAATACTCAATGAACGATTTCTTTACTTCCGTATCCATACGAATCGGAAGAATTTTCTGATTTTCAAATATGATTTCCTTGGAAAGTTCGGGGTTTGATTTTTTTGCCATTTTATATATTCCTTTTCCCGTATTTCGTTAAATATCAAGTTTTTTCGCGTGCACATGCGCAACGAACCGCATCATGGCGTTTCTGTCGGGCATTTCGGTTCCTGCAAGCTCTACCTTGGCTGCAGCCGCAGAGGATGCAAAGCACAGCGCGGATTCGACGTCGTGTCCGTTCTTTTCGTACGCAAAGACAAAGGAGGCAAGGAACGTATCCCCGGCACCCGTAAAGCCCTTCATCGTTACGTGCGGTGCATTGACGTAATACGCACCATCCTCGCACGTATAAACCGCACCGTCACTGCCGAGCGTACACAAAACGTTGGTGCCGTATTGTGCCGCAATGCGGCGCGAAGCCTTTGCCGCAGCAATTGCTTTTTCATTTTCATCACGACCCGTGATCTCATAGCCGATCAACCCGGAAAGCTCATGGACGTTGGGCTTAATGAGCCACGGAGAACCTTCCAGCCCCGTTTTCAGCGCCTCGCCGTCAGCGTCCAAAATGAAACGCACGCGGCTGTCCTTGAACGTCGATATAATCTCGCGATATATGCCGCGGTCGAGTCCGCTCGGGATACTGCCGCCTGCAAAAAGGATACCGTCCTCCTGTTCCCGCTCACATTCTGCGGCAAACGCGGATAACTGTTTTTTCAGCGCCGTGTATTCGTTCTCAAGAACAGGACCGCCGGATTCGTTTGCTTCCGTGCAGACGCCGTCTGCATCGATGATTTTGATGCACATACGGGTATCGCACGAGGTTTCGGTAAACAGCGCCGTGATGTCCTCTCCTGCAAGCAAATTGCACAGCATATCACCCATCGCACCGCCCGAGAATCCGTAAGCCGATGCACGGATTCCGAGTCTGCGGTAAATGCGCGCGACGTTGATGCCCTTGCCGCCTGCGTTGATCATAGCATAAGCGGCGCGGTTGAGCGCTCCCGTGCGGAACGAATCGCCGAAATAAAGTGTTTTATCAATACAAGGATTGAGTGTCAGCGTTGCAATCTTCATGACAGACTCATTCCTTAAATATCCAGATTGGTTGCAAACTTTGCGTTTTCTTCGATGAACGCGCGTCTCGGTTCAACCTTATCGCCCATCAGCACGGAGAACGTCTCGTCGCACGCCAGCGCGTCTTCGATGGTAACCTTGAGGATCGTACGTCTCGCGGGGTCCATCGTCGTTTCCCAAAGCTGATCGGGGTCCATTTCACCAAGACCCTTATAGCGTTCCGCTTCGGCATTTCCGCCGAGCTTGGCGATACATTCATCGCGCTCCTCATCGGAGAACGCATACAGCTGGTTCTTGCCCTTGTAGACCTTGTACAGCGGCGGCTGCGCAAGATAGATATGTCCTTCCTCGATGAGCTTTTTCATATGACGGAAGAAGAACGTCAGAAGCAGGATACGGATATGAGAACCGTCGACGTCGGCATCGGCCATAATGACGATCTTACCGTAGCGGAGCTTGGAAATATCAAATTCTTCACCGATACCGCATCCGAGTGCCTGAATGATGGGCGTCAGGGACGGGTTGGAATAGACCTTGTCAAGGCGCGTCTTTTCGACGTTGAGCACCTTACCGCGCAGAGGAAGGATCGCCTGGAAGCGGGAGTCACGGCAGTCCTTTGCCGAGCCGCCCGCGGAGTCACCCTCTACGAGATAGAGCTCCGTCAGCTCTACGTTGCGCTCGTGACAATCCGCAAGCTTACCGGGCAGGGTAGAGGATCCGAGAACGCTCTTGCGGCGTGTCTGCTCTCTTGCACGGCGTGCTGCTTCTCTTGCGCGTGCGGCCTCGAGCGACTTTTCAAGAATCGTCTTTGCCGCAGCGGGATTTTCATCAAAATATTCTTCTAATTTCTGCTTTACGATGGAATCGACAAAGGTTCTGACCTCGGAGTTGCCGAGCTTCGCCTTCGTCTGGCTTTCAAACTGCGCGTCGGGCAGCTTGACCGATACGACGGCACAGATACCCTCACGGACGTCCTCACCCTTGAAATTGTCGTCAGAGGTCTTGAGAATCCCCTTCTTGCGGCCGTAGTCGTTGAACGCCTTCGTCAGTGCAGACTTGAAGCCCGCATCATGGGTACCGCCTTCAACCGTTGCCATGTTGTTGGCAAAGGTATAGATGGTTTCCGTATAGGAGTCGTTGTACTGCAGTGCAACCTCTGCCGTCATATCGCCTTTTTCACCTTTGACGTAAATGACGTCGGGATGGATGGCATCCGCATGCTTGGTTGCATTGAGATACTCGACGAACGACTTCAGACCGCCCTCGTAGCAGAGATCATCCTCGACGATCTCCTCACCGCGCAGATCGTGCAGACGGATACGGACACCGGCATTGAGGAACGCCTGCTCACGCATACGGTTCAATACGGTTTCATAGTTGAAGCGTACGGTCTCAAAAATCTCCGCATCAGGCTTGAAGCGAACGTACAGACCGTGCTTGCCGTCTGCCGAGCCTTCGCACTTGAACGGAACGTCAACCTTACCGCGCACGAAACGCTCGGTATAACGCATACCGTCGGTGCAGTTTTCCAGCTCTACCCATTCAGACAGCGCGTTGACGACCGACGCACCGACACCGTGCAGACCGCCGGAGATCTTATAACCGGAGCCGCCGAACTTACCGCCTGCGTGCAGGACCGTGAAGACGACCTCCAGCGTCGGGATGCCCATCTTCTGATGCATACCTCCCGGAACACCGCGTCCGTCGTCCTGAACGGCAACACTGCCGTCGGGCATAAACGTCACGTCGATGGTCGAGCAGGCGCCTGCCATCGCCTCGTCAATGGCGTTGTCAACGATCTCGTAAATGAGATGGTGAAGACCGCCCTCAGAGGTCGTACCGATATACATACCGGGACGCTTTCTGACAGCCTCCAGACCTTCCAGAACCTGTATTTGGTTATCGTCGTATACGGAATTTTTGATTTCTTCTGACATAATGCGATTCTATCCTTTTCTAAATTGCTCGTTGCTTACAGATTGCCGTCGCGTCCGCATAGCGTGGACGGCGCAAACTGGGACAGCGCAACCATTGTCCCGGCTTTGGGATTTGTATTTTGATCATCGTCGTTTCTGCGTTTTCCCGGTACAAGTCGTACCCTCGGTGCCACGACGACGAAGGATTTCGGCAATTCCTCGCCGACAACACTGACACATCCGTTTTTCTGTGCCGTGTTCAGATATTTTTTCGTAACGGGAGATACCGTTGCGGTATCCATATCAAAGATGCCGAGGATGTCTTCCGTCGCCACGGAAACACCGGCACCGAGTGAAAGACGCATCCAATGCGCCGCTCCCTCGCCGTCGTGCTCCGCCGTATAGAGAAGCTTCACGATTCGTCCTCCTCCGCTTTTTCGGGATGCAGAACGGGACAAGCCATCTCGTAGCATCCGTCGTCCACGTGGATCATATTGACGTCCATGCCGGAAAACAGAGATTCGTTGCAGGAGGTCATGATGACCTGTCTGCCGCCGAGCCGCTGCATCAGATACTGCTGACGCCCCGAATCCAGTTCACTCAAAACGTCGTCAAAGAGGAATACGGGATATTCTCCCGTTGCCGCGCGGGATAACTCTCCCTCGCCGAGCTTCATTGCAAGGGCAATGGAGCGGTCCTGTCCCTGGCTGGCGTAAAGCCTTGCTTCTCTGCCGTCAAGGGAGATCAGGATGTCATCCTTGTGACAGCCGTGCAGCGTCGTCTGCGCCGCAAATTCGCGGGAAGCATAGGACATACATTTTTCATAGAACGCACGGGAGATCTCCGCGCCGTCCTCGCCGTGCAGTTCGGGTTCGGCATCACTGCGGTAGGCAAGCGCTGCACGCTCGCGTCCCTGCGTCATATCCTCCAGAAATCCGCTGACGGACGTGTCAAGCAGACGGATATATTTCATGCGGGTCAGAACGATGCGGGTATTCAGCTCTGCCATCTGTGCGGTCAGAACGTCGAGCAGCGGCATCCGCGCATGCTCGCTCTGATTTTCATTTTTGAGCAGCGCATTCCGCTGTTTGAGCACCGCCGCATAGTCGGTCAGCGCCGCAAGATACGCAGGCTTGAGCTGGCTGATTGCCGCATCCAGAAACGATCTGCGCAGTGCCGGTGCCCCTTTGATCATGGCAAGGTGCTCCGGGCAGAACAGCACGCCGTGAAATGTTCCGACAAAGTCTGCGGACTTTCGTATCGCCACGCCGTTTTTCTTCATCTGACGGCTCTTGGAACGGAACAGCTGCAAACTGAGCTGCTGCTGCCGTCGTTCATCGGTGAAATGCAATTCAAGACCGCCCGTCTCCGCACCGAAACGCAGGAGCTCTCTGTCGTGTACCCCGCGGAACGATTTCCCGCAGGCAAAGCAGTAGATGCCTTCCAGTGCATTCGTCTTCCCCTGGGCATTGTTGCCCCAAAGGATATTGACGCCCGGCGTGAATTGCAGCGTCGCTTCTTCAATATTACGGAAGTTGCGATATTTTATGGTATTGACGTTCATAGAGTTTGGGTATCACTCTCTGAGATGGCAGGGAACTGCCAGGTGCGTATACTTTTCGGAGAGAATACCGGTGTTTTCCTTCTTCTTTTCCAGCGCCGCAATTTCTTCCTCCGTCAGCATATCTTCATCCGCGGTAATCACCATGGAAACCAGCGGGCTGACGAGCGCAAGCTTGATATATTCGGTATCGCACGCACGCAGTGCATCCAGCAGATAGCGGCAGTTGAAGCCGATCTTCAGATCGGGACCGGTCTTCTTTACCGGGATCTCATCGTTGACCGTACCGTTTACGGAAACGGCAGACACCTTGAGAAGCTGATCCTCAAACGTAAATTTCACAGAGCTCTTCGTCTGACCGACACCCTTTTCTTCGGTCATCAGGGACGCTCTTTCCAGCGATTCGCGCAGAGCATCACAGGGAAGAGAAGCGTACGTCGCAGGCGTCTTGGGAATGAACTTTTCGTAATTGACGTATTCCGCATCAATCAAGCGTGAGAAGAAGCAGACGTTGTCCATCGTAAACATGATGTGTTTGCCGGTTGCACGGATGGAAACGGGAGTGGTATCGTCGTGCAGCATCTTCAGCAGCTCTGCAACCGTTTTGCCGGGAACGATGATGGCAATATTCAGCTCTTCCTCGCCGATGTTGTTTTCAAATTTCATTTCCTTTTCGCAGACAGCAAGACGGAACGAGTCAGAGGAAACGAGTGTCAGACGATTATCACGGATCTTGAAGAAGATACCGTTGAGTGCTGGTCTGGGTTCGTTGACGGCAACGGCGTACAGCGTTTTCGTCATTGCATCACGCAGCTCACACTGCGGCATGGTAAAGCCCCAGTCACCGTCCAGCGACGGCATATTCGGAAATTCGTCACCGGGCATCGCGTTGATGGTAAATTCACTCTTACCGCTGGTGATCTTTGCGCGCATATTGTCACCGACTTCAATTCGGATATCCTCCGGCATGGAGCGGATGATCTGATTCAGCTTCTGACCGTTGATGATATAGGAACCGGGTTCTTCAACGCGTCCGTTCAGGGTACAGCGGATACCTTTTTCAAGGTCGAAGGAATTGAGGATGCAGGTACCGTCGGCTTCTGCGGTAATGCAGATACCTTCAATCGAGGTGATTGTGTTTTTGTTGGATACAGCCGACATTGCAGGTGCAACGGCTGCACTTAAGATTTCTTTATCAAAAGTGACGATCATGATAGGCTTCTCCTTGTATGGAATTCTATTATCAGATTTAGATAGGATATTTATCTCTCTTGTGTGCGACAGATGGTGGATTTGTCTGATGTTAACTTACCGCGGGTTGGACGCGGTTTTTAACAGCACGGCCGCCTGTTAGGGATTCGTTCGCGCAAGCGAACAGAGAGAATAAGATAAGAATAAGGGAATATCGCAGCAGTAGCCGCAGTAGGGGACTGTGCATATGTGGAAAGTCGATTTTGCGCTGATTTTACGCGTTTTTTGAGATCACACCGCATTGAAAAGCTGTGTTTTGACGTATGAAAACCTGTTTACAAGAAATGTGTTTTGCACATACGGTATTTTGCGCGGATTTCAAAGCGGTGCTGTGTGAATAATATGGGGATAATTGGAGCTAACCGGTTGTTAATATGCGGATAATATGTGGAAAATTTTCTTTGTGTATTTGAAATGTGGAAAATGAATTATCCACAGGTTGTGCATAAAGTTGTGGATAACCTGCTTCCGAATATTTGCTGATATTCAATTTGTGCCGTAAACACAAGAAAAATCGGCTGTGTATATTATGTGAGAAATGTTTGGAAAAACAAGGCAAAAGTATAAATTTCCCCATCATTGGTTTGGGAAAACCTGTGAAAAACCGTATCTTACTGATTTGTGATCTCCTTGATCAGATCGTCGATGTCGTTTTCCAAAGAAGCGTCTTCGCGGATCTTTGCCTGAATGGTATCCACCGAAGAGAGGATCGTGGTATGGTCACGGTTGAATACGCGGCCGATGGAAGGCAGGGAAAGATCGGTAACGGTACGCATGATGTAGATACAGACGTGGCGTGCCTGAGCGATCTCGCGCGTTCTGCGCTTGCCGCGGATGTCTTCTACTGTGACGCCGTACTTTCTTGCGACCGCATGGAAGATCTTGTCCTGCGTTACCTTGACGGGCTCTGCACCGGAAATAACGTCTGCGATGTTTTCGCGTGCCATTTCAATGGTGATCGGACGCTTTGCAAGGTTGGAATATGCACCGAGACGGCGGATGACGCCTTCGATCTGACGGATGTTGCTCTTGAGATTTTCGCCGAGGAAGTTCAGCACGTCGATCGGAATATCAACGCCCATGTCAAGCGCTTTTTTGCGCAGGATCGCAATGCGAAGCTCCAGATCCGGCGGCTGGATATCTGCGATAAGTCCCCATTCGAAACGGGTCTTGAGACGGTCTTCCAGCGTTTTGATTTCCTTGGGAGGACGGTCGGACGTGAGAATGATCTGCTTTTTGGCTTCGTACAGCTCGTTGAAGGTGTTGAAGAATTCTTCCTGTGTGGAAGTCTTGCCTGCAATGAATTGTACGTCATCGATCAGAAAAACGTCTGCCTGGCGATATCTGGCGCGGAACTGTACCATATACTGCTGAGAAATGGAAAGCGATTCGATCAGCTGATTGGTGAACGTTTCGCCTTTGACGTAAACGATGTTCGCGTTTGGACGGCTTTCGCGGATGCGGTTCGTAATGGCGTACAGAAGGTGCGTTTTGCCAAGACCGGACGGACCGTGAATAAACAGCGGGTTATAAGCGACGGCAGGCGCGTTTGCAACGGCGATACACGCTGCGTGAGCGAACTTGTTGGAGCTGCCGACGATAAAGTTCTCGAAGGTGTAGTCGCTGTTCTGGAACGGTTCTGCCTGCGACAGCGAGAACTGCGCGTTCTGCTCTTGCGTGTTCGCGTGAACGGCAGGCGCTGCAGGTGCAGGATCCTCAGAGCGGGTTTCGGGTTCGGGATTCCGGACGGGAGAGACGGCAGCTTCTGCGGGGGTCGTATCCTGTGCTCCGTCCGACTGCGGCTCGGGATCGCGCTCGTATTTTGCGTTCAGCATATCTGCGGTGAAGCCCATGCTGACGTCGTGTTGGAGATGCTCTCGGTCGATCTTTTCCGGATCATCCGATAGAATACATACGTCGACGGGAAATCCGAGCGTGCTTTCAAACTTCTCCTCAAGAATTGATTTGTACCGTTTGATGATGACGTTCTTTTTCAGGTTGCTTTCTGCAATGATAACGGCTGTGGTATCGCTGAATGCTGCGAGCTCAAGTGGGTTGAACCACAGCTTCATAATGGTGGACGAATTGACGTGTTCTGACAGCGCCTGCAGTATCGGCTCCCAGATATCGTGAAACTCCTGCATGTGACGGCTCCTTTTGTTGACTTCTTAATTATATATATACCTATTCTATATTATACCACAAATGCGCCGTTTTTTCAAGGAAAATCGTAAAATAATCACACAAAAAAGAAGACAAAAAAAGCCGTGAAAATACCCTGTTTAAAGGCATTTTCACGGCAATGATTACGATAAAAAATCAGTTGTAATTTCTGTAGCAGGAGATGACCTTGCCGAGCAGAATAACCTCATCCGTAAAGATCGGTTCCATGGAGCTGTTGCGCGGCTGCAGACGGTAACGGCCCTCTTCTTTATAGAATTCCTTGCAGGTTGCTTCGTCGCCGACGAGGGCGATGACGATGTCTCCGTTGCGGGCGTAAGAGGTACGTTCAACGATAACGGTGTCACCGTTCATAATGCCTGCTTCGATCATGCTTTCGCCCTTGATGATCAGGGCAAACAGATTGTCGATATTGTAGCGTCTTTTGTTGACGTGATAATCGACGTAACCCTCAAAGTTTTCCGTTGCAAGGATCGGCTGACCTGCAGCGACACGACCGAGTACGGGAATGTGATCTGCGGTATCGTTTTCTGCTTTTTCCACGCGCAGCGTTCTGGACTTTCCGGATTCCTTCTGAATATAGCCCTTTTCTTCCAGTCTTCTGATATAGTGATGAACGGTTGAGGTGCTTTTCATATCGACGGCGGACGCGATGTCACGGACGGACGGGGAATATCCTTCGCGGCGGATGGTATCTACAATATAATCATAGACAAGCTGTTCTTTCTGCGTTAACTTTTCCATAACTGTACTCCTTTGGTTGTGGATAAAATGTATGATGTTGGGTGTTGAAAACAAACAAATTTTCTTTGTGATTATATTATAACATAATTTTCAAAGAAATGCAAACCAATGTTCCAATAAAATTGTGAATAAAATGTAAATTTTGGCGAGAGATTGTGGCGTATGAGGATGATTGGTAAAGACGTATGACACTGCATCTTAGTTTCAACAACCTGTGGAAAAACAAAGACGGCACACAGAAATTCTGTATACCGTCTTGAATTCTTTTGCGATGTGGGTGTGGCGGAGAGGATCAGCCTTCCGATGCGCTGCTTTCCGTTTCTTCGGTATCGTTGCCGAGATCGCGGACGAGAACGCCGTTTTCAAAGCTTCCCTCGAACGTTCTGCCGGAATGGAAGCGGTAAGTACCCGTACCGTTCATTTCGTTGTTTTCGAAATTGCCGATATATTCGTCACCGTTTGCCCAGGTATACGTACCGTGGCCGGTTCTTGCGTCGGCAACAAACGTACCGGAATAAACGTCGCCGTTGGCGAAGCGATACGTACCCGTGCCTTCCTTCAGCTCGTTTTTATACTCGCCGGTATAGGACGAGCCGTCACTCCAAAGATAGACGCCCCAGCCTTCTTTTTTGTCGTTGACAAAATCGCCGGTGTAGCAGCTTTTATCAAACCAGGTGTAAACGCCGCTGCCGTTTTTCATACCGTCTGCAAACGTACCGACGTAGGTATCGCCGTTTGCATACGTGAATTTGCCTTCGCCGGAAATGACGCCGTCGGCAAAAGAGCCCTCGTATACGTCACCGGTATTGTATTCCAGCTTTCCCTGGCCGTCCATGCGCAGAGAGGTATTGAGAGAACCGGTATATACGTCGCCGTTGGAGAAGGTGACCTTGTTGTTTAGCATATCAACGGTTGCCGTGGTGCCGTCGGAATAGTACAATTCTCCTTTGTACGGAGTTCCTTCACTGTCGACCGTTCCGAAGAATTTGACGTAACCGCCGATTTCCGTGTTCAGCTTGATGTATCGTAATCCGGATGCGTAAATGGCAACAAAGACCCCAATGACACAGATGAGCGCGGCGATAAACGTGATCAGCAAAATCTGTGCTGTGCTCAAATGCTTTTTGGGACGTTTCCGCCGCGGTGTCATCGGTACACCGTCTTCCGGAAGTTCCATTTCATAAGATGCTGCCATGAATAAAACCGTAACATTCGCTGTGCGAACGTTTCCTTTCTTTGAGAGTTTTCACACCGACGGAATCAGGAAAATATACCGGATGCCATCGAGATCAAGTCGGGGACGATGAAAGAAGATATGTATGCAACGACGGCAAATACGAAAATGGACAGCAGTACCATCCACATATTGGCATCCTCCGAGGTTTTGGCAGAGTACATTTCCTCTGCACGCATACGCTCCTTGGGATTGATATACAGGGGCGTGTCGGACAGCGTGATCTTTTTGCCGTTTTCATCGGTTTTCGGAACGTCTGCCATGCACACGATGCGCTGAAAAGCGACGTTGCGTGTGATGTTCATACGGACGAAGACGTTGAGATCCTGTTCAGCTTCTCGCAGGGTTTTGGCGCTTTCCGGGGAAAACGCCTCGTTTTCCAGAAGATAGCGAACGAGTGCGCCGATGGTGCGGCGGTGATATACCGTCGCAAAGCCGGCAAGACACGCGCCGACGAACAGCGCGAAGATGATGAGATTCAGAGAGCCCAGCTGTGTGTCCGTAAAGAGATCAAGGATCAGATCCATCATAGTCGAAGCTCCTTTCTAATATGAGCCTCCCTCACCGAGGGAGGTGTCACGCTGATGGCGTGACGG
>JAZQWK010000379.1:0-3555 GCA_045632325.1 Eubacteriales bacterium
AATACCGACGAGAAATAGTTGACCATGACGCACATATTCCACTGAATCAGCGAGGAGTCAAGCTTTGCGGCAGAAGACAATGCAGCGGTCGGACCGTTCTTCATCGTACCGCTCTCGGGCGTCAGCGTGACGGCAACGGGCGTACCCGCATAACGACCCTCCGGTGTCGCACCGAGTCCCGCACCGGTCGGCACGGGATGCGGCTGATGAATACCGCCGAGAATCGCACCGCCGCGCGCGGTTTCGTATTTTTCACATTCGCGCAGACCAAAGTGCAGAAGATCCACGGCAATCGCATCGACAAAATCGTCGTCGTTGCCCCACTTCGGCGCATGCCACAGCACCGCACGGATAAACTGACCGCGCTCACCCGCAAAGTTTTCCTTGCAGGCGTCGCGCACTTCTGCAAGGGTAAACTGCTTCGTTTTGTATACCGCCTTTTTGATGGCGGCAAGACCGTTGATCGCCTCGGTCACCGTTCCGAGCATCAATCCCTTTGCATGGATCGGATACGGCTGAAAGGCAAGGTCAAGACCCCGCTCAATCGCGCCGTGATACAGTGCCGAGAGCAGCGGAAGCGGTGCCATCGGGCTGTTGCCGCCGCGATCGGGTGGCATACCGTGATTATGGATGCCGTCAAAGTATTCCTCGTATTTGCCGTTTGCGTAAAGCTCCAAATGTGCCTCCGCGCGGTTGTAGCCCGCGACGGTATCGGCAATCGCCTTCGCAAGCTTTGCTTTATACGCTTCCGTCAGCGCGTCGAAATCGGGATACTCGCACGATTCGTCCAAGAGCGACAGCAAAAGATGCGCCAACTGCGGATGACCGCACAGCCAAAAGTCGCCTTTGCCGGGGATATTGATATCCTGACACAGATCAAAGGCATACGAGCGCGCGTCCTCGGGAGCAATGCCCCGCCCGATGAGACTATCGACAAACAGATCATCGTTGTAGTAGGAAACAAAATTGCAGCCGCTGACCGTCAGCTCCGCCGCACGGGACAGAAATGCCGCGGGATTCTGTCGGCTGACACGCAGATTGAACTCGGGCTCGGGAAGACGCGTCCGATCAATGGCATCAAGGAACGCCATGGTGACGTCATTGACCGCATCCGAGCCGTCGGGCAGAACACCGCCGAGCGTGATGACCAGCTGTGCCGCGTATTTTCCGAGATACGTAATGTTGAGATCCGCCTGGTCGTACATTTTGAGCAGCAGGCAGGCAAGCAGCTCAACCGCTTCGTCACGTGCGGTATCACCGAGGAAACCGCCGAGGAGGACGTCGAGCCGTCCGTAATTGATGAATTCAAAGCTCTCGACGATCACGCCGAGATGCGCAAACCACAAAAGCTGTACCGCCTCACGGAAGCTGCGCGGAGCACCGCCCGATACATGGCGGCAGACCGACGCGATTTCCGAAAGCTCGTCCGCGCGTTCCGTGTCACGTTCGGCAGCAGCCAGCCGCACCGCCTCGTCGGCATACCGCAGAATCAGCGTTTGCAATCCTTTGTAGGCAATGACGACCGAGGACAGAAACTCTCTCTGATGCGCCATGAGCGTATCATCCCCCAGCCGTTTCTCGGCATCCGAAAGAATCCCGTCGATACCGCAGGACAGAATGATACCGAAATCGGGTGTGTAGTGCGTGCGGTTGCGGTAGCTCTGGTCACAGCCGAAGCGCGCGATATCCTCGTCATTGACGTATTTTGCACCCGCGAACAGCGTATAACCGAAGACGTCGTGTCCGTCCTCATTGCCGCCGAGCGGTGTGTACAGCGTGCGCGTACCGACGATGCGTTCCCGCTCTCCGATGTATACGGGCATCGTTTCAAAGATTCTCGACAGCCCAAGTGCCTTGCGTTCGGGCAGGCTCACGGGCTCTCCCGATACGTCCATTGCCGGCATCGGCGCTCGTGCACATTTGTTGGCACCCGTGACCGTTTGCTCACGCAGAAATTCGATTCGTGTCGTCATATCGTTTTCCCTCCGTATTTTTCACGTGCTGTGTTCCCCGTGTCATCGATTACGTTTATTATAACAGATGACGCCCGCCATTGCAAGTACTGCGCAAGAAAAAAGCCTCCCGCAGAAGACTTTTTTCCTATTTTTCATTTCATCATTTCTTCATTCCGCGTCCTTCGGTGCATCAACGGCGGCAAACGTGACGACCGCCTTAAAAAGATCGCCGTCCACCGTCAAGGAAAGCGTTCCGCCCTGCAGTTTGCAAAGGCTGTCCGCAATCGCAAGTCCAAGTCCCGAGCCCTCGGTGTGACGGGATGCGTCCCCGCGTACAAATCGCTCCGTCAGCTCCTCTGCTGTCACGGAAATCGGATTTTCGGTGATGTTGCGGAACGTCATGACAACCGTGTTCCCGACCGATTCCGCCGTCAGATAGACCCGCGTTCCGCGCATCGAATACTTGCATACGTTGGACAGCAGATTGTCAAACACACGCCACAGATGCTTGCCGTCGGCGCAAATCCACAAGGGACTGCCCTGGATATCGAGCACCGTATGAAGACCTCGCGCAGAAAAGCGTTCTTCATATTCCCCGACCGCCTGTGTCAGAAGCTCCGCCGCATCGGTCGGAGACAGAGATACGGAAATCGCACCGGACGATGCCTTGGATGCCTCCAATAAATCCTCCGTCAGCTTTTTTAGTCTGACCGCCTGACGGGACAGTACGTCGATATATTCCCTTGCGGTTTCGCTGTCAATTTCCTCCTTGGACAGCAGATCGGTATAGTTGATAATCGAGGTCAGAGGCGTTTTCAGATCGTGCGAGACGTTGGTGATTAACTCCGTGCGGAAGCGCTCACTCTTCATGCGATCCTCCACCGCCACGGAAATCGCGTCGCCGATGTGATTGAGGCTGTCGCCGATCTGACCCGGTGCGCCGTGCAGACGGGAGGTGTCGACGTGCGCGTTGATGTCCCCTGCGGCAATCTTCTTCGCAGCACGGCGGATCAAGTCAAATTCGAGCATGTACACGCAAAGGAACAGTCCCGCCGCAAGTGCGGTGAAAAACCAGATAAATACCAAATCATTGGCAGCGATCACAAGCAGCGTCCACAGCCCGAAGATCGCACATCCCGCAAGCCACTTTGCTGCAAGCGGAAGATTGTCGGCAACCGTGCATCCCATACGCCACAACTGACGCATAATGCGTCCAAACGGTCGGAGCATCCGATACACAAGCGTATTCTGCCACCATTTGCCCGCACGGAATCTGCGAACCATGGCGCGCAGAATCGAAAGACCAAGATAGACGGTAATGGCGAACAGCACCGTGATGGCAAGCGGCAGCAGCCAGTCAAACAGATTGCCCCGGATATATCGGAACATCATGAGCACTGCGACCGAGAAATACCACTCCAATCCCGCAATGCCCCCAATCGCAAACATTCCGAGCATAACCTTGACAAACAGTACCGGCTCAACGGGCAGACGGTCGATCACATTCAGGCGAATTTCGGGTGTACAAACCTGCTTGCCTGTCTGTACAAGCACGAAAATCAGAAACAGCAATGCAGATACCGCGGAAATACCCGCCGCG
>JAZQWK010000380.1:0-6709 GCA_045632325.1 Eubacteriales bacterium
GATTTGCGGAAAATGAGCTTGTAGGTGATGAAGAACTCGGAACCGAGCACGAAGAACAGGATAATACCCTTCAGAATACTGGAAACGTGGTCGTTGAGATTGAACTTCGATGCAATTTCCGCGGCACCCTTATCCAGGAACGCCAGCAGGAACGAGAAGATGATCATCACGAACGGATTGAACTTGGACAGCCAGGCAACGATGATGGCGGTAAAGCCTCTGCCGCCTGCGGTGGAAACGGAAATGGTATGACCTGCACCTGCAACGGCGATAAAGCCGGACAGACCGCAGATGGAACCCGAAAGAATCATCGTACGCATAATGACACGGCGGACGTTGATACCGGCATAACGCGCGGTATTTTCCGATTCACCGACGACTTGGATTTCGTAGCCCTGCTTGGAATGGCGCAGATAGAAATACATACCGATGGTGATGATCAGAACGATAACCACGTTCCAACCGTACTGCTGACCGAACAGCGGCTGGAACCAGCCTGCATTGGTACGGTCGTTGATGATACCGACGGTGTTGGAACCGAACGGTTTCTCCCAAAGAGCAACAAAATACGAGGTCAACTGAATGGCGATGTAGTTCATCATCAGCGTAAACAGCGTTTCGTTGGTGCCGAACTTTGCCTTAAAGAATGCGGGAACGAAGCCCCAGATTGCACCGGCAAGAATACTTGCAGCAAACATAACGACAAAGAGCAGAGGCGTCGGCATTTTATCGCCGAGATAGATCATACAGCCTGCGGTTGCAACACCGCCGACGAGAATCTGACCTTCTGCACCGATGTTCCAGAAGCGCATCATGAACGCAGGCGCAAGACCGAGTGCAACGCAAAGCAGCATCATCGCGTCACGGATGGTCTGCCAGCTGCGGCGAGGCGTACCGAACGCACCGCGGAACATGGATGTATAGACCGAAATCGGATTGAGCTTGGTCAGCGCAAAAATGAGAACTGCGCAAACGACCAACGCACAGAGAAGACCGATGATACGGATACCCCATGCTTTTTTTGCAGAAACCGCATCGCGCTTGACAATACGCACAAGCGGTTCTTTTTTATGTGTTTGAGGGAGATGAGACATAATCGTTGAAAACCTTCCTTTCGTCAATGAACCGGCAGAGATCAGTGTGATTTGACCATGAGCGCACCAACCTGTTCCTTGGTGGCGGTACGTCCGTCAACGATACCTGTGATCTTACCGCCGCAGAGAACCATGATACGGTCACACAGCTGCAGCAGAACGTCCAGATCTTCACCGACATAGATCACGGCAACCCCGCTCTTCTTCTGCTCATTGAGCAGGTTGTAGATGGTGTAGGAGGTATTGATATCAAGTCCGCGCACAGCGTATGCTGTCATCAGAACGGTCGGTGCCGCAGCGATTTCGCGTCCGACAAGAACCTTTTGGACATTACCGCCGGAAAGACGTCTGACAGGCGTATTGATACCGGGTGTGACAACCTCCAGCTCTGTCAGAATGCGTTCCGCCAGTGCTTTGGACTGTTTACGGTCAAGGAACAGCGATTTGCCGTCGGAATAGTTTTTGAGCATCATGTTTTCGGTCATGCCCATCGAGCCGACCAGACCCATACCGAGACGGTCTTCGGGGACGAACGACAAATGGACACCGAGTTCACGGATCTTTTTCGGATTGGTACCGATCAGCTGCTTGTCCTCGCCTGTTTCGGGGTCGGAGAATATGACGGATGCACCGTCCGCAGTCTTCTGCAGACCTGCGATGGACTCAAGCAGTTCCTTCTGACCGCATCCGGAAATACCTGCAACACCGAGAATTTCGCCGGAGAAGGCTTCAAAAGATACGTTGTCAAGCACGGTAATGCCGTCGGAATTCACAACGGTAAGATCCTTCACCGCAAGGCGCAGCTTCTTATCGGCAATCTCGTCGCGGGCAATGTCAAGCTCGACCTTCTTACCAACCATCATTTCGGTCAGCGAAAGCTCGGTCGCATCCTTGGTCTCGACCGTTGCGATGTATTCACCGTGACGGAGGATCGCAACACGGTCAGAAACCGCAAGCACCTCGTTGAGCTTATGGGTAATAATAACGACCGCCTTACCGTCAGCACGCATATTGCGAATGACGGAGAACAGCTTCTCGATCTCCTGCAGCGTCAGAACGGCAGTCGGTTCATCGAGAATCAGAATATCTGCGCCGCGATACAGAACCTTAACGATCTCCAGCGTCTGCTTCTGGGAAACGGACATGGAATAAACCTTCTGCTCGGGGTCAATATCAAAACCGTATTTTGCGCAGATTTCGCGGACACGGCGAGCAACTTCCTTTTTATCGTAGCGCTTGCCCTCGTTCAGACCGAGAACAATATTCTCCGCCGCGGTAAAAACATCAACCAGCTTGAAATGCTGGTGAATCATACCGATCTTAAGATCAAACGCATCCTTGGGAGAGCGGATCATGACGGGTTCGTCATTGACATAGATCTGACCGGCATCGGGGAAATAGATACCGGAGAGCATATTCATCAAGGTAGTTTTGCCGGAACCGTTTTCGCCGAGCAGCGACAGAACCTCACCGTAACGGATATCGAGGTTGATATTCTGATTGGCAATGACGGAGCCGAACGTTTTGGTAACACCCGCCATTCGAATGGCACTTTTATGTTCGTTTGACAAGATATTCTTCCTTTCTTTTCTTTGATTGGAATTTTGCAGCGTTTGTCTGCTGCATTCCGCCTGCCGCAATGCTTCATGGAAATCTCGCATCATCAAGCACACCGGCAGACAGAACACTCGGACGGTGTCCTGCAGACTTGTTAAACACGAATAGGAAAGCTGCCCGAAAGCAGCTTTCCTTTCGCATCATCTGAAAAGATTAGTTGTTGTTGTTTTCAACGATACCGTCGATGCGGATATCGAAGTAAGGAGCGGAACGCATTTCGGATTCGTGGAAATAGCCGTCCCAGATTGCGTTGGTATCGGGAGCGAAGTCGCCGTCAACGTCAGCGAGGTATTCGGTGAGCGTTGCACCGCCAACGGTGAACTTGGAGGTATCGAAGACCTTGATGGAACCGTCCTTCAGACCCTTGATGACTTCGTCGATCTTTTCCTGGGTGCCTGCAGCGCATGCAGAACCGAGAGCGGTGATGCCGACAGCGTCAGCTTCGTAGCCCTTTGCCCAGTTGGTATCGATGTTGCCGCCCTTGGAAGCGGTTTCGATTGCGTACTTGTAATAGACAGCCCAGGTGTTGGTCGGGGAGGTCAGAGCAGCGTTAGGAGCAACGGAGAGCATATCAACGTTGTAACCGACACAGTAGATAACCTGACCCTTGTCCTGCAGAGCCTGAACGGCTGCGGGAGCACCGGTAGAGTCTGCGTGCTGAGAAATGATGACACAGCCGTCAGCTGCAAGTGCTTCAGCAACGGTGCCTTCAGCGGTGATGTCAAACCAGGAGTTGGTGTAGGTAACCTGCATGGTGACGTTTTCAACGACAGACTTAACACCGAGGTAGTAAGCGGTGTAGCCGGAAACGACTTCTGCATAGGGGTATGCACCGACGTAGCCGAGTTTGATGTTGTCGCCGTCGTAGTTTGCATCGGTCAGCTTGCCGTCAGCAACGAGCTCAGCGAGCTTCATGCCGGCAACGACACCTGCAACGTAACGGGACTGGTAAACGCCGGTAAATGCGTTCTTGTAGTTGGACAGACCGGAGGTAGCAGCCTGGTCACCGGTCATAGCGACGAAGGTGACGTCGGGGCATTCCTGTGCAGCCTGCTTCATGTGAGACTGATGGCCGTAGGAGTTGGAGAAGATGACAGAGCAGCCCTGCTCAACGAGGTCGATAGCAGCGTCGTAGCACTTTTCATCTTCGGGAACGGTGTACTTCCAGATGATCTGGTCATCGGACATACCGAGTTCCTTAGCAGCGGTACGGATACCGTTGATGTGAGCGTAGGTGTAGCCTTCATTTTCGTCACCGATCAGAATCGCGCCGATCTTGAAGTCCGCACTGACAGAGGAGCCGCCGCAGGAAACGCAGGTGATAACCAGCGTAGCCAGCAGAACAGCTGCGCAGAGGATGGATAACAGCTTTTTCATTTTGAGTTACACTCCTTTTATAAAATAAAAATACCCGATGAAAATAAAAGGGAATCGAAAACAATCATCCTTTGGACTGTTAAAAGCCGTATGAACTTTGTGCCGGAACTCTCTTATCTTGGTCAGGTACTGTTTTCCGACCGAAAAATCGGTCGAAAATATCATATATTATTATACACAATTCTACGACAAAATGCAACCGACAAAATGCACCAATTATTCACAATTCCGAAATATTTTATTGTACGGTATTACGAACCTCGCAAAAAAGGCTCGGGATGGATTAGATTTTCGCTTTTGGGCGAGAATCCGGACAGCAGCGGATCGACGTACAGATGCGCACGACGAATCACCCGATCACCGTACCGTCCGCGCAATGCATCCACCGTGCGTTCCAGCGCTTCCAGACGCGCGTGACGGTCCATATCGAAGTCAAGACTCATCTGTGCCCCGTCGTTCTCTGATGACAGCTGTGAGGCGCGTACGGCAACGGAGCGCAGCGGCATCGCACGCAAATCGTCGGGACGCGACTGTCGGAACAGTGCAAACGCGGCAGAGAGAATTTCATCGGATAAATTGGTCGGATAATAGACCTTCTGCTGTCGGCTGATGACCGCAAGCCGCTTGTCACGCAGCTCAATCTGCACCGTACTGCAGCACAGACGGTCGGCACGCAGACGTGCGGCGACACTCTCCGAGAGAACGCGCATCGTAATATAGACGTCCTCATCGGTCATTAGATCGCGCGGCGCCGTCGTGGAGTTGCCAACGCTTTTGATCATCGGTGTGTGGTCACACTCGCATACGGGCGTGCGATCAAGCCCATTTGCAAACTGCCACAGACCTGCACCGCATTTTCCAAGCAGACCGACGATCTCGCCAAAATCCGCTCGCGCAAGATCGCCGATCGTCTCAATCCCCCACAGGTGCAGCTTCTTTCGTGTCGCACCGCCGACGAACAGCATATCTCCGACCGGAAGCGGCCACAGAAGCTCACGGAAATTATCTTCCGTTATCACGGTCGTTGCATCCGGCTTTTGATAGTCCGAGCCCATCTTGGCAAAGACCTTATTGTAGGATACCCCGACGGACGCCGTCACGCCGAGCTCCTCGCGAATCCTCCGTCTGATTTCATCGGCAATCGTTTTCCCGTCGCCGAACAATCTCCGGCTTCCCGTAACGTCCAGCCAACATTCATCGATGCCGTACGATTCCACTTGGCTGGTATAGTCGTAATAGATCTGCTTCGCCTGTTTCGAAACTTCCATATATAACGTGTTATCGGGCGGAAGCATACAAAGATCGGGACAGATGAATACCGCTTCCCCAACGGTCGATCCGGTTTTCACACCGCGCGCCTTTGCGATATTGTTCTTGGCAAGCACGATTCCATGCCGCTTTTCGATGTCCCCGCAAATTGCCACCGGCTTCCCGATCAGCTCGGGATGATTTCGACAGGAAACCGATGCAAAAAAGTTGTTCATATCTACGTGCAATATCACAGAATTCACAACGCACCTCCGAATTGTTGTTCTTCTATATACAGTATACCACAGGTACGTTTGTTTTGCAATAGGTTTTGTGAAATTTAAGAACGTTTTTTCTTGTTTTATGCGTATTATCGTTCTTATTATGTTCTTTTTGCTGTTATTATCTGTATTTTTCGGAACTTTTTATCGCCTGTACTCATTTTTACGATAATTTTGCAAAAACACTTGTGTCCTTGAAAAACTTGTGATATAATAGATATACCAAGCATCAGAAAAGGAGGAAATCCCATGTGCGGTCGATACACAACAGAAGCAGAAACAGATGAACGTTTATTATTTCAAATATTTGTACGAGCCGAACAAAACAGGTCTTCGGCGGCAACTCCGCATCTTTCGTCGAACGCGACCGTCACAGCAATCAGCGGACGCGAAGTATTCCCATCGGACACGGCGGCTGTTCTTACAACAGGAATCTCTTGCGAAATCGATGCATTTTTGTATCGTTGGGGCTTCTCCTCGTCTTTTGGCGGAAAACAGCGCCTGTTGATCAACGCACGTTCGGAAAGCGTATCGGAAAAACCGTCGTTTGCACCGTACTTTCTCCGGCATCGCTGTGTGATCCCGACAGCCGGCTTTTTCGAGTGGGCACACAACGGCATTCGCACCGATCCTACGCGGAAATATCGCTTCAATCTACCGCAGACAGGCATAATGTTCCTCGCAGGCTTTTGTCGACCGGCAGAACACAACGCGAATACGTCAGAGTTTATCATACTGACACGAGAAGCAAACGACTCGATGGCACCGATTCACCACCGCATGCCCGTAATATTGCGCCCCGAACATATCGAGGAATATCTTCTGAACACAGCGTCTGCGCGAATGCTGCTAAAGGAAACACCGCCTGTTTTAATCAAGCGATTGATTTCCTGAATATATGCACAAAAAAAGAACCCCCTCAAATCGAGGGGGTTCTCAGCTTATTCAGCTCTTGTTTGAAGTGATATCACTTCAGGAGTCTGTCGAGCTTGCGGTAGAAGATCATAGCGACTTCTGCACGGGAAGCGGTCTGGACAGGAGATGCAGAGGGAACGTCAACGTCGGTACCGATGATCAGACCGGTTGCAAATG
>JAZQWK010000381.1:0-2324 GCA_045632325.1 Eubacteriales bacterium
CGTCGAACTGTTGAGAAATGAAGAATTCAGCAGTTATTATGAAACGATGACCGTCAATGGTGATTATTTAACCAGAGATGATTTTATGTTGACGTCATGGGAGTATACAGAATCTTACGATAGTTATACCTCGTTGATTTACAGCATTTCGCATACTCCAAACAACAATAAAGTTCTTGCATTTGACGTTGCTATTATTGACGAATCCGGGGAACAGCAGCTGACTGAAACTGTCGGCTACGTCTACGAGTTGAATATCCTTGATACGACCG
The DNA here is from genome assembly GCA_045632325.1 of Eubacteriales bacterium. Lineage (GTDB taxonomy): Bacteria > Bacillota > Clostridia > Oscillospirales > CAG-272 > RGIG3925. The sequence continues at coordinate 273 of JAZQWK010000381.1, forward strand.
TACCCGAAGCCATCGTACAGTATTCTACCAACGAATTTACCAACAAGCCCGTTACCGTAACGGTTTCTGCGTTTGACAGCGAGCTTTCGACGTCTTCGGATGCTTCCGATACGGATTCCGGAGATGAAGCGGTGGACGGTGCTGCAAAGGTGATCTCTCCGGCAGAGTTGGCTGCAAGCCGCGGTATTTCCAAGATGGAGATCGCATATACAGCTGCGAAGGCTAATGATCCGTCCGAATTGGCGACGTATACCGATCTCGGTCAGATTGCGGAAGAAACGCTGACGTTTACCGAAAACGGTTACGCCTACGTCAGAATCACGAACACGCTCGGTCTTGTCAGCTACGTTGAGATCTGCGTTGACAACATCAACACCGATCCCATTCTGGAAGATGGCGTGCCTGATGCTGACGGCAATCCGATCAACGGCGATTATAAGGTTACCTACACGGTTGCCGGTGGCGACTACAGCGCCGATGGCTTCTACGAAAAGGTAACTGCAAAGATCACCATGACCCAACGCGGTCTTAACAAGGGTGTTACCGTTGCCAACAACAGCGGTGCTCTCACAAAAGATCTGACCGCAAACGCACGCACGTACACCTTTATGCTTTGTGACAAGTACGGCAATACAAAGAACGTCACCGTTTCTCATTCCGTCTTTGACACGAATGCACCGACGATCAAGGTTTGCGAAGTACTTGAGATCGTCAAGATCTACAAGCCGATCGCAGAGGGTTCCGAAGAAACGTACCAAATCAATGCCGCTCCCGTACAGTTTAAGGTCGGCGACGTTGCGACGGAACTCGAATCCGGTATCAAGTCCGTTGTCGTAGAGCAGTATCCCGCAAGTTCCGAAGAAGCACCGATTGAAGTATCCGCCGGTGTTACGGACGAGGAAGGTTATACCCTTTATTCTGCGACGATCGAGAAGAACGGTATTTACCGCGTCGTCGTTACCGACAACTGCGGCAATACCGCGGAAACGAGCTTTACCGTTACGAACGTGGATAACGATCCTCCGAGTATGTTGTCTCCGAAGTACACCGAAATCGGTTATACGCGCGGAGACGTCGGTGTGAAGCTGTACTATGACGAACCCAACGTTACGCTGACGAGAATCGAGCTTTCCTCCGGTCTCAAGGCAAACGACGTTTCCGTCAACTACAACGATTCGACCATTCGATTCTATGAAAACGGTTACGTCAGCGTCTGGTTCGAGGATGCAAGCGGCAACGAAGGCAGCGGTGTTGTCTCCGTTGACAACATCTTCCGCCAAACACCGAATATCAAGGCAAAAGACCCCGTTTATGCAGATGATATGCTTTCTGCGTACATCACCTTCGAATTGGCGGATGCGAGCGGTGAAAGCGACCTTCTCACCGACTACTACGTCATTTATCACGGTGTTGCGCCGGTTGACGATCAGGGCAATGTTCTCACCGCAGACAAGGTGAAATTCACCTTCATCGAAAACGGTACTTATACTTTCGTCGTACACGACTCGCTCGGTAATATGACGGAAGTGGAAGTTGAGATCAAAGACATCGACCGCACCGCTCCCAAGATCACCAACGTTTCCTGGACGTATTCCTATGTCGATGCGGACGGCGAAACGAAGACGATCACCCAGTCGATCACGCCCGGTGACGAAGCCGGTTACAACGTCGTGGTTGATGCAAACAACCCCGCAACCAATCAGGATATCCATGCTACGGTAACCACAGACAAGAAGACCAACTTTGCAGGCGCGCAGGACGAGAAGAAGGGAACGGCTTCCACGGAAGCTGCGGCTGATTCTGCGGCAGGCGAATCTGCAGAAGGGGATTCCACTTCTACGGGAACCGAAGGTGAAGCCGAACCCGAAGCGTTTACGCATACCATCGTTTACGACAAGGACGGCTGGTTCAACTTCGATATGGTTGCTGCCAACGGTTTGATGGACAGCTACGGTCTCGGTCTGTATCTGATCGACAAGGAAGCGCCCGTCATCGACGGTGTCGAAGATCTGATGTTCTTCGAGAACCCGAATGCGAACGCACCGTTTGATC
>JAZQWK010000382.1:0-1514 GCA_045632325.1 Eubacteriales bacterium
GTGATCATGACGGGCTTGATGCCCGCGGTACGGCAGGTCGCAACGGCAACCTTACATTCGGGTCTGGGCGGGTCGATCATGCCGACGAGACCGAGGAAGGTCAGACCGTTTTCCAGCGTTTCGGAGGTCGGATTTTCGGGGATTTCGGAAATTTCCTTGTAGCCGATGGCGAGGACGCGCAGCGCGTCGCGCGACATGGTTTCACACATTTCCCGTGCCGCGTCGAGATTGCCCTTGACACAGCGGGAGAGCATCATGTCAAACGCGCCCTTGACGATGACGATGTGCTTGCCGTCGATTTCGTTGACCGTGGACATGAGCTTACGGTCGGAGTCAAAGGGAAGTGCGGCTTTTCTCGGATGCTCGGCGTTGATTTTGTCCTTTGGCATACCGTTTTTGTGTGCGGCGAGGATGATTGCGGTTTCGGTCGGGTCGCCGATGTGGGTCTCACGTCCGTCTGCATCAAAGGTAACGGAGCCGTCACAGCAGAGGGCACCGAGCTTGAGCAGTCGGCGGATCTCCTCTCCGTTTTCGGCGGAGATATCTTCGGTCGTGCCGTCGTCGAGATATGCACGGACGAGCGTCATGCGGTTCTGTGTGAGCGTACCCGTCTTGTCGGAGCAGATGATGGATGCAGAGCCGAGCGTTTCGACCGCGGGCAGACGGCGGATGAGCGCATTGCGCTTGACCATCTTCTGAACGCCGATGGAAAGGACAATGGTGACGATGGCGGGAAGACCCTCGGGAATCGCGGAAACGGCGAGGGAAACGGCGGTCATGAAGATTTCGAGTACGGGAATTCCGCTTGCCAGACCGACGGCAAAGATGATTGCACACGCGCCGAGTGCGACAATGCCGAGGTATTTGCCAAGCTGTGCAAGCTTCTGCTGCAGCGGCGTTGCACCCTCGGTTTCGTTGTCGAGCAGACCTGCGATCTTACCCATTTCGGTCTTCATACCCGTTGCGGTAACGACGGCAGCGGCAGTACCGTAGGTAACGGAACAGCCCGAGAAGATCATATTCGAGCGGTCTCCGAGCGGTGCGTCCTCTGCATGGAGTGCACTTGCGTCCTTTTCGGAGGGAACGGATTCACCCGTCAGCGCGGATTCTTCACTTTTTAGGCTGACGGATTGCAGAAGTCTTGCATCGGCGGGAATGAAGTCGCCTGCTTCCACTTTGATGATATCGCCGGGAACGAGCTCGGCTGCATCGATGATCTTTTCTTCACCGCCGCGGATGACGCGTGCGTGCGGTGCGGATAAGCTTTTCAGCGCATCCAATGCTTTTTCGGCTTTCGACTCCTGCAAGACACCCATGACGGCGTTGAGGATGACGATGAACAGAATCAGCAGCGGTTCAAAAAATTCCTTGGGATTGCCCTCTGTGATTGCAACGACGAACGAAATGACAGCCGCGGCGATCAGAATCAGAATCATCGCGTCGCGGAACTGGTCGATGAAGCGCCAAAACATGGTCTTCTTCTTTTTTTCCTGCAGACGGTTTTCGCCGTGCTG
>JAZQWK010000383.1:0-6254 GCA_045632325.1 Eubacteriales bacterium
GCAGTGCAAGATGATTCATCCGATTAAGGAAGCGGCAGGCTACCTCGGTGCGTATTACAACGACGACGGCATCAATCTGATGCACGACAACTTCTTTGCGCCGATGGCAGAGGAGACGCGCGCGCTGATGAAGCTGATCGACGAGGAAGCACCTGATGTTGTCATCGGTCTGCACGGCGGCTCCAACTCCACGAATGAACTTCTCCAGCCCGACTACGTTCCGCTGTATACCAAAGAAGGCGTGTTCAACCTTGCCACGGCAACAGCTGCATTGGAAGAAGCGCACGGCTATCATTCGAAGGTCAATCCCGTCAAGGAAACGCTGCCCGGATTCCCGCCGCCTTCGTTCAATCTGACCACCGCCATCCACCACATCTGCGGCGCGGTTTCGTCTACTTATGAGTCAAACGAGGGCTTGGATGAAAAGAACCGCTTTGAGCCGGAGGAGATTCTCGTTCGTCATTACTGTCTGTTTGCGGCACTGTTCAACTGTGGTTGGGAAGTGAAATAATTCCTATAAAAGTAGGGGCGATTCGTGAATCGCCCCTACTTTTATAGTGATGCTCTTTATCCCTGTATTGGTAAGCCAAACTTACCTTTCTTTCCGAAAACGGTTCCTTGTAATATGAGAATGTATCTGTTATAATACATACAGGATGCATCCAATACCACAAACAAGGAGAAATCAACCATGTCCATCGGAACAATCATCAAACAATTACGCCGCGGACGCGATCTGACGCAGGAGGAGCTTGCAGAAATTCTCGGTGTGTCGGCAAAGGCAATCTCTCAATGGGAAAATGACAGAACCGCGCCGGACCTTTCGCAGATTCCTGCCATTTGCACCTATTTTGATATCAGCGCTGACACGCTGCTCGGCATTGACACCGCCGGGCGGCGCGCTGTACGGGATGAAATGTTTTCATCTGCCCAAAAGCTTGCACAGGTTGGACAGCATCTCGCCGCGGCAGAAGCATTTTCTGCGGCACTTGCGCGCTTTCCCGATGATTTTGAGATCATGAATTTTCTCAATTATTCGGAATTTGTCTGTATTTCACAGGGACTTTATCCGACAGATGAAGCCAAAGTGCGCCGCGATGCCTGTATCCGCCGCAACGAGCGCACCCTTGCCGCCTGCACCGACGACAATCTGCGTTATCCCGCCATTGCATCGCTGGCACAGTGTTATGCCGAGGACGGCGATCATATCCGCGCAAAGGAAATGCTGCGACGGCTTCCCGATATGGCAGATGCACGGAATTTCGTTCTGCCGACGATTTTATCGGGCGATGAACGCATCCGTGCGGAGCAGTGGCTTCTGTTCGACGTGCTTCACTATATCCGCCGCCGTATGATGTGGAATTTTACAACCGACAACGGTACGAATTGCTATTCGCGCGACGAAATGGCGGAAAAGCACCGTAAGGTACTTGCGCTGTTTGATCTGTTTTATGAGGACGGTGACATCGGATTTTTCCATAATGACACGCAGGATGCGCATCTGCATCTTGCTGTGTACGAAGCGGAAAACGGTGATATGGATGCGGCGCTTAACCATCTGCACTCCGCCGCTGATGCCGCGATTGCATTTGCCGATTACTGTCGGGGTGAGCCGTATGTGCATACCTCGCTTCTGTTCCGCGGACTTGACAACCGCGGCGATCAGGTTTCGCGCAATACACCGTTGACCAACGTGCAGGAGGTACTTGACGTTATGGCAAATGCGGTATTCGATCCGATCCGCGACAATGCGCGGTTTGTGCAGACGGAATCGCGTTTGCTGCAGCGCACTCGGACTTGACAAAACGAACAAATCGCGGTATAATCCTCTCATAACACGATGAATTTGGGAGGATTACGGAACATGAAACTGTATCTGATCCGTCACGGCGAAAGTGAGGCCAACAGCACAGCGTCTCATGCCGGCTGGGCGCAGGTGTCGCTGACGGCAAAAGGGGAGGACGAAGCACGCGCGGTCGGAGAATTGCTTCGACGCGAGGGCATTTCGTTTGACCGCATTTATACAAGTGATCTGCGCCGTGCCATGCAGACCCGCGCATTGGCACTGCCCGATACCGTGTCGGAAGCTTCACCGCTGATCCGCGAGGTCAACGTCGGCATCCTTGCCGGTCGGCGCGTTGCGGACTGCATCGCTGAAATGGGTGAGCCGTATCTCGCGGCAAAGCGCGTTTTTGACTTCCACGCATGGGACGGGGAAAATTATGCGGAGTTCTGCACAAGAATTCTCGAATTTCTGCGCCGTCTGGAAAGGGGAACGGACGACAGCGAAACCGTCGGCGTCTTCTGTCACGGCGGCGTCATTCATGCGATTCTTGATATGCTGTTTTCGGGAACGCTGAACGACGGCAAGCCCGTGCCGCAGACCATCGGCATTGATAAACCGTCCTTTGCCTGTCCCAACTGCGGCGTGTTTGTCTTTGCGTTTTCCAAAGGCTTGTGGAAATTGCGCGCGTGGAATCGATTTGATGCATAAAAACAAGGTGCGTACCCCGTGTGAGGTATGCACCTTTTGTGTTGCGATGATGCGTGGAGATGATGATTTCGGGCGGAAGATAGGATAACGGTCGCTCCTGCCAAAACCTTCCCCAGCGGGGAAGGGGGACCACGAAGTGGTGGATGAGGAGAAACCTTGTTTCCATAACAACATCGAATTTTACGTTTTTTCCCCTCATCCTGTCACTCGAAGATGCCTGCGGCATCTTCATGGAGAAACCGTTGGTTTCTCCGGACACCATTCCCCGCCGGGGAAGGTCATTTCGTACGCACCGTCATCTTACCGGCTTTCCGGTTTCATATCCGAAAATTCATTTCCGGCAAGTTTCACTTCCGGCAAGTTCACTTGCGGAAATCCTCGCCCTCCAGCGTACCGAGGAACGTACCGATCACCGCACCGTCGAGAATATCGCCGCAAATCGTTCCGCTCATCGTACCCTTGACCGCACCGCCGAAGTCGCCGTCGACGTTGCCCGACATATCCCCGCCGACAATAGCACCCGCACAGAAATCCCCGCAGATATCGCCGAGCATATTGCCGTCAATGCGTCCTGTGAAATCGCCGGCGATAGTGCCTGTCATATCGCCCCGGATCCAGCCGGAAACATCGCCGGAAATATTGCCCGCACAGCCGCCGTCGACCATACCGGGAAGATCCCCGTCGACATCGCCCATCAGAGAGCCGTGGACATGACCGCGCAGATCGCCCGAAACCATACCCTCAACATTGCCTGTGATATCGCCGTTGACGTCACCGTCCACATTGGCTTTGACCGAGCCGCCGACGGAGCCGTTGAGGTCCCCCTCGATCGCGCAGAGAACATCACCGCAGACTTTGCCGTTGAGATCGCCCGATACGGGGAGTGTCAGATCGCCGAACACTGTGCCATTCATATCGCCATCAATCGAGGTGTTTTCGCAGCTGCGAAGAAGACCGTTCAAGTCTCCCTCGATGCGGGCATTGATCGCGCCGTTCAGCGTGCCGTTGAGGTCGCCCAACAGAACGCCGTCCGTCAGAAATCCGTCAACCACGCCGTTGAGGTCGCCGCCGATATTGCCGCATACCGATTCGCCGACGTGTCCGTTCAGATCACCGCCGATGTCACCCCTCATACAACCGTTGATGGTTCCGTTCATGTCGCCGTCAATCGAACCGTCGAAGTCGCCCTCGACCGTGCCGTAAAAGTCTCCGCTGATATGACCTACGAAATTTCCTTTTACATGAAAATTCATATCATCGTCTATTTCGCCGATCCAGTCGCCATCAACAACTGCAAGATTGGAAAGCGTGTCTTCTTCATTACAACTATTGTCGGGATTTCCGATGGCGACAGTACCCATGATATCACCTTTGACATGACCGGCGATACCTCCGATGCTTCCCATTAGATCACCGTATATATTGCCTGCCACAAACCCTTGGATTTGTCCCATCACATCACCTTTGATCGTGCCGTTCACATGCCCGCCGACATAACCCATCACGTCTCCGTTGATGTCGCCTTTGACCGTACCCTGTACTGTTCCGATCAGATCCCCGTGAATGCCGCGATCGATATCACCGCCGACTGTACCGATCACATCCTGTCCGATCCGGCCGTGGACCGAGCCGCCAACTTGACCGATCAGATCGCCATGGATATCGCCGCTGATGTCGCCCGACACCTGCGAAAGCAGATCTCCGTGAATCGAGCCATGGAGCGTGCCGTGAATGTCAAAGTCGAGATCACCCGGGATATCGCCGAAGTAGTCGCCTTCAAATGCTGTATGCGGAGGCGGCGGACAGTTGCCGACCTTTGGAGGAGCTGTCGTTTCTTCTTTTTGTGCGTGTTCCTCGTATTTTCCGACGCGTCCGAGCACTGCGCCTTTTACCGTACCGCCGACACCGCCCGAAACAACGCCTAGAACGGTACGGACGTCGCCCGTGACATAACCGCCGATGCGTCCGAGCACATCACCGACCGAGCCGATGACGTTGCCACTGACAGCACCGAGCACATTGCCGCCGATATCTCCATTGACATCCCCGCGGATGTGTCCGAGCAGGTCGTGACCGATCGAGCCGTTGATATTGCCGTCGACCATGCCCAGCACCGAGCCGCCGATGTCGCCGTTGATGTCGCCTGAGATGTGCGAGAGCACGTTGCCGGAAATGTTTCCGCATACCGAGCCGTGCACATCAAAGTCGAGGTCGCCCGTCACATCTTCGGTCAGATCGCCCTCGTGCGGCGGTTTGCTGCTTATGTTTCCGATATGGATATTGCCCGATTTTATGGTACCGACTGCACTGCGTACCGTTTCGGAAATGGTCTTTCCGAGTCCCGACAGCGCGGACAGACCGGAGAGGGCGGATAAGCCGGACAGAGATTCTGCTTTTTCAGCGCAGTTTTCATGTTCTGATTCGATTGGCTCAATCGGTTCGATCGGATCGATGGTTTCACCCGCTTCCGCCTCTTTCATCGCGGTGATGATCTCCTCGGCTTCTTCCGGTGTCAGCTTGCCGTCTTCCACGAGCTTGAGGATTTTTAAGATTTGTTCTTTATTTTCCATCATGTCCTCCCCTTATTCTTCTCCGTCCAGCTCCTCAAGCAGAGAAAGCGCATCGGCGGAGGAAATTTCCTTCTTTGCGAGCTTATCGAGAATTTCCTTTTTGGTCATCTTGGGTTCGGGTTCTTTACCGTAGCCGAGAGCAGAAAGCAGATTGTCGAGGTTGTTGCGCACGGTTGGGTAGGAAATGCCCATTTCACGTTCGATGTCCTTGATCGAGCCGCGGTTTTTGATGAAGATTTCCAGAAACGCCAGATTCTGCGCATCAAGCGAGCAGAAACGGCAGGGGGTGAAGTTACCCGACAGCTCTGATTCACAGGTATCGCACTTCATGCGCGTGACGTGCATTGTGCCGCCGCAGACAGAGCATTTTCCGGGTGCTTTGTATTCTGCCATAAATAAAATTCCTCCGCATATTAAGAAAATGAATTCGCAAATTGATTTCTGTTATTATGTTACCACATAATATCAATTTTGTCAATACTGTATATTAAAATAATTTATCCCGACATGAAGAAAATTCATATCGGGATAAAGAAAATCAATATTTGGTTTTATTCTTCGATTTCTGCTTCCGCAACACGAACGACAAGGCTCTTGCCGTAGGGATAACCGGTTGCGTTGAAGGTCAGACGGTCGCCGTCCTGTGTAAAGGAAAGCTGCTCGTCGCAGTCGGTCCAGCGGATGGACTTGACCTTACCCATAACACCTTCAAAGACCTTTTCACCTGCACCGCCGCCCTCGACCGTGACGTTGGCATCACCGCTGATACTGAGGTCATGGACGTAGAAGGACAGCTTGTTGCCGTGCTTGAGTGCAAAGTTCTTGCCCGCGCCAACAACGCCGCAAGGCTTGCCTTCGTAGATGGCATCGCCCGTGTAGCGGATCCAGTCGCCGATGCCGCGCAGGAGTGCTTCCTGCATCAGAGGAATTTCGCCCTCGCCCGTCGGACCGATGTTGAGCAGATAGTTTGCACCGACACGGCGGCAGGCGCACAGCGTTTCGATCAGATGTGCAAGAGACTTGTAATTGACGTCAGCGGCGCCGTAGCCCCAGTGTGCGTTCATCGTGTGGCACATTTCGGCAGCCATGTACTTGGTCATGCCCTCTCTGTTCATCGGTGTCGGACGACCCTGCTCGAACGTAACGGAGTCAAGCTCGGGATTGCCCTGCTCGCCGCGGTGGGAAAGACC
>JAZQWK010000384.1:0-3266 GCA_045632325.1 Eubacteriales bacterium
TATAAGCTCGGCGACCTTTCGCAGTACGACGATCTTGACGACTGGGATCTGTTCCAGGTCATCGGCAAAAAGCGCGGATTTTTAATGGCGGGCGGTGTGGTCAATACGGAACGCTGTGCGCGTGCCGTCGTTGACGAGTTCCGCTCAGCGAAGATCGGACGCATCACGCTGGAACGTCCGCTTGTCAAGGAAAAGAAGAAACCCGCACCCAAGTCGGAGGAATCCTGATGGCGCGGGCAAAAAAAGAAATTGTGCCGCTGGGCTGGGACATTGAGGATGCCGCTTACGCCGAGGGCTATACCGCCGTCTGCGGCTGTGACGAGGCAGGACGAGGTCCGCTTGCAGGTCCCGTGGTTGCCGCCGCCGTCATTTTGCCGCGCGGATGCGAGATCCCCGGACTCAACGACTCCAAAAAGCTGACCGAAAAGAAGCGTGAGGCGCTGTTTGACATTATCCGTGAAAACGCGCTTGCGTATGCGATTGCAGAGGCGTCAGCGGAAGAAATCGATGAAATCAACATCCTCAACGCGTCCATGCTCGCGATGCGCCGTGCGGTGGAAGCGTTGTCCCACAAAGCCGACTTTGCGCTGATCGACGGCAATATGAGCCGCGGATTTGATATTCCCACTCAAACCGTTGTCGGCGGCGATGCAAAATCTCCGTCCATTGCGGCGGCATCGATCCTTGCCAAGGTCACCCGTGACCGTATGTGCGCAGACATGGATGCAGAATATCCCGCATACGGCTTTGCCAAGCACAAGGGCTATCCGACGAAAGCCCACATGGACGCGGTGCGTGAACACGGACCGTCTCCCATTCACAGAAAAACGTTCTTGAAATTTTTGAACGAGGAAACCTGATATGTCTGACCACAGCCTGAATCGCGGACGCGGAGACGTCGGAGAGGAAGCCGTTGCGCAGTTTCTCATCGATCACCGATGTGAGATTGCCGCGCGTAACTTCGTTTCCTACGGCGGCGGTGAAATTGATATCATCGCCGAAAACGAAGCGCGGATTCTGTTTGTCGAGGTCAAATCCCGAAAGATCTCACCCGGACAGTTCAAATACGGTCGTCCGTCAGCCGCGGTCACGTGGGATAAACAGAAGCGGATCATTGCGGCGGCACGCGCGTATCTGACGGCACATCCGACCGATAAAGCGATCCGGTTTGACGTTGCGGAGGTCTTTCTGACGCAGAGTGATCCTCCTGCGGTGCTCGACATCAACTATATCAAGGGTGCGTTTATCAAACAGAAAGGAAGGAATTCCTATGACTAAATATCCGTTCGGTCTTTGTGATACCCATTGCGATACCTTGCTTGAAATGATGTATGCGGATACGGATTTTCACAACGACCGTCATCATATTTCCTTTAACAGAACCGATGACTTTGCGTTCTTCACGCAGATCATGGCGATTTATTCCTCTGCCCGCAAGTCCGACGACGAGTGCTGGGCGCAGTTCTTGGCGGCAACCGATTATGCACAGAAGTGCAATGCCGCGCATCCCGAAATCGTTCATTGCCGCACCAAAGAAGAGCTGGAAACCGTTTGGCAGGATGGCAAAAAGTCCTATGTTTTAGCGGTTGAGGGCGGCAAGCTGCTCGGCGGTGATCTGTCGCGCCTTGACGAAATTTACGCACGCGGTGTGCGCTTTTTCACCCTTGTTTGGGGTGGAGAGACCTGTATGGGCGGTGCGCATGACGTCGGCGGCGGACTGTCGGAATTCGGCATTGCCGCGCTGAAGAAGATGCTGACCCTCGGCATTGTTCCCGACGTTTCCCATGCATCCAAGGAGATTTTTTATCAGACCGCTGCATACTGCGACGATGCAGGAAAGCCGTTTATGGCGACCCATTCCAACAGCGCTTCCGTCTGGAATCACACGCGTTGTCTGACGGATGAGCAGTTCAAAATGATTGTCCGCGCGGGTGGTCTTGTCGGTGTTTCGTTCTGTACGCCGCACCTCGGTGACACATCGCAGGGCGTAACGGTCGGTACGGTTGTTGACCATATCGAGCGGTATTTGGAGCTGGGCGGTGAAAAACACGTCTGCTTCGGCGGCGACCTTGACGGTATCGGTGATATGCCGACTCCGATGCAGGGTGTGCAGGATATGGGACTCTACTGCGAGGAAATGCAGAAACGCGGCTTTTCCGATACGCTGATCTATGATATCTTCTGCGGCAATGCGCAGGCGTTCTTCAGACGCGTCTTATAAGTCAAAAATTATACTTCCAAAAGGAGTTTCAAACCTATGAATTACATCAGTACACGCGGCGGTACGACTGCCGCAGATCATATTTCCGGCGCTGCTGCAATCAAGCAGGGACTTGCCAATGACGGCGGTCTGTTCATGCCCGAAATGCTCCCGATGGTTTCCATGGAGGAAATTGTCGAGCTGAGCCGCAAGTCCTATCCCGAACGTGCGGCGGCGATCCTCGGCAAGTTCCTTGACGACTATCCCGAGGATGAGCTGATGGCATACTGCAAGTCTGCGTATGCCGATGACCGTTTCCCCGGCGGTGCGGCTCCACTTCATAAGCTCAATGACACCGTTTCCGTCATGGAGCTGTGGCACGGTCCGACCTGCGCATTCAAGGATATGGCATTGCAGATCATGCCCAAGCTGCTCTCCGGCGCACTTCGTCTGACAGGCGAACAGAGAAAGGCATTCATTCTCGTTGCAACTTCCGGCGATACCGGTAAGGCGGCACTCGAGGGCTACGCCGATGTCGATCAGGTCGGCATCATGGTCTACTATCCCGTCGACGGCGTTTCCCGTATGCAGAAGCTGCAGATGGCAACGCAGGAAGGCTCCAACGTCAACGTCTGCGCGATCCGCGGCAACTTTGACGATGCACAGACGGGCGTCAAGAAGATCTTCTCCGACCCTACGGCGGCAGAAGCACTTGCCGAAAACGGCTGCTTCTTCTCCTCCGCAAACTCCATCAACTGGGGCAGACTTGTTCCCCAGATCGTCTACTATATCTCCGCATACTGCGACCTGATGGCGGACGGCGATATCACCGAGGGCGAGACCGTTGACGTATGCGTTCCCACCGGAAACTTCGGTAATATCTTCGCCGCATATATCGCAAAGCAGATGGGACTGCCCGTAGGCAAGCTCGTTTGCGCATCCAACGCAAATAACGTACTGACCGACTTCCACAGAACCGGTACCTACGATAGAAACCGCGCATTCCACACCACCATGTCCCCCTCTATGGATATTCTCATCTCCTCCAACCTTGAAAGACTTCTGT
>JAZQWK010000385.1:0-1551 GCA_045632325.1 Eubacteriales bacterium
AGCATGTTCCCATCCGCACCGTCAGCGGCAATATCTGCGGAGAAGCCGAGAAAATTCTCGCAACGCTGCGCAAAAAGCCCGAAAAGATTTCGCAGGTCAGACAGTTTCTCAATTATTATCTGCCGACGCTGATCTCGATTCTCGAAAAGTACGTCAGACTCGAGGAAAACGATGCGCTGACGGAATCGATGACCGACAATACGCTGGAGCACTTGATCGACATCAAGCATGCAATGGAAGCACAGTATCAGGCGCTGTTTGATGACGACAAGCTCGATCTTTCCGTCGAGATGGAAGCACTCAAAATCGCGTGTCTGCGTGACGGATTGCTGACAGAGGAAGATTTTCAGAAAAACAAAGAAGCAAACGATACAAAGCCAAACTTAACGCTTTGATACCATATACATACTTTACATAAGGAGAATGTGTTATGAAGTACGAAATTTCGATTACCAAAACAACCGAACCGAAGGCAAAGCCTGCCGATGAATCCAAGCTCGGCTTCGGTAAGATTTTCACGGATCACATGTTTATCATGGACTATTCCGACGATCTGGGCTGGCATGATGCCCGCATCGTCCCGTTTGGTCCGCTCCCGATTCACCCCGCATCCACCGTTCTGCACTACGGCGCAGAAATCTTCGAGGGTATGAAGGCATACCGTCAGGCAAACGGCGACATCGCGATGTTCCGTCCGATCGAAAACATCCGCCGTCTGAACAACTCCGCGGAGCGTCTGTGCCTGCCGCAGCTCGACGAAGAAGCTTGCATGGATATCCTGAAGACCATCGTCGAACTGGAAAAGGATTGGGTCCCGCACTCCGAGGGTACTTCTCTGTACCTCCGTCCGTACCTGTTCGGCAATGACCCGCACCTCGGTGTTCACGCCGTCAAGAACGCGACCTTCGTCGTTATCTGTTCTCCTGTCGGTGCATACTACGCAGAAGGCATCAAGCCCGTCAAGATCGCCATCGAATCCGAAGACGTCCGTGCAGTCCGCGGCGGTACCGGCTACGCAAAGTGCGGCGGTAACTATGCGGCATCCCTGCGTGCAGGCAAGCGTGCAGAAGAGAAGGGCTATACCCAGGTTCTGTGGCTGGACGGTGTCGAACGCAAGTACATTGAAGAAGTCGGCGCAATGAACGTCATGTTCAAGATCGACGGCACGATCATCACGCCTGCGCTGACCGGCTCCGTTCTGCCCGGTATCACCAGAAAGTCCTGCGTGGAGCTGCTCAAGAGCTGGGGATACAACGTCGAAGAGAGACTGTTCTCCGTTGACGAGCTGTTCGGTGCTGCTGACGAAGGCAGACTCGAAGAAGCTTGGGGCACCGGTACTGCGGCTGTCGTTTCTCCGATCGGTCACCTGTCCTACAAGGGCAACGTCTACGAAGTTTCGAACAACGAGATCGGCGCACTGACCCAGAAGCTCTACGACGAGCTGACCGGTATTCAGTGGGGCAAGGTCGAGGACAAGTTCGGCTGGGTTGAGTTTGTATGCAAGGGATAAAAAGCCTCCCTCACCGAGGGAGGTGGCACGCAAAGCGTGAC
>JAZQWK010000386.1:0-6430 GCA_045632325.1 Eubacteriales bacterium
GACCGCTATTTTGACGAGCGCGATCACGTTGACCGCGTCAAACAGCGTGCGGCGGATATCTTCAAGCTGCTGACGAACGCCGAGGCGCGTCTGAACAAAAAGATTGCACAGCAGGAAAAGGAGCTTGCCGACTGTGCGGAAAAGGAAACGTATAAAAAGTTCGGTGATCTTGTCACGGCAAACATCTGGCAATTACAGCGCGGCATGACCGAGGCAGAGCTGATCGACTACGAAACGGAGGATATGTCTACCGTAAAGGTCGCGCTTGATCACCGTCTGTCGCCGTCGCAGAATGCGCAGAAGTATTACAAACGCTATAACAAGGCAAAAAATGCCGAAACCGCACTGACGGAGCAGATTTTGCTTGCACAGGAGGAGCTTGCATATCTTGCGACGGTCTTTGATGCGCTGACGCACGCGGAAACGGAAGCCGATCTTGATGAAATTCGCGATGAGCTGTATCATGCAGGCTACGCATCGCGCATGAAGGCGTATGCACAGCGCAAGAGCAAGCAGGTCAAGCCGCTCGAATTCCGCACGACCAACGGTTATCGCGTTCTGGTTGGTAAGAATAACCATCAGAACGAGTATATCACGCACAAGCTGGCGGGTAAGAACGATATGTGGTTCCACATCAAGAACGAGCCCGGATCGCACGTTGTCATGTTCTGTGAGGACGATTGGGAGAACGTGCCTGAGATCGACTACACGGAAGCTGCAACAATTGCAGCGGTATACTCCAAAGCGGGAGAAGCCAAGCACGCAACGGTGGACTATACGCATGTCCGTAATCTCAAAAAGCCGCCGAATGCCAAGCCCGGTATGGTTATCTACCACAAGAACTGGTCGGCGTATGTCACGCCCGATGCGAAAGTGGTTGATGGATTGCGGGTGTCGGCGAAGAAGGGGATTTGAAATTGCAGATAGTGTATCGATACACATCCCTGCGAAACAAAAACTGCTGTATTCCGATCAATGACGGAGTACAGCAGTTCCTTTTTTATCATATGTGTAACGCTACACTGTGTTCCATCTGCGATCAAACGCCGCACGCAGATCATCTGCAATTTTCCGCATCACATCTCCGTCAACCTTGCAAACTTGACGGTCGTATGTGAAAAGCCCGTTGATTTCATCCTCAACGTCGGTGATTTGCGTGTATATCGTTACACATAGACCGCGTTCGATCATTGGCAGGACTTCCTCGCGGTAGAGTTTTTCGATCGCGTTTGTCAGCGCATCGGGTGTAGACAGCGTTTTGTAGCCGTAGCTTTTCTCGGTGTTGAACATGTGGCCGTCGATCTTACATGCATATCCGCCGAATTCCGACAGGACAAGCGGGCGCTTTCCGTCGAACTTGAGATTCAGGCGGCGGAAATAAACGTGCTCGGACTGCACGTCACTTTCCAGGCCGAAAAACCATCCCGACGTTGCATCCCAGATGCGTGTTGCGTCCATGTCGTGATAGCGGCGGTACATCGTGTCGGAATCAAACTGTCCCCAACCTTCGTTGAAGATCGTATAATAGACGACGGACGGATGATTGTAAAGCAGCTGTACCATCCCGTCAGCGGCGCGAATGAAATTCAGCTTTTGTTGTTCCGCGGCGTGACGGTGGATACCGCGGCGGATCCCAATCGTCGGCAGAACCGTATCGCGCAGGAAGGAATAGTCTCCGTTGTTGACAAAATCCTGAAATACACAGATGCCGCAGAGGTCACAGTAGTAGTAAAAATACGGATCATCGAGACGGATATGCTTGCGCAGCGTATCAAAACCAAGATTCTTGACTGCTTCGATGTCACGGCGGTAACCGTCGGGGGATGCGGGAAGGTCGATACCGTCCGAATCATAACCCTGATCGAGCAGACCGTGGAAATAATGCGGTTTATCATTGAGACACAGCACGGATTGACCGTTGATATATTGAGCCGAAATGGTTCGGAGTGCGAAATAGGAGGAAATGGAGTCCTCACCGCATTGAATTGTGAAACGATACACAAATGGATCGTCCGGAGACCAATGGTGCGGGTTTGGAATGTGAATCGTTACACCATTGCCATCAAAGACCGTTGTCTCTGCGCCTGTCTCCGTCTCGTAAACGAGTGTTTTCCGTTCCGTTTCACATCCGATCACTTCTATTGTGACGGAATCAAGCGTCGGGGTGATGCGCAGATCGCGGATATAGTCTTGGGGGACATATTCCACCCACGGCATCCCGCGCATGCCCGAGGTCGGTGTGTACCACATCCCGCCGCGCTTTTTCGATTGCTTTCCATAAGGGATATTCCTATCCAGCGGATCGCGTACCAATACCGTCAGAGGATTGTCGCCTGTGACGACGTACTCGGTAATATCCAGCGTAAGCGGCAGAGGAAAGCTGATCTGTTCATCAAACGTATGTGCAGAAAGTGTAACGATACACGTCTGATCGGTCGGCGGAAGATGCAGCAGCACCCGACCGCGAATCTCTGTATCCGAAAGTGATAAAACGGTTTCGTAGAGCCACGCGTCGCCGTCCTCAAGGGTCTGACCGATCCCCGACAAGGGAGATTCCGGCGGAAACGGAAGACGGATTGCACCGAGCGGTGTGCGCGTCTCTGTCGTTTCATGGATACAGGACAGCGTCCAATCGGTCAGAAGACGGCAGGTTTTATCGGCACGGCGCAGGGCAGGACGCGGATAGACGTGATACCAATCTGCATCGCTTTTGTCATGCGGTACAGATAAACGGGAAGCGTGATAATAAGACGGTTTCATAACGGTTCCTTACGATTCTGATACTCTTTGTGTGTAACGATAAATATAAAAGGGATTATTTTTTCTTTGGCGATTTTTTGTCTGTTTTGTGAGGTTTCGGAGCACCTTTGGCATGCTGTTCCGATGGCTTTTTCTTCTTCTTTTTTGCGGCAGAGAAGCCAAACCAGCCGAGCTTTTTGCCAAGTCCGTAGTATTCACCGTGCGCAAACGCCGCAAGCTGTGCTTTTTCCAGCCGCAGCTTGCCGCTTTCGTCGATCAGCGATTCATCGACGTGCACCGATACGACGTCGGCGATGAACATATCGTGCGACCCCATCGGGATGACGTCGGTCACGCGGCAGGCAAGAGACAGCGGTGCTTCGGCGATCATCGGGCAGGAGAAATCGGGAACTTCCTCTTTGGTCAGATTGCATGCGGCAAATTTATCGACCTTGGCGCCGGTATACATCCCACAGTAGTCGGCGGCGTGAATCAGTGCTTCTGTCGTCAGATTGATGACGAATTCACCGCGTTCTTTGATGATGTGATAGGAGTGGCGGCGAGGACGGACGGAAATATAGGTTTTCGGCGGAACGGTGCCGAGGATGCCCGTCCATGCGACGGTGATGATGTTGGACTGCTCCATCGTGCCGCAGGAGATCATGGCGGGCGGAACGGGAGCGATCAGCGCACCTCCGCGCCAACTGATTTTAGCCATTGGGAAGTACCTCCTGTTTGTGAATCGTTACACACTCGCCGCGCTTCAAGAACATACTGTTGTCGGACAGCACGTACGGCACGTCGAGCAGCAGAACGGGAACCGTTTCGTTTGCCGTGACGGTAAAGGACGTTTCTGTTTCCGTGACGGTATACAGCGTGTTATCTGCGGTCGGGGAAGCAAACGCCATCTGACCGAACGACAGCGGCAGGAAGTAGGATCTGTCGTCTCCCGCATCGCTGGTCAGATCGAAAATCAGAATCCATTCGCGGTTCAGCATTACGGAATCGGTGGGGATCGACGTAATCATACGGCTCTCGTTTTCCAGTCGGATGGTTGCGGTACGGCACAGCTCTTCCTCTTCGCCCGTGACGACGTTATAGCGGTACAGACGACCGGATGCGGACGCGAAAGCAGTTCCGCGGTGGGAAACGTAGACGCAGTAGGCATCACCCTCTTTGGTAACCGAGGAAACGATCGGCTTTGCCGTGCGGCGGAACGTATAGTATGCAGGCTTGGGATTGCCGTCGTAATCGACCTGCGACCAGCTGTTGGCGGCAGGCCAGCAGTCGTTGAACATCCAGAAGATCATGCCGGATGCATACCATGCACGGCGGCGGTAAAGCTCGACCATGATGCGTATCCACTCGCACTGCAGAAGCTGCATTTTATAGGTACGGTCATAGCCGTCCCGATATTCGCCGAACATACCGCGAGCCATGCGGTCAACGTATCCGTACAGTGTGATTGCGCCGAGCCCCGGATTATTCTTGGTGTGGTATTCGGAGACGGAGACGTCGTCGCCGAAGATATCCTCATCGGTCATAAAGCGGCGCAGGGTGGAAACGTACGGCATACCGAGTGCCGGCTGTTCCGCACAGAAGCGCGACAGATAGGATTCCATCACCTCGCGGTAATCGTCGAGCATTCCGTCGCGCACCCATGCAAAGAAGGTACCAAGGAACTGCGTGTTGTGTGTCGTGCCGCGAACACCCGATGCATACGGCGTGCCGCCGTACGGGCTGGAGGGAAGAAAGGGACGTGCGGGATCGAGATCGCGGAGCATCGGTGCAATCCCTTCGAGTGCGGCACGGCGACCGGAATAGTGCGCCATGTTTTCATCCCCCGAAACCGCGTTTTCATTGTCACCCGACCACCATACAAGGCACGGATGATTACGCAGCGCAAGTGCGGCGGCACGGGCTTCCTGCGATAGCTTTTCGATAAATGCGTCGTCCTCCTCAGGATACTGTCCGCAGGCCATCAAGAAGTCCTGCGTGACAAGAACACCCATCTCGTCGCACGCGTCGTAGAACGCATCGTGCTCAAAGATACCGCCGCCCCAGACGCGGAGCATATTGTAACCGCCTTCCGCCGCGCGGCGAACCAGTAGTCGGAGCTTTTCGTCCGTTTCAGCCGACGGGAATGGCTCACACGGTACCCAGTTGGCACCGGTGCAGAAGATGGAAATCCCGTTGACAAGCAGACGGAAGCAGGAGGAGCCTTCGTTTCTGTCCCACTCGAGAAGCTGCGGGGTTTCCTTCAGCTTCTTTGCAAGAGCGGCTTCATCGGAATCGGGTGCGTCCTCAATCTCTAAAATTGTGACGGTGCGGATGCCGAAACGCGTACGGGAGACCTCTTCACCGTCGACGGAGATGCAAAGCGTATAAAGCGGCTGTTCTCCATATCCGAGCGGATACCAGAGTCTGGCATCCGCGACGTCGGCAGTGAAGGAGATCACGGTGTCGGTATCGCCTTTTTTCATCGGCAGAAGCTTTCTATGACGGGAATATACGGGTGTTCCGTCGGGATCAAAAATAACGAAATCCGCGTATTTCTCTCCTGTGATATCGGCAAACGAAGCAGAAACGGCGAGCTGTGCCGCATACGCGTTGACGTCCTTGGTATAAACGTAGACGTCACGGAATCGGTCGGCTGAGCGGGTTTCCAGATAAACGGGCTTCCAGATGCCCATGGTGACAAACCGCGCGACCCAGTCCCAGCCGTAGGTGCATTGGATGCGGCGGGTATAAAGCCGTTCCGTCGTAAACGCACCGCCGCGCTTTGGCAGACCCTCTACCTCACGTACGGGAGAGCGGAAATGAACCTCCAGCGTGTTTTCGCCCGGTTTCAATACACCGTCAACGGGATAAGACCACGGGCGGAACATATCGTCGGCTTCTCCGATGCAGATGCCGTTGAGGAAAACCTTACAGTAAACGTCGAGTCCCTCGAAGGTGATGAAGGTGTTTTCCTGTACCGCATCCAGCGAAAAGGTACGGGTATAGGTAACGTCACAGTTCTCGACCCACTGGCAGGTGTCGTTTTCCGTGCGCCAGAACAGGTCGCCGAGGATGCCTGCCGCCTGCAGATCGGTGTGGACACAGCCGGGAACCGATGCGGGAACGTCGTAGTTATGTGCGGCACCGTCGGTGATGTGACACTGCCACGCGCCGCACAAATTCAGTTTTTGTGTTTTCATAAGATAGAACTCCTGTCGGATTTGATGTATTCAGTATAGCACGGATATCGTAATTTGTCAACGGATAAGTAAATCAAAACTGCCGCTCCGATGCGGAAACGGCAGTTTGTCATTTTTATTCAACGCTTGGGTCATTGCCTGCGGGCGGTGCATCCTCTGTCGGCGGTGCATCGGGTGCAGGCTGTACGGGATTGTCCGTCGGTTCTGACGGTGTAACCTCTCCGACTGCGGGAGGATCGGCGGGTGTCGGCGGAATCGGCTCCGCGGGTTCCTGAACTTCAGGTGCCGGCGGCGTGGGTGCTGCGGGTTCGGTTTCCGCAGGCTGTGTGACAACCGGTGCGGGCGGCGTTTCCGGCATCGGCGGTGCAACGGGCGTCACAGGCGTTTGGGGTGTGACTGCCGACTCTGTTTCGGCCTCCGTTTCGGTTTCATCCGTGCGATCAACGTAATGCTCGTGGCAGAAGGAATTGACCGCGCGCGTTTCAGCGGCG
>JAZQWK010000387.1:0-14178 GCA_045632325.1 Eubacteriales bacterium
AATCTTGATACCAATTATTACCTGTCCACGGAATTCTTCTCTGCAATCTCCGGTGTGTTCCGTGTCTTTGTTCGTACAGCAGAAGCAAAATCCGTGTGGTTTTTGCTCGGTACCGCACTGCTCGGTCTGGTATTCTGTGCCGCCGCTGTGGTTCTGACCGTCATCCGTCAGAGCGAAAAGGCGGGAACCCCGTTTGCCTTTGATCGGGTGCGCGATCTTGTCAAATATCTGCTCATGGGTTTGGCATCGCTGCTCGGCGGTATGCTGTTTGAAGCAATGAGCTACAGCGCCGATGCATTTGCCGTTGTCTGGATGCTGTTCGGATGCATCTGCGGCGCGGTTCTGTGCTGGATGCTGTGCAACACGATCTTCTACAAGACCCCGAAGATGATGTTTGAGGGCAAACGCGCGGTCATCCTTCTGACGGCATGCATGATGGTGTTCTCGATGCTTGCGCGGTTTGATGTGCTTGGACTGAACACCTATGTTCCGTCCGCGATCATGACCAACCGCATTACGATTGATAACCGCGACGTGCCGTTCACCTTCCGCGACAAAGAACTGATCAAGTCGTTCAATGACATGGTGAAAAACGGACAGTCGGCGTATGATACCTACGGTTCGATGCATTTCGATATTCCATCTTACGGTAAATATGAATTGGGTTATGGAGAATCCGCTTCGATGATCGACATCGGTACGGCGGTATGGAAGACCAACTATCTGCTTCCGATTGCCAAAAACGCTGATGTGCTGTACGCCGACTGGGCGCAGTTTGTCACCGCATTGACCGCACGAGACGACTTTGCCGATCTGTATTTTGAAAAAGCGTTGGATGCGCTTGAGAATGCCGAGCGTATCTCTCCCGATAACACCTATTATACCCGTGTCTACAGCGTTGCCAGCCTGTTCAGCGTCAAGGGTCTGAACGGTGACAACCATCTGACAGCCGCTGAAATCCGCTCGATTTTAGAGGTCTACCGCGAGGAGCTCCGTGCGGCAGGGCAGGACGCAATGCAGCAGATTTATTCGGGAACCATCAATTTCCGACTGAATCATGAGTATTATGAATTTCCGCTGTTTTCGGCGTATGACGGCGTGATGGCGAAGATCCGCGAGGTGCTGTCATCGAAAAACAATGACATCGGCCACGAATTTACCGAGTTTACCTACGAAAAGACGTTTCAGATGGCAAAGGTCTTCTATAAGGGCGAAATCATTGCGATGCTGACCGAAGAAGAACTGAAGGACATGGAGGAAAACGGTATTCTGTCTGGCTACTATCAGACATACGACACACCTCTGACGCTGGTAGACCCCGATTACGGCATTCACATCGAGTATCGGGTCAAGGAGACGCAGAAGCATACCTACGTTGAGTACGTCAGCACAAGTACGGGCGTGAAATATGAAAGCGTGATGTCCGAGGGCAGCGGAGATGTCTATGCAACGGAGCCCAAACCGACGTCGGAGACTTCTTATAACGAGTACAATGAAACGGTGGAAGCGTGCTTTTTCTGGGGCAAGGTTCCGGCGGAGTATTTGCAGTGACGGGAGAGATACATATGAAGTTTCGCGCTTGGATTCCTTTGGTTGTTGCTGCATTGATTGCCGTTTCGGTTGCTGTCGGGATGAAATATCCGACATGGAAATATAACAATCTGATGGAGCACCAACCGCGTGTATACGGTAAGGTGGAACAGATCACAGACGACACAATCTATATTCGGGTAAAGTTTGTTTCGGGAGGTCCGGAATATCCCGACGGAAAAAACAGTTTGATGACGGTCCGATATGAAGAACTTGTTTATCCGGAAAACGGAAAACGATTTGAGGAATTTTCCGTCGGTGATAATATTTTTGTGGTGTTTGACGGTGCGTTGTATGGCACGGAACGTTTGACGGCAGAAACGGTATACGTTTTTTATTCCTATTCCTAAAACATAAGAAAAAGCGATCCTCGCGGTAAAACCGCTTGAGGATCGCTTACTTATTTATAACAGAACGGAACACGTCTCAATGCCCCAATATCGGAACGCGCGGACGGCATCTTCTGTGATCTCCTCGCCCGATACCGCAATCGGAATCGCAGGCGGACAGGACACGGACGGCTGGGCAAGCACGCGCCCCACACTGGCCTCGATGGGCAGTGTGACCGACGGGGACAGAATTGCCTCGGTGGGTGTACAGACCGCGCGCAGAGACGGCAGGGGCGGCGGTGCATCCAAAATCGGTGCACGGCGCACGACGGCTGTCAGAACCTGTTCCAGATGCTCGAGCGTTTCGTCGGTTGTCTGCGGGGTGACCATCAGAACCACATAATCGGGATCGTAAAACTCGGGAATGAGCTTGTTCTCCATCAGAATGTCGGCAAGGTCTTCACCCGTATAGCCAAAGGACTTCGGTGACAGCGTCAGCTTGCAGGATTCCTCACCGCACAGGGTATAACCGTGATCGGCGAGCGTCTCCGAGAGTGCCTGCATTCGTGTACAAAGGTGTGCAAGCTTGGCGCGGTATTCGCCCGCAAGATACGCATTGGCGGCATCCAGCGACTGCAGAATCAGGTACGACGGCGAGGTCGATGCAAACAGCGCCATCGCGTTTGCCGCCTGATCGCAGAGCATAGCAGAGATGCGGTGTGACAGGTGCAGATATCCGCCGCCTGTCAAAACGGGAAGCGTCTTGTGCGCCGAATCACAGCAGAGATCGGCACCGAGATCCATCGGGTGCATCGGTGTGTCGAGAAAGTGCAGATACGCCCCGTGCGCGTTGTCGACCAGCAGCAGCGTGTTGTGCCTGTGACAGACCTCGGCAAGAGCGGCGATATCCTGCACGTTCCCAAGATAATCGGGGGATGTGACGTAAACGGCGGCAGGCGGGACGGGATAAGCGTAAAGCTTCTCGTTCAGCATTGCGGGAGTCATACGGCAGGAGAGCAGGGAAGCATCCCCGTCTCCGTGCATCCAATCGACGTCCAGACGCAGGAGTGCCGATGCCGTCAGAAACACCTTGTGTGCATTGCGCGCAGCAAGGACGGTCTGGCTTCTGCCGTTTTGCTTGGCATCAAGCTGTGCCAGATACAGCATCGCGCGGATGGAGAGGGAAGAACCCTCAGCAGAATACAGTGTTTTCTTTGTGCCGAACAGATCGCGTGCGATGTTCTGGCTTTCGGCGATGATACCGTGCGGATGATAAAGCACATCCGCGCCGTCAATCTCGGTGATGTCGTATGCTTCACAGCCGAGAACGGTATGTCCTTTATGACCCGGCATATGCAGCCGATGCGACTCTGTTGCGGCATATTCGCGCACAAAGTCGCACAGCGGCGTTAAGGTTCGGCTCATTCTTCTTCGTCGAGCTTGGCGGCTTCGAGCATGATCGCACATTCCATGCGCTTTTTGAACAGCTCACAGCCGTACTTGTAGACACCCTTGACGGAGCCTGTTGCGTGGTAGGCATTTGCCGCACAGCCGCCGGAGCAGTACAGACGTGCCCAGCAGTCGCGGCATTCTTCGCGTGCGTAGACGTTGCAGCCCATGAATTCATCCTGCGCCGCAGTATTGGAAACGCCGTCAAAGACGTTGCCGAGCAGATACTTTTCGTCACCGACGAACTGATGGCACGGATAGAGATCACCCCACGGCGTGACAGCCATGTATTCCGTTCCCGAGCCGCAGCCGGAAATACGCTTGTAAATGCACGGACCGCCCTTGAGGTCGATCATGTAGTGGTAGAACGTAAACGGTCTGCCCTCGCGGTGGCGCTGCAGCATCAGCTCTGCCAGCTTTTCATACTGCTCGCAGACGATCGGGAAATCCTCTGCCGTCAGCGCGGACGGATCGTCGGGCGCACAGACAACGGGTTCCATCGACAGTTCGTTGAAGCCAAGGTCGAGCATGACCTTGATGTCCTCCAAAAAGTCGGGGTTGGCGTGGGTGAACGTGCCGCGCATGTAGTAATCCTTGCCGCCGCGTGCTTCGACGAGCTTCTGGAACTTCGGAACGATCTTTTCCCAGCTGCCGTTGCCCGCATAGTCGACGCGGAAACGGTCGTGGACTTCCTTGCGTCCGTCGAGGGACAGAACGACGTTGACACATTCGCGGTTTGCAAAGTCGATGACGTCGTCGTCGATGAGCATACCGTTCGTCGTCAGCGTGAAGCGGAAGTTCTTGTTATGCTGTTTTTCAACGGAACGCGCGTACGCAACGAGGTCTTTGACAACGTCGAAGTTCATCAGCGGTTCGCCGCCGAAGAAGTCAACTTCAAGATTGTGGCGTGTGCCGGAGTTTTCAATGAGGAAATCGAGTGCGCGCTTGCCCACTTCAAAGGACATCAGCGCGCGTTCGCCGTGATACTTGCCCTGCGATGCAAAGCAGTAGGAGCAGTTGAGATTGCA
Source organism: Eubacteriales bacterium (assembly GCA_045632325.1). Taxonomy (GTDB): domain Bacteria; phylum Bacillota; class Clostridia; order Oscillospirales; family CAG-272; genus RGIG3925. Next base: position 4,397 of record JAZQWK010000387.1, read on the forward strand.
GGAATGTGCGATGTGCAGACACAGTGCCTTGACGACACCCGAGGTCTTCTGCTTCAGCGTATCCGCCATCGGTTCGTAGGTATCAGGGACAAACAGCTGTCCCGATTCCTTCAGTTCACCGATTTGAGACAGACACTCCGCAATTTCCTCTGCGGTGACTTCGGGATTGTCCGCGTATTTTTCGAGGATCGCCACGGTGATTTCCTCTGCGGTGTGCTCCTCGTACATGTTGATGATATCAAAGGCGACCTCGTCCACGAGATGAACGGCACCCGAGCAGACGTCGAGCACGATGTTGTAGCCGCCGAGTTTATAGGAATGAATCATGTTGTTATCTCCGTTATGTTAAAATCAAAGAAAAACGCCGCCCGGATTATGAGCGGCATTTCGTTTTGCAATTACTTGTTCTTGCTTTCGCACTTCTGGTTTGCGATACCGCAGCTGGTCTTGCATGCGGACTGGCAGGAAGTCTGGCATTCGCCGCAGCCGCCGTTCTTTGCGGACTTGCAAAGATTCTTAGTAGCGAGAGTCTTGATGTGCTTCATGAGTATGTCCTCCAATAATTAGTTTTTTACAGTATACCACATTTTTCTGAAAATGTCAATGTGTAATCTTCATAAAATCCGATATTCTGTATGCGTTTTTTTCGTTGTCGGATGCGATCAGTTCTGTGCTTCGTCGGCCTTGACGTCAACGGAACGGACGGAGCTCTTCAGAAGGCGGATCTTTGTTGCGTCACGGGTGGTTTCGATGACCATCGTTTCGTCCTTGATGGAAACGACCTTACCGATGATGCCGCCGGTGGTGGTGATTTCATCGCCGACAGACAGACCGTCGCGCATCTTCTGCGCTTCCTGATCCTGCTTCTTCTGGGGCTTGTAGAGGAAGAAATAGAAAATGATGCCGCAGAATACGAGCGGAACGATCATACCGACCACACTGCCTGCCGTGCTCATTTCACCGGCTGCGGCTTCAAGATACTGAACCATAATAGGTATTCCTTTCTTTTATATGATTTTATTGGGAATTTATTATATTATACTATAAAAGAAAGGGTTTGACAAGAGGATATGCGGAAATAATTGTAAACAATTTTACATATCCGTATGCTCACGCAGAAATGCCATTGCCTCCGCAAGTCCGCCGACAGCATCGATGATACCGTATTCAACCGCCTCTCTGCCGTCGATGATCGTACCCATATCGGAGGCAAGGGAATCGGTGCTCATAATCAACCGGTTCAGCGTGTCGGCGTCACAGTGCGAATGTGCGGTGACAAAGGAGACGATACGCTCCTGCATTTTCGCAAAATAAGCGTAGGTCTGCGGCACGCCGATGACGAGCCCGTTCATGCGCACGGGATGCAGCGTCATCGTCGCAGACGGCACGATAAAGGAGCGGTCGGCAGAGACAGCCAGCGGAACGCCGATCGAATGTCCGCCGCCGAGCACCAGAGAGCAGGTCGGCTTTTTCATCGAGGCAATCAACTCAGCCAGCGCAAGACCGGCTTCCACGTCTCCGCCGACCGTGTTGAGCAGGATCAGAAGTCCTGAGACACAATCGTCCTCCTCCGCTGCAACGAGGTCGGGAATCAGGTGCTCGTACTGTGTGGTTTTCTGTCCGCCGCCGAGCTGGTAATGTCCCTCGATCTGCCCGATGATCGTCAGACAGTGAATCCGCGATTTGCCGCAGCCGACGGTCACGGTGCCGTCGCAGACCTCGTTTTGACGTTCGGTTTTCCTTTGATTTTCGTTCTCTGCGGGATCGGTTGCTTCAATTTCTTCATTTTTTTCGTCTTTTTTCATAAAAGAACCCCCAACTGTGAAAAAAATCTCATTTCAGACGTAGTTTTTCCAAAAAAATGTGGTTTCATGCTTTACTTTTTCTGAAAAATGGTGTATAATATTTCTATATGGAACCCATAATAAATCATTGAAAGGAATTACCATCATGGAAACCAAGATTCTTGTTGAAACCTCCGCAAGACACGTACATCTCACCAAAGAACACATCGAAATCCTTTTCGGTGCAGGTCATGAACTGACCAACAAGAAGGACCTGAGCCAGCCCGGCCAGTTCGCTTGTGAAGAACGCGTTACCCTCGTCGGCCCCAAGAAGTCCATTGAGCGCGTCTCCATCCTCGGTCCGGCTCGTCCCGAAACCCAGGTTGAGCTTTCCTTTACCGACGCAAGAACCCTCGGCGTTGACGCTCCCGTCCGTGAATCCGGTGACGTTGCAGGCTCTGCAGGCTGCAAGCTCGTCGGTCCGTGCGGCGAAGTTGAGATCGCAGAAGGCGTTATCATCGCAAAGAGACACATCCACATGACTCCCGCTGATGCAGAAGCATTCGGCGTTGCAGACAAGCAGATTGTCAAGGTTGCGATCAATTCCGAAGGCAGAAAGACCATTTACGACGACGTTGTCGTTCGTGTCAAGTCTTCCTTTGCAGCAGCAATGCACATCGATACCGATGAAGCAAATGCAGCGTGCGCATTCGGCAAGTGCTACGGCGAAGTCATCGCGTAAAGCGATTTCTTTCATACATTCAGTGTACCCAAAATTTTTATAAAAGGAGTCTTTCAAAATGAACTATACGCACGAAGTTGAACAAATGTGTAGTGTAGCCAAGGGCCCGAAGCACGGTCCCGCTCCCATCCCGGAAGAAGGCAGATGGGTAAAGGCATATGAAATCAAGGACATCTCCGGTCTGTCTCACGGTATCGGCTGGTGTGCACCCCAGCAGGGTATGTGCAAGCTGACCCTCAACGTCAAGGGCGGTATCATCGAAGAAGCACTGGTTGAAACCTGCGGCTGCTCCGGTATGACCCACTCCGCTGCTATGGCAGGCGAAATCCTGCAGGGCAAGACCCTTCTCGAAGCACTCAACACTGACCTCGTCTGTGACGCGATCAACGTTGCTATGCGCGAGATCTTCAAGCAGCTTGCTTACGGCCGTTCCCAGACTGCTTTCTCCGAAGACGGTCTTCCTGTCGGCGCATCCCTCGAAGACCTCGGTAAGGGTCTGCGTTCCCAGATCGGTACCATCTTCGCTACCCGCGAAAAGGGTGTCCGTTACCTCGAAATGGCAGAAGGTTATATCCTCCGCCTCGGTCTGGATGCTGACAACGAAGTTATCGGCTACGAATTCGTCAACCTTGGCAAGATGATGGATGCCATCAAGGCAGGCACCGATCCCAAGGAAGCATTTGAATCCAACATCAAGAACTATGGCCGCTTCAACGAAGCTGTCAAGTACATTGATCCGAGAAAGAACTAAGAGAGGAGGACACGTACAATGGCAAACAACAGTGTAAAGTTTGAAGGCAAGGAAAGAAGACTTGCCGGCATCGAAAAGTGTCTGGCAGAATACGGCATCAAGGATCTTGAAGAAGCAAGAGAAATGTGCCTTGCAAAGGGCTTTGATCCCGATGCAATCGTTAAGGGCATTCAGCCCATCGCATTTGAAAACGCTGCTTGGGCATATACCCTCGGCTGTGCAATCGCACTGAAGAAGGGCGTTACCAACGCTGCTGACGCTGCCGAAGCAATCGGTATCGGTCTGCAGGCATTCTGTGTCCCCGGCTCCGTTGCAATGACCAGAAAGGTCGGTCTCGGTCACGGTAACCTCGCAGCAATGCTGCTCCGCGAAGAAACCAAGTGCTTCTGCTTCCTCGCAGGTCACGAATCCTTCGCAGCTGCTGAAGGCGCAATCGGTATCGCAAGAACCGCTAACAAGGTCCGCAAGGAACCGCTCCGCGTTATCCTCTGCGGTCTCGGTAAGGATGCTGCTTTCATCATCTCCAGAATCAATGGCTTCACCTACGTCTGCACTGACTATGACTTCTACACCGACGAACTTTCCGTCGTTTACGAAAAGGCATACTCTGATGGCGACAAGGCAAAGGTTAAGTGCTACGGTGCAAACGACGTTCTCGAAGGCGTTGCAATCCTCCGTCACGAAGGTGTTGACGTTTCCATCACCGGTAACTCCACCAACCCGACCAGATTCCAGCACCCCGTTGCAGGTACCTACAAGAAGTGGGCTCTTGAAAACGGCAAGAAGTACTTCTCCGTTGCTTCCGGCGGCGGTACCGGTCGTACCCTCCATCCCGACAACATGGCAGCAGGCCCCGCTTCCTACGGTCTGACCGATACCATGGGTCGTATGCACGGTGACGCACAGTTCGCAGGTTCTTCCTCCGTTCCGGCACACGTCGAAATGATGGGTCTCATCGGCGCAGGTAACAACCCGATGGTCGGTATGACTGTCGCTTGTGCAGTTGCAATCGAAGAGGCTTGCAAGTAATTAAAATGCCCTAAAATCGGGCATTTAGCCTAAATTTTAAGACTCCTGAATCTTGGTTCAGGGGTCTTTTTTTGCGCTGTTTTGTGCTTTTGTCTACGTGAGTTTGTCCACATCATAAATATCATAGCCGGTACTCATGCTTTTGAGTGGTTTCGTTATGAACATTCGTGCCACAAAAAATCATCCGAACATTCTCCCATTTGGAGAAACGTTCGGATGATATATTATATTTGAATTTCATTCATTCTGCGAATATTGACTAGTCCACTCCTCCCGCGAAACGGCGAACACTTTTGTGATGCCGTTCACATCATCTGCAAACGCGTCAACCTGTCTGCATCCGTAAGAAATCGCGGTTCTGATCGATGGTTCGTTGGAATGTTTCATGTAGGAATAGATGATCCGAAACGGGGTATTGCAAAACGTCCAATCTCTGACCGCGATTGCGGCTTCTTTGGCATACCCCATTCTTTGCTTGTCCGCTCTGATGTGATATCCGATCTCTGGCTTGATCTGAACGCCGATCATCTGCATGGTCAAGCCGCAATCGCCGATCACCTCGCCCGTTTCCCGCAGACAGACTGCCCACAAGCCAAAGCCGAAGACCCGATACCGCTCGATATTCCGTGATATCCAGCTTCTCACGCCTGCCTCATCAAAGGCAGATGGATAATACCGCATCGTGTCAGCATCTCCCAAGATCCGATACAGTGCATCGAAATCGTCCTCTGTCATTTCACGCAAATACAAACGCGCAGTTTCAATTATCATTCGTTTTTCTCCGCTTTTTCTTATCCTTCGTCGCCTCATAGCTTGCATTTACAAGCAGATCGATCAGATCATCCGCCGCATCGGGCAAAAGGACGGATATCCAATGCAGCTTGTTCATGTGATACGCAGGATACACCCCGTCGGATGCATCAAAGGATCCAAACAGTTCAAGCGGCAGCTTCAGATTGACGACGTCGACGATCTCATCGCTGTCCAAACCGAACTTTCGGCGGGATATACGCATCACAAGTGCGTACCATTTGCGATTTCCCGTGTGGCGCAATACTGCCGTTTCAAAATCTTCGTCAAACGGATAGTCCGCGGCAGTGCCGTAGGTATCAAGGCAGTAGTCAAAAAAGGCTTGTCTTGTCATAAAATTCTCCCAAAACCGTCAAATAAACGCAATCACGATCAATGCAATGACCGCCGCCCAGATCAGCACAAACGGAATCGCATAATACCATTTCTCGGGTTTTCCGCCGCCCCAAAGTCCCTCGGCACGACAGCGGCAATCCGCAAAAACGGCATCGGGAATACATTTCACGCACCACGCAATCAGCGCGGGCAACAGAATCAGATCGTCCAGATACCCAAGCATGGGAATGAAATCGGGGATCAGATCGATCGGCGACAGCGCGTATACGACGATCACCGCTGCGATGATCTTTGCGTACCACGGCGTTCTCTTTTCTTTCAGCGCGAGAAATACTGCCGGGATGTCGGTTTTCAGCTTCTTTGCACGGTCAGACAGTTTGCTCATATCAGCACTCCGTCGCAATGATCGACCTCATGCTGAATGATCTGCGCAGTGAAACCGGTATACGTTTTGATGCGCACCTGCATCTCCGTCGTCTGATAGCGCACCTTGATGCTCTTGTAGCGTTTGCACGGGCGCGGACCGCCGAGCAGAGAAAGACAGCCCTCCTCGGTATCGTATGCGCCGTCCCGTTTGATGATTTCGGGATTGAGCATGACCGTATACGTCGGCGCTTTTCCGCTTTCATCAAGGAACGCGATGATGCGCTTTTTCACGCCGATCATGTTCGCCGCCATACCGACACAGCCTTCCTTGTGGGCAATCAGCGTTTCCAGCAGATCCTCTGCGACCTGCAAATCTTCTTTTGTCGCAATCTCCGACTTTCCCGCGAGAAAAATCGGATCGTGCATCAGTTCTTTTACCATGTTGTTTTCCTCTCTTATGGACACTCACAGAAGTCCGCACATCCGATACAGTTCCTCAATGCACGGCGTTTTGTATCGGATATATTGATCGATATCGTTCGGATACAGCGCGGCGGCAGTTTCCTTGACCGCACTGTATTGTTTGAGTGCATCGGGATTGGCGCGCAGAAACTCGCGGAACGTGACGTGTCGATGCAGTTCGGCAGAATTCTGCGGACAGACGTACAAATGATGCTTTTGGAGATGCGGTTTGTCTGTATATTTGAACGCTTCACGGTCTTTGATGCCGAGATCGCCCTCGTGTGTATAACCGATCTCCGCCAATTTGCAAACAACCGTATCAAATACTGTGTAATCGGGAATGATCACGTCGATGTCAATGATCGGTTTTGCTGCCATCCCTACAACCGAGGTGCTGCCGACGTGCTCAATGCCGACGATCAGGTCACCGATGGCAGCTTCAAGTTCTGCACAGATCTCCTCAAACGCGGTTTTCCACGCGCGGTCATACGGCAGAACGATGACTTTTCTTGTTTGCATAGTCGTTCTCCTGTCTGTTTATAATGCTTTCATCAGCAGATATTTCTGATTGCCGCGCGGAATATCGGGCAGCACGCCGATCACCTCATAGCCGTGCTTTTGATAGAACAGAGGTGCCTGCCAACTCATCGTATCCACGTGGACGTGATGACATCCGCGGTGTACCGCTTCTTCCTCTGCCGCCGAAAGCAGCTTCGAGCCAAGACCCTGTCTGCGGTGATCGTCGTGCACCCAGAGAATGTCGATATACATCCAGCCCCAATACGTTCCGCCGAGCAGACCGCCGATGATATTGCCGTCAGCGTCATACTCGACCAGATTCAGCGGCGTATGTCCGTCATCGCCGACGTGATCGTTGTTGAACTGCGTCAATCCGTCGCGTATAAAGTCCGTTTCATGATTGGATGGATTGTGGTTCATGTTGTTCCTCCCAAGTCAACGTCAATTTCGTACCGCTCGTCAATCAGCACATAGTTGACGCCGTGTTGTTTTGCCAGCCGCAGCATCTCTGCATTATCTTCAAGCACACCGTCCATCGTACACCAGCTGTCATCCATACGATCTTCAATGACACTTGCATACCGCTTGATGTCATTAAAATGGGTTTTGATGTAATGCTCACTCATAATCAGACAGAGATAGCGGATGTGCGCGAGGTATTCCGCGTCAAAATCCGCTTGCCAATCAAAGGGGATATAGCAGCCCTCGACGATCAGATTCTGCTTGTTTTCGATCGCGGTTTTGACCATCTCGCGGACGATCGGCCACAGATACGCGGTCAGTTCACGATCGTCGCTCATCGGTGTCAGATCGGTATTCCCACTGCGAATGAGTCCCATTTTCAGATGATCGATGGACAGATACGGAAAACGGTATTTTTCAAGCAATTTTTGTGCAAGCGCGGTTTTTCCCGTGTGAGACGCACCGCAGATCAGAAGAATCATAAGACGCCTCCCAATACATAACGCTTTTGGATCTCATCTAAAATCTCCACGTCCGCCGGACAGAAATCGTATTCGGGAATCTCACGCGGCGTGATCCAGCGGATGTCGTTGTGCTCGAGCATCTGCGGCACACCGTCGGCAATGACCGCGTTGAACAGCGTCAGATGCACGGTCAGATCGGGGTATTCGTGCGTGACGTCCATGAAGACCTCACCGACGGATACCGTCACGGCAAGCTCCTCTCTGCACTCTCGGATGAGTGCCTCGGCATGAGTTTCGCCCGGTTCGACTTTTCCGCCGACGAATTCCCACAAAAGTCCGCGCGCTTTGTGTGCGGGACGCTGACAAATCATGAATTTCTCGCCCTGCCAAATGAGGGCAGCGACAACTTCGGTCATGGTAGTTACCTCGATTAGAAAATGTTGTTACGTTCATTATATCATATATTGGGTTCGGATTCAACATTCTGCGGAGAATTTTGTATTTTTATATGGGGACAAATAAAATGACACATCCTGTGCTGATATGTACCCTAAAAGTGTCTAACTTTTGGGGTGTATATCACCGGAGCCTTCTCCTCAGGATGTGTCTTTCTCATTTCACGGACGACCAATGGTCATCGGACGACACAATGGTCATCGGACGACACAATGGTCGTCCATACAGTATCTGTATTCGTATTTTTCTTACAGTCCCGCAATCTCCGTCAGATGCGCGATATCCTCGCAGACATTCGGAATCAGCTTTTTCATGCCCGCATCCGCCGTTGCGACGATGTAGCCGTCATACGCGGTCAGCATGGACAGGTCGTTGTACGAATCGCCGACCACGAAGATGTTTTCCCGACTGACCCCGCGAATTTCGGCGTAGTGCGCAATGCCGCTTGCCTTGCTGATGTCCTTTGCCACCGTATTGATCCACCAGCCGTTGGTGAACGAGTTCAGCCGATCGCCGAACCGCTCGTTGACCTTGACGCAGAGTGTCTGTGCGTCCTCTTGATTGTGAAGCAGAAGCGCGATCTGCGTTTCCTCTCCATGGCACTTGGAGGTATCGGGCTTCTCATACTGGAAGGTATATCCGCTTTCATCGTACGCAAAGTCGTAGTAATCCTTTGCAATCGCGGCATCGAAGGCATCCCGACGAAGCTCCTTGCCGTCACGGTCGAGGATGACCGCGCCGTTATGTGCAATCGTGAAGTCAAGCGTCACGCCGAGTGCTTCCACTTCACGGTGAATCTCGCCGCCGCGTCCCGTTACCAACCCGAACAGGTTGCCTGCCGCCTGCCAGCGTTCGATCGCTTCGCGGTCGCGCACAGAAATTTCGCTGTGTCTGTATAAAGTGCCGTCAAAATCGCTTGCTATGATTTTCATGTTTTTGTATTCTCCTGTCATTGGAATCAAATTTGATTTCGCACGTTATGTCGGACGGTAGTTTTCAAGAATCGCCATGATATCCTGTCGATAAACGTTGCCGTCAAGTACATCGCCTGTGGGATCAAACGACACACACCGCACGTCTGTTGGGTCTTCAATATACGGATTGTCGGGCTGATGGTCGACAAAGTATTCCGACAAATACTTCAGCGCATTGCCCGCGGGGAAGATCACGTTTCCGCCGCCAACGGGGATATGCATATCCGCAAAGCTGTTGAGAATCGCGCGCGTTTCGACGTTGTACGGGTTGTCATCCTCCCGACTGACCAACCATGCCGGCGACAAACGAAGCGGGATCTGATGTTTTTGCACCTCCCCTGCAAAGTCTCGGACAATGTCCAGCGGTATCGTCTTTTGATGAAACGCATCGACGGATAACAGCACGTCGTTGACACCGCTGTCGGCAAGGGCTTTTACGACCTCGCATATGCGCGTGTGATCCTTTGAAAAGAAGCCGTTTGTGATGATCTGCCGTCTCGGAACGCCCATTTCCTTTGCGGCGGCGTGGATCGCACAGACAGTGTCGGGATGCAGCAGCGGTTCTCCGCCGAAGGTCATAACCGTTTCGATGGAATAGGCTTCTGCAATTTTTCGCACTGCGTCAGC
>JAZQWK010000388.1:0-10797 GCA_045632325.1 Eubacteriales bacterium
TCAAAATTTGCGAGTTTCTTTAACTGTGCCATATTTATTGATTCCTTTCGTTGAGGTAATATTGCAGATATCTTATATAGTATACGCTCAATTTGTGAACAAGGTTTGAAGAATTGCGAATTTTTGATCAAATTTTCGCAAAGTTTTTGAATTTTTTCAGATTTTTTTCAAAGACGGGCGATTTTCGGTACCCGAGTGGCGATACAGTATTATAACAAGATGTAAACTTTTTGGGAAAATGTACTTTCGGAGGCGATTTGCACTTGAAAAATCATCAGAATTGCGGTATAATATAATATCCGTAATTTTTTCATTCCGCAAACAAAAGCCGTGTACAGAAAAGGAGACACCATGACCGACATCAACACCAACGACACACCCGCTTTTTCCCATTATTCCGTCATGCTCTCCGAGTGCGTGGAGGGTCTGAACATCGATCCCGCAGGAATTTACGTTGACTGTACGCTCGGCGGCGGCGGTCATTCGCTGGAGATCGCACGCAGGCTGACCACGGGCAAGCTCATCTGCATCGATCAGGACGATGCCGCCATCCGCGCCGCCACTGCACGTCTTGCCGAGGTTGCCGACCGCGTCATTTTCGAGCACGACAATTTTTCCAACATCCGTGCGATCCTTGACAGAAACGGTATCGATGCCGTCAACGGTGCACTGATCGACCTCGGCGTTTCCTCCTATCAGCTCGATACGCCCGAGCGCGGATTTTCCTACAACTACGACGCACCGCTCGATATGCGTATGAATCCCGATGCGCCCGTCTCCGCGTACCACGTCGTCAACGAAACGCCGTTTGAGGAGCTGCGCCGCATCATCACGGAATACGGCGAGGAGCGGTTTGCCAACCAGATTGCAAAGAACATCGTTCGTGCACGCGAGGAAAAGCCCGTCGAAACCACGTTTGAGCTGGTGGAACTCATTAAGAAATCCATCCCGCCGAAAAACCGTCAGGACGGCGGTCATCCCGCAAAGCGCACGTTCCAGGCGATCCGCATCGCCGTCAACGACGAGCTTGCCATCATCGAACCGACCGTCAAGTCACTGATCGACGTTCTCGCACCCGAAGGACGGCTGTGCGTCATCACGTTCCATTCCCTTGAAGACCGCATCGTCAAGCAGACCTATCAGGCAGCGGCAAAGGGTTGTACCTGTCCGCCCGACTTCCCCGTCTGCATCTGCGGCAAGACGCCGAAAATCGAGATCGTCACCCGCAAGCCGCTGACAGCAACCGAACAAGAGCTTGCTGAAAACAACCGCTCTCACAGTGCAAAGCTGCGGATCGCGCAGAGAATTTAAGGTTACCGAACAGTTTTGAAAGGAGTACCGTGTCATGAACAACCAAAGCAACAAGCGTCCCCAGGATCCGCGCGATTACGACATGTACTCCGCTTTTCGTACCAAAGAACGCGGCGAAGAACGCAGACAGCAGCGCGGAGCACAGACACAGAAGTCCTCGTACTTTGATGCATACGCACACCGCGCCGAGGAAGAACAGCGTGCGCAGAAGGAAGCGCGCCGCCGTCAGATGCAGGCATACGCCGACGAACAGCGCCGCGCGTCCGCACCAAACACCCTAAATCAAGCACCCAACGCCAGACAGAACCGCATCACCTACGGACAGGGACTTTCCGATCCCACCCGCGTGCGAATCAAGACCGAGGTACCGCTTCCCGGAGAGACACCGACACGCCGCCACAAAAACGGCACGCAGACCTGGGGAACCCGCGTACAGAACGACGCAGAGGACGCCTACCAATACGGCTATCACTCCAGTTACCGCACCTCCGACGGACGGATTCTCGACGGTTTTGACGCATCGGGACGCCCGATTTACCGTGATGCAGCATCATCCGGCGGTGCGGCTGTCATACAGAGAACGGAATTCGTTCCCGATGCCGAACCGACCTACCGTGCGCCGCGCCGCGTCCGCGTCGAAACACTCGCCGACACCGACGCAAAGCCGTTTCCGTTCCGCATCGTGTTGACCGTTGCCGTCTGTACCGCGATGGTCATGGCGGTTTTATTCGCCTATATGCGGCTGAACGAATACACCAATACGCTTTCCAAGCTGTCCTATCAGCTGAGCGCGCTCCGTGCGGAAACCAATACGCTGCAGGCAGAGCTCGTACGCCGAGAGGACCTGCTTACCATCGAGCAGACCGCATCCGAGGTTCTCGGCATGGTCAAGGTCGACGTCCTGACGAAAAAATACGTCACCATCGAAAACGAGGATAAAACCGAGGTCGTTTCCAAGCTGGAAGAAGAAGCAAGAAAACGCACCTCCGTCGAAATCGATCTCGACACGGGAAAGCCCATCGGCAAGCAAGCCGTGGGAAGCGGATATATTCCGCCGAGTCAGACCGACGACGCTCCCTTACGGCAGGAAACTCCTGTCGCAGCCGATACCGCCGCTGACGGGGAAGAAACCGATACGGCAGCGCTCTCGGATGAGAACTCATAATTTCACCCAATCTCCGATATACTTGATACACAGAACCCGGAAAGGAGAAGCCATACCACATGTTTATCAAACCGGATCCGATCATTCTGAAGCGCGGTGCCTACGTTCTTGGCGGTGCGATTCTGCTATGGTCTTTGTTGGTCGTCCGCCTGTTTTGGCTGCAGATCGTCAGCTACGACGAATACCATCGCGTGGTCATTGAAAACATCACGTCGCAGTCCAACATTTCCGCACCGCGCGGCGTCATCTACGACTGCAATATGACCGAGCTTGCCATCAACACCACCGTCCAACGCGTCTTCATCGCTCCCAACGAGATCGCAGACCGCGAGGAAAAAAACGCGGAAGGCGAAAAGATCCTGATCACGGCAGAAGAACAAAAGGTACTCGCTGCCAACTATCTGTCCGGTCTTCTGGACGTGGACTATAATACCATCATGGAAAAGGCCGACAAGAACTGGCGCGCCGATGAAACCATCAAAAATTACGTCCCCAAGGATATCGCGGATCAGATCCGCGTCTTCATCGACGAAAACGATCTTGATTTCATTCATCTGCAGGATCAGACCAAGCGGTATTACCCGTTCGGCTCGCTTGCATCCCACGTCATCGGCTTCACGGGTACTGACGGCACGGGTCTTTACGGTCTGGAGCTGGAATACAACAACTATCTGACCGGCGTCTCCGGCAGAATCATCACGTCGACCAACGCACGCGGCGGCTCGATTCCCGCCAAGTACGAAAGCTATACCGAGGCAGAATCCGGCTACAACGTCGTAACCACCATCGACTATAAGATCCAGGCAATGCTCGAACAGCAGGTCATGGATACCTTCTACGACAACAATTCCATGAACCGCTGCTGCGGTATCGTCATGGACGTCAATACCGGCGCGATCCTTGCGATGGCAACGTATCCGACCTACGACTTAAACAATCCCTCTCAGCTCGACGATTGGTCCATCTCTCAGCTGATGGCGTACGTTCCCGGTTCTGCGGAATACAACATGGCACAGTCCTCCCTTCGTCTGCAGATGTGGAACAACAAGCCGATCTCCACGCTGTACGAGCCGGGCTCCACGTTTAAGATCATCACGGCAGCGATGGGACTTGAGGAAAACAGCTTTGAGGATACCACGCTGTTCACCTGTACCGACCCGTTCTTCGTTCCCCTGTCCGAAACCGCACGCAAGCAGGTTCGCTGCTGGCACTACGGCGGTCACGGCACGGTTACGTTCCGCTCGGGACTTCAGCAATCGTGCAACCCGACGCTGATGCAGGCATCGTGGCTCATCGGCGCGGAAACCTTCTATAAATATCTGCAGGCGTTTGGCTTCACCGCCGTAACCGGCATCGATCTTCCCGGCGAATCCAAGGGTATCTTCCATACGCTTGCCAACCTCAACATTCTGGAGCTTTCTACATCCTCCTTCGGTCAGACGTTTAAAACGACGCCGATCCAGGAGCTGACCGCCATCTCCGCTGTCGCCAACGGCGGTACGCTGATCACGCCGCACGTCGTTTCCCGCCTGGTCGATGACGAAGGTAATACGATCATGGACGTCACGCCCGATCCCAAGCGCGTCGTCATCAGTGAATCCACGGCAGCGCTCATCAATGACATTCTGGAAGAAGGCGTTTCCTCGGGCGGCGCGGCAAAGAACGCCTACGTCAAGGGCTACAAGGTCGCCGCAAAGACGGGTACCTCCGAGAAAACGGATATCCGTAACGAAGAAGGTGAGACCTATCTTCGTATCGGCTCCTGCGTTGCGTACGCACCCGCCGACGATCCGCAGGTCGCCTGCATCATCATCTGCGACGAACCGAACGTCGAAAACGTCTTCGGCTCTGTCACGGCAGCACCGTACGTTGCAAAAACGATGGATCAGGTGCTCCGTTATATGAACATCGACCCCGTTTACTCTGAAGAAGAGCTCGCCGAAATGGAAGTCACCGTCGGCGGCTACACCGGTCTGCCGCTCACCGAAGCCATTGCACTGCTCAACGAAAAGGGTCTTTCCTACACGGTACGCGGCGACGGCAATACGGTCACCCAGCAGGTTCCCAAGAGCGGTACCGTCGTCATTCAGGGCTCGGGTCAGGTCGTTCTGTACACCGGCACCGAAACCCCGCGTGAAAACGTCTCCGTTCCCGATCTGACCGGTATGACCATCACGGGTGCGACCAAGATCCTCGTCGACCGCGGTCTGAACATCATCCTTGAGGGTGCGACCCAGTCCTATACCACGGGCTCTTATGCGGTCGCCATCAGCCAGTCCATCCCTGCCTACACCAAAGTCACACCCGGTACCGTCGTCACGGTCGAATTCCGATTCACCGACGCGCGCGACGGCTGATATCCCAAAAAGAAACGGAAGTCAAACACTCCCCCGAACGTCTCATGCGACAGGAGTATTGCCATGACGATCCGTACCCTCTTTGACGCCATTCCTCTCACCGACATCGTCGGTATCAGCACCCCTGAAATTCTGTCACACTCCTGCACCGCACCGAAACGGGATTCCCGACGTATCGGTGCAGGCGACGTGTTTTTCTGTATCCGCGGACGCCGTCACGACGGTCATACGGATCTTGCCCAAGCACTGACAAGCGGTGCGGTCTGTGCCGTGATCGACGATCCCGATGCAATCGTCACCGCCGAAGCGCTCTCCCTTCCGTGGATCCTTGTCCGCGATACCTCCGCCGTCTTTCTTCCCGCGTGTCTTGCCTATCACGGACACCCCGAGCACGGTCTGCACCTCTGCGCCGTCACGGGCACCAACGGAAAGACCTCGGTCACCTATCTTCTGGAGGCGATCTTCTCCGCGTATCCGCCGACCGCACCATGTGCGGTGTTCGGCACCGTGGAGAATCGCATTGACGGCATTTCCTACCGCACCGAAAACACCACGCCCGCTCCCGAGGTCACGGCAGAACTGCTGGCACGCGCACGGGATGCAGGCGTGAAAAGCGTCATCCTGGAAGCATCCTCCCATGCACTGGAACAAAACCGCCTGTCGGGGCTGACCTTTGATTGCGGTATCTTTACCAATTTAAGCGAAGACCACCTTGACTACCACCCGACAATGGAGGACTACTACCTTGCCAAACGCAAGTTGTTCTTCTCCTGCCGACGGGCACTGTACAATATCGACGATCCCCACGGACTGCGGTTATTCCGTGATCCGACGATCCCGGCCGAGCGTCACACCTTTGCGCTGACGCATCCGACGGCGGACTACCCCGCGTCGTTTCTGCCCGAGGATCTGACCGACACCCCGTGCGATTTCATCGCCGCCAACCGTCTCGCCGCCGCTGCGTGTGCTTCGATGGCAGGCGTCCCGACGGACACGGTCATCTCTGCAATCCGATCCATGAAGCCGACACCCGGCAGAATGGAACGCATCGTTGATACCCCCTATACCGTATATCTCGATTATGCCCACACACCCGATGCGCTGAAGCGCGTACTGCTTGGGCTTCAAAAACAGAAAACGGGCGACCTCTGCGTTCTGTTCGGCTGCGGAGGCGACCGAGAGCACCAAATGCGTCCGATGATGGGCGCGGTCGCGGCTGAGTATGCCGACCGCATCATCCTGACCGCCGACAACAGCCGCTCCGAGGATGTCCGTGATATCCTCGCAGAGATTCTCGGCGGGGTTGCGCTGACAGACCGTCACAAGGTCACCGTCATCACCGACCGCCGTGCCGCGATTCTGTACCTTTTGAACACCACGAAGGCAGGCGACACCGTGCTTTTGGCAGGCAAAGGACACGAAACGTATCAGACCGATCAAAGCGGCACGCATCCGTTCTCCGAGCGGGAGATCGTCCGTGCATATCAACCGTTCATCCATACTGATGAACCGGAAAATCCGTGATTTCTGAAAGGACCGTTACACTCCTATGAAAACACAATTCGATACCTTATCCCATACGACAAACAGTCTCGCCGAAATCGTCGGCGGAACGGTCATCCGCGAAAGCAGTGCATCTCATCGCGGTCTCATCACTGACTCCCGCATCGCGGAGCCGGGCAACATTTTCCTTGCCCTGCGCGGTGAAAACGCAGACGGCCACAACTATATCGGCGGTGCCGTCACACGCGGCGCGACCTGCGTCATCGCAGAACGCGTTGCCGAGGAAACGATGCGCGCCATGCCCGAGGGCTGTGCCGTCATCCTCGTCCCCAACACACTATACGCACTCGGCGCACTCGGACGCTGGTTCATGCTGCGCACGAATCCCCACGTCATCGCGGTCACAGGCTCCGTCGGCAAAACCACGACGAAGCAGATGATCCACGCAGTGCTCTCTGCCGCCTACCCGACGATGCGTACCGAGGGTAATTACAACAACGAGATCGGTCTGCCGCTGACCTTGATGCAGTTAAAGGAGACCGATCGCATTGCCGTGCTGGAAGCCGGTATGAGTTATCCGACCGAGCTTCACAGACTTTCTCACATCTGCACGCCCGATACCGTCGTCATCACCAACGTCGGTACGTCCCATATTGAAAATCTCGGCTCCCGTGAGGGCATCCGTGACGCGAAGCTGGAAATGCTCGACGGCATGAAGGCTGGCGGTACGGTCATTCTCAACGGCGACGAGCCGCTTTTGACCGAGAAAAAGGACGAGATCATCTCCCGCGGTCTGCACGTCATTTATATTGCAAAAGAGAACGAAGCTGCCGATTATCTTGCGGAAAACGTCCGTATGACGACGCAGGACTGCACCTTTGATATGCGCTGTACTGCCGACGATACTGTCATCCGCGATCTGCATATTCCCGTCACAGGCGTGCACAACGTCGGAAACGCGATGGCGGCGTACCTCTGCGGTAAGGCACAGGGCATGACCGACGCCGACATCCGCCGCGGTCTGGATGCATTTGAAAATACCGGTATGCGCCAGAAAATCTTCGATTGGAACGGCGTTACCGTCATCGAGGACTGCTACAATGCCAGTCCCGAATCGATGGAAGCCGCTCTGCGCGTCCTGCATACCCTGTCGGGCGAGAAAAACAGCGGCAAGTCCGTTGCCGTCCTCGGCGATATGAAAGAGCTTGGTACCTATGCGCCGCGTCTTCACAAGCGGGTCGGACGGTTTTTAGGTGAGCTCGGCATCGAACGTCTCGTCACCGTCGGCGAAGAAGCGAATGATATCGCTGCAGGTGCCGTCATCGGCGGTATGCCCGCAGAACACATTCTGAAGTTCTCTGATACTGCAAACGAAGATATCCCCGCCATTGCAGACGCACTCCGCTCCCTGCTCGTCCCCGGCGATACCGTACTCTTCAAGGCAAGCCGCGCTATGGCACTGGAACGCATCGTTGATGCGCTGACCGCTGATTGACGGTATTCCCGTCTCCGTTTGTAGGGGCGATTCACGAATCGCCCGTTGTTCAAAGATCATCGCGTGTAAAACGTCATACACAAAATAAACGAACCCTCCAAAACAAAGGAGCATCCAAATGTTTTTTGTTCTTCAAGTATCCCATGCTTTTCTGATCATGCTCGCCGCCGTATTTCTCTTTACGGTGGTCATTTCCCGTTTCCTCATTCCCAAGCTGAAATCCCTGAAAATGGGACAGAAAATTCTCGATATCGGTCCGCGCTGGCACAAAAGCAAGGAAGGCACCCCGACGATGGGCGGTCTTGCGTTTATCGCGGCATCCGTCATCGGCACCGTCGTCCTTTGGATTGTCTTATGGATCACCGAAGGTTCCCCGCTTGCCATCCTCCGTGCCGCAGAATTTCTGCTCACCCTGCTCTTTGCCGTCGTATCGGGCTTGATCGGCGTCATTGACGACTCCGTCAAGATCCGCCGAAAGCAGAACGGCGGTCTGACAGCCGCACAGAAATTCCTTCTGCAGGTCGGCTCGGCGGTATTGTACGTCTTTGCGATGCACAAATGCGGCTTCATCGACACCACGCTGCGCATCCCGTTCTTTGGCTGGGAGTGGGAGCTTGGTATCTTCTATTACGTCATCGCCGTCATTCTGCTCACGGGTGTCGTCAACTCCGTCAACTTAACGGACGGTATCGACGGTCTTGCCGCAACGGAAACCTTCGTTGTCGGTGCGTTCTTCTCAATCGTCGCATTCTTTGCGGAAACGAGCTTTTTCACCGCACTCGGCGGTTACAATCTGTCGCTGGCACTCGGTGCCGCCGTCGCCATCGGTGCGTCGCTCGGTTTCCTCGTATACAACTTCTATCCGGCGCGCGTTTTCATGGGTGATACCGGTTCTCTGTTCTTCGGTGCACTCGTCGTCGGCTGTGCGTTCATGGCAGACAATCCGCTCGTTATCCTGTTTGCGGGTCTGATGTACATCATCGAAACAGCATCCGTTATGCTCCAGACCACCTATTTCAAATTCACCCGCATCCGCTTCGGTGAGGGCAGACGCATCTTCAAGATGTCCCCCATCCACCACCACTTTGAAATGTGCGGCTGGAACGAGATCAAGATCGTTTCTGTTTTCGGTATCGCGACGCTGATTTTCTGTGTCCTGACCTATCTGCTCGATTACGTGCTTCTCTGATGTTTTTTCACTTAACAAACCTTGAACGACCAAAAGAAAGGAGAGCCAACCGATGAACACCAATCAAACGAATCCGCGCCGTACGTCCGCACCGACGCAAAGACCGCAGCCCCAACGGCAGTCGTCTGCCACTCCGACACAGGGCAGAAACCCGTCTCCTCCGTCACAACGCGTGCCGTCACAGCAGCATCAGCAGGCGAACGCCGCACCGTCGCAGACAAACGTGCGCCGTACTGCCAATCCTACCGCACAGCACCCGACCGCACGACGTCCCGTCCGCGTTCCGCCGCCTCCGCAGAGTGCAAAAAAGACAGCAGAGCAGGAACAGCCCGTCGAAACCGTCATCCGTCTGCGCGGCTCGGTCGACCGTCCCTTTCTGATTTTAGTCATCCTCCTCGTTCTGATCGGCTCTGCAATGGTCTTCTCCGCAAGTTATGCATACGCCCAGTATCACTTCGGCGACAGCCTTTACTTCATCCGTTCCCAGCTCCGTTGGGTCGCGATCGGCTTCGGATTTATGTTCGTTGCCATGAACTTCGACTATCGCTGGTTTCAAAAGCTGACGATGCCCGCGTTCTTCGGTACGCTGGCTCTGCTGTGTTTGGTGCCGGTTATCGGCAAAACGGTCAACGGTGCAAAACGCTGGATCGTTATTCCCGGTATCGGCTTCCAGATTCAGCCGTCGGAAATGATGAAGCTGGCACTCGTCATGGTGCTGGCACTCTACATCGCCGCCAACCGCGGACAAATGGGAAAATTCCGTTACGGTATTCTGTTCCCGTACACCATCATCGGATCGGTATGCTTTGTCACGGCGCTGGAAAAACACCTGTCCGCGACGATGATCCTTCTGATGATCGGTACGCTCGTTATTTTCATCGGCGGTGCACCCGTCAAATGGCTTGCCATCTTCATGGGCTCCGGTGCAGGACTTGTCGCACTCGCCATCGCATTCTTTGACTATGCCCGAAAACGTGTCGAATATTGGCTCGTCCCCGAAAACGACCCGGGTGCCGCAGGTTATCAGCTGCTGCAGAGCTTGTACGCCATCGGCTCCGGCGGTGCACTCGGTACGGGACTTGGCAACAGCCGCCAGAAATACCTGTACCTGCCCGAATCGCAGAACGACTTCATTTTTGCCGTTATCTGCGAGGAATTCGGATTCATCGGTGCGGTCACGCTGATCGTACTGTTCGGACTTCTTCTGTGGCGCGGCATCGTCATCGCCATGCACGCACCCGATACCTATTCCTCCATTCTGACCATGGGCATCATCTCCCAGGTCGGTCTGCAATGTATCATGAACATCGCCGTCGTCACAGGCTCGATGCCCGTTACAGGCGTTTCCCTGCCGTTCTTCTCCTACGGCGGCTCGTCCCTCATCATGCTGCTCGTTGAAATGGGCATGATCCTGTCCGTCTCGCGCTATTCGTATCAGCAGAAAAAATAGCAGCTCCATCCCCCATTCAGAAAGGAAACCATCATGAGAGTTTTAATGACAGGCGGCGGTACCGGCGGTCACGTCAATCCCGCACTCGCCATTGCCAATACCATCCGTGAATGTGAGCCCGATTCCGAGATCGCGTTCGTCGGCACGTCCCGCGGCATCGAAAACAAGCTCGTGCCCAAAGAAGGCTATCCGCTTCACCATATCGAAATCCGCGGTCTGCGCCGTTCTCTGTCCCTGCAGAATCTGAAGACCGCCGTGATGGTGCTTACCTCGGTCTCCAAGGGCAAAAAGCTCATCCGTGAGTTCAAGCCGGATATCGTCATCGGT
>JAZQWK010000389.1:0-3297 GCA_045632325.1 Eubacteriales bacterium
CCGGACAGATAAAGACCCGTCGGATCAAGC
The DNA here is from genome assembly GCA_045632325.1 of Eubacteriales bacterium. GTDB lineage: Bacteria > Bacillota > Clostridia > Oscillospirales > CAG-272 > RGIG3925. The sequence goes on from JAZQWK010000389.1 coordinate 31, forward strand.
GTCTTAACGAGACGTTCGACGTCGTCGAGATGATTGCCGTCGATTGCACCGAGCAGAACGATGTTCTTTTTCTTGTCCTGCATCTTCTTGTACATGTCAAACCAGCAGGGATCGGTCAGCGGTGCTTTGCCTGCACCCGCAACCCACTGAATACCGTTCAGCCGCGGAATGTCAAGCAGCATGTCGAGATGCGGGATCTCACCGGGACCGTCGAGGTGATAGATCGAGCGCGGCATGTGCTCGGTCTGAACGACGACGTCTTCCAAAACGAACTGCTCAAACTGCTTCGGAGAGATCAGCGCGCAGAAGTCGCACTGCAGCGGGAACCACGGCAGCTTGGACGGGAAATGCATCCAGCTCGTGTACGGCAGACCCGTTGAGCCGCAAAGCTCGACCTGACGGTCGAAGGCTTCCAGCCAAAGCTCTCTGACGTGAATGGTGAACGCGCGAACCTCCTCGGGATTGTCGTAGAGGTCGTAGAGCAGATTTTCCGTGCCGCGCAGAGACGCAACGACGTCCATAATGCCGCCAAGGTCGGTAATCGAGACGGGGAAATTGCCGTCTTCCAGCGCACGCTTCTGAATCCGCATCAGATGCTGCCAAAGCTCGGAATTTTCGTTGAACGCGATCTCGGGCATATCGTCCCAATCACGGACCACGGGATTCTGGTCAAACCAGACCGTGTCGGGTGCCAGCTTAAAGCTGCCGCCGATACAAGCCGCGAGCATACCCGGACCGAGGTTGGAAAACAGATTCGGAATACCTTCCGCGAAATACGTGCTGTGCAGTGCCGCACCGCGTGCGTTGTTTACGATGAGTTCTTCGTCAAGCCACTTCTGCTCCACGCTCTGCGGTGTTTTCTTCCAGCTGTAGTCGGAGCAGGCGGAAATGTTCAGAAGCGGACGCCCGATGGAGCGATGTTCCCAAAACGCTTCGTAGCGGTCAAGCGTCGCCGCAAATTTCTGTAAAAACATAGTACGTTACCTTCTCTTTTCGTGATTGCATCGTCGGAGCCGTTACGCTTCGTCGTCGTATTCGGTCAGAAGAACGCGCTTCCATTCGCTTGCGCCGTCGCCGAGATAATAGGTCTCAAACGCAAACGGCGTGACCGTGGTCTTCAGTGCGACGGGCAGAGCCACACCGGAAACGGTGACGTTCGCTTCCCTGCCGTCCGTTTCGTAGACGCGGATAACAAGACCGTGACCGTCCTCCGCACGCTTGAGCGCAGAAACGACGACGTTGCCGCAATCGACGTTGATACCGGCGAAGACCTTTTCGGTCAGCTTGCCGGGATGCCAGTTTTCAATGATGTTCGTCGTCGGCTTGTTGAGCAGCTTCGCCGTCTTGATGACGGGTGCCCAGGAGTTACCGACGGGCATCAGAATATAGCGGAACTCGCGCTCGCCCTGATCGGTGAAGTCGGATTCGGACGTTCTCGGACCGCCGTGATCGCCGTAGATCGGGGAGCGAACGACCGTGTGATAGATCGTGCCGTCCTTGACGGAGGAGGAATAAGTGTCGCTGTTGCAGATCGCAAAGCCGCAATCGTCACCCTTGACCGCCGTCCAGCCAAGACCGGGTTCTTCCTCGCCGTCTGCGGGACGCTCGATGACGGAGAATGGAATTTCGTAGTAAGCCTTCGGGTTCTCGACAGCCATCGGCCATGCGAGCTTGAGCATCTTGTGCTTTTCGTGCCAGTCAAGACGAGCACGGACGTATACTTCTTCCTTGCCTTCAAACAGCGAGAAATACTGCGTCAGCGTGGAGTCGTTGTAGCGGGAGACGACCTTGACCGTTGCGCGAACGGGACCGTTTTCCAGTACGGTGACTTCCGCATCGGAGAATCGTGCCATCGCGTCGGTGAAGAAGTTCTTCGCGTGCGACCAGGTATCGTGGTAGTATTCGTCAATGACGGTCGGAACGGCGGCGCGGTCGGTGATGACTTCCTTGCCCGTGCGCTTGTCTACCATCGAGACGATGTAGCCGGTATACAGTTCAAATTCAATGCGCCAGATATCGTTTTCAAGAACGGTAGCCGCGCGGTTGTTGGAGGTTCTGTGACCCTCAAATGCGGTAGCCTTGACGGAGGTTTCGGGATTGACGTAGTCCTCGGGACGGTTCTCGTCGGCACCCTGCAGATAGTAAACTGCCCAGCCGAGCGCGGGAACCTTGGCACGGAACGCGATGTCGTCGCGCCAGTAACATTCGAGCGTCGAGGAATGAACGAGCTGAGACGGAACGTCGTTGCCGTCCGCATCCTTTACGCCGATCGCCTTTTTGTTGACGTTGATAAATTCCTCGACGTCAAAGGAATGGGGGTTGAAGACGAATACGGGAAGACCCTTTTCACGGTCAGCGGACGTGTCAACTGCCCAGGACAGCGTCTGGAGTGCGTTGTTTTCGGCAACGGCGGCAGTTTCAAGCGCCATGCCGTACATATACTTCGCATCGTCGTAGACTTCCTTGATGGAACAGCCGTCCATCGAGTCGTGGAAGTGTAAGAAGCTGACGTTGCGCCATGCGTCTGCAAATTTTCCGGCAGGATACTTCTTGCCGCGCAGTGCGCCTGCAAGCACGGTGTAGGATTCTGCGGCGACCAGCTCGTGTTCGGAGCGGCGGATGCCGTTCTTGACCGCGGAAACGGTCGCGTAACAGCCGGCAGCGTGGTGCTGCAGATCGTCGTGATGCTCGGGAATGGGCGCACCGCTTGCACGGATGGCGTCAAAGAAGTCGGAGAGGTTGGAGAAGGTCAGCTCAACCTCGGGATGTGCCTGCTTGTACGCTTCGAGCAGTTCAATGTGACGGATGGTCGGACCGCCGCCGTGGTTGCCGACACCGTAGAAGACGGGAACCTGATCGAGATCGGTCTTGGATTCACGGTTCAGGAAATCGATGCGGTTGTCAAGATCCTCGGGCGTGTTGAAGCGTGCGCAGTACGGGTCGAGGATGCGGTAGGTCAGAACGGACGAGCCGTCGGGCGCGACCCAATCAAATACGTCGGAATCCATCGGCTTTTCGGTGGGCGACGGACGCATGAAGATGTAGCTGTTCATACCGCTCTTTTTGAGAATCTGCGGCAGGTTTGCGTTGTGACCGAAGGAGTCAACGTCATAGCCGACCTTGGCGGTGACACCGAGCTTTTCCTTGAAGTAGCGCTGTGCGTAGAGCGACTGTCTTGCAAAGCCTTCACCCGAGGGCAGGTTGCAGTCGGGCTGAACGTGCCAGCCGCCGACAACGACGAAGCGGCCTTCGGCAACGCGCGCCTTG
>JAZQWK010000390.1:0-5875 GCA_045632325.1 Eubacteriales bacterium
GATTTCCTGATTCTCGACGAGCCGACGGCGTCACTTGATGCCATCGCCGAGCAGGAGGTCTTCCGTCAGTTTGACAATCTGCGCCGCGACAAGACCACGCTGTTCGTCTCTCACCGTCTGTCCTCCGCAACCGTGGCAAACAAGATCATCGTTCTCGACGGCGGTACCGTTGCCGAGCTTGGCGACCATGCATCGCTGATGCGTGCAAGAGGCAAGTATTACGAGCTGTTCTCGGCACAGGCAAAGCGGTATATTTCCACGGCGGAAGAAGGTCTGATCGCAGAGGAGGATATGGAGGAGGTTCGTCCACCGCATCATCCGCATGGTATGCCGCCGAGCCATCCGCATCCTCCGATGCCGCCGCACAAAGATATATAATGTTCCCGTATCGCCGCAAATCCTCGCTCCCATGGGATTTGCGGCAGTTTTTTGGGCTTTTTGGGGGAAGGATATTGATTAATTAGGAAAATTATGATATAATATTATGAAATTCATCGAATTTGATGGACAGAAATACAGGAGTGATAAGATTATGAATAAGCAGATATTCCTGCTCTTAACCGTACTCATTGCCAATGCAGCCGTGCTTTCCGGATGCGGTGATACGGAAAAGCCTGCGGACAGCACTACCGCAGCTGCACAGACAACCGCTGTCGTTGAGGCAGAAACAACCGCCGAGGATGCCGTATTGGTAAAAGACAATCTACCCGATGATCTCGATTTTGGCGGCGAGACGATCACGATTCATATCCGCAACGGTGACGGCGGAAATCCGCTCGGTAACTGCGTCATGGAGATGACAGTTGAAGCACTGACCGGAGAAATTCTCAATGACGCTATTTACAATCGCAATCTTGCTGTCAGCGAACGGCTGAATATTAAGCTCGACCCGTATGTCAGTTATGACTATACCGGATACGGTACGGCACGCAAGGAAATTCTGGCAAGCATCAGCGCAGGAGATGACACATACGATATCATCGCCGGTTGGTGTCAGGGTGAAATCGCATCTCTGATTCTGGATGGATGCTTCCTTGAGCTTTCGGATGCCAATTATCTCGATCTTTCCCAGCCGTGGTGGAATCAGGCTCTGGCGCAGTCTGCACCGATGGGCGGAAAAATGTACTTCGTGACGGGAGAGTGCAACATTCTGACCTCGCTCGGCAGTGCCTATTCCGTCTTTGTCAACGAAAAAATTCAGAATGATTACGATATTGAACCGCTTGCTGAAACCGTTCTTAATGGAACCTGGACCATCGACAAAATGGGCGAGATCACCAAAACCGTACAGAACGATATCAACGGTGACGGCAAGCTCGATGCGGACAATGACCGCGTCGGTCTGGTACTGCTCAATTACCATCCCGCCGATGCGTTTTATACCTCCCTTGACTGTCATCAGATCAAAATCGATGACGCCGGAAATCTGACCTATGAGCCGGATGGTGATCGGATTCAGCGTGCAATTGAGAAGGTTTACGATCTGCATTACAACAATCCCGGCGCAATCGGCTGGGTTGAAAATGGTGTGTCCCGCAAGGTATTCGCCGACGGACGTGCGCTGATGACCATGGAATTTATGGAGGCGGCACGCGAGGAATTCCGCTTTATGGAAGATTCCTATTATATCATTCCTATGCCGAAGCTGGACGAGCAGCAGGAGCAGTATTACACTTACTTCTACAACAACTTAACCGTTCTGTCCGTCCCCGTCACCAATGCAAATACCGATGCCACCTTCGCGACGATGGAAGCACTGTGCTCGGAAAGCTACAATCATGTCACACCGGTCTTCTTTGAGGACTGCATGCAGAACAAATATGCGCGTTCCGATACTACAGTGCAGATGCTGGAGCTCATCCGCAGTACCTGTTATGTCGACTACGAATATGTTTACGGCACCTTCTTCAATAAGCCCGTCAACCTGTTCCGCGATCTGATCGGCGGAAAAAGCAGCGATTCCGCCTCCTGGATTGCCAAAAATACCAAGCGTATCAACCGATTTATCGAAAAGACGCTGGAAAGCTTTAATGGCTGATATAAACATGAAAAGAGAACCGACGATGGTTCTGTTATGCGGGGTTGTTGCAAGTTGAAAACTTGCGGCAATCCTGGGTCACGAAGTGACCCGAATTTTCCGATTTTCATGCGAAAATCGCATGAAAATGCCCCTCAGCTGAGGGGCAAGGAAAACTTCTTGGGGCTGAGGCGCGTAAGTGCAACAGCCCTTTCATATTTTTGGTAATACCAAAAGGAATGAGCTCGGTGCAGTACCGAACTCATTCTCAAACAACATAATATTTCATTCTTGTCTAAACTTTGGGGTTCACTTCAATGTGACGTATGTCGTTCTTTTTTGCAAAAAAACTCTGCGGCAAGAATTGCTTCTCACCGCAGATTGTGAACCTTAATACTTTCTCTTTTCCTTCCAAATATCGAGAATGTACTGATATCTCTCCCACGGCATACCGCGGAACGGAACGTTGCTCGTTGCAAAGATGTAACCGCCGCCTTCACCGCCGTACTTCAGGCAGTATTCGGCACTGGTCCGGACTTCCTCAAGCGTACCCGTCTGCAGCGCCGCACAGTGGACGTTTCCGCAAAGTGCGACCTTATCACCGTACAGACGCTTGACTTCACGGATATCCACGCCTGCCATCGGGTCGATGGAGTGCAGTGCATGCGGTCCTGCCGCAACGAGCGAATCGAGGATCGGCATGATGTTACCGTCGGTGTGCTTGATCATATACAAGCCATCGGCACGACCTGCAGCACAGATCATCGTCAGATACGGCGTGATGAACTCGTCAAACATATCGGGAGACAAAAACGGTCCCATGTTATAGCAGTAGTCAGAACACAGAAGGGCAACGTCAAGACCTGCCTCACGCTGGCGCTTGTTCTGCTCAATGGCACGTTCTGCCATCTGAAGTGCCTGTTCCTTCAGCCCGTCGGGATCGTCAACGGTGCGGTAAGCAAATTCGTACATACCGTTGCCGTCCGGAATCGCAAACGTACCGTCACCGTGACCGCCGAACAAACGGGTATCGCCGAAATGCTCGCGCAGACGGCGGCGGAAAGCTTTGTTGATATCGGAATTGACGTCCGTCCATTCGGGACAGTAGATCGGAATAATACCGTAGTCAAGACCGGGACGTGCGTCCTTTTCGGGATCACCCGAGCAGACCTCGGGACCGATGTCCAGTGCAGACTTATCGCCGTAGACACGGGCATATTTATCTGCAAGTGCAATGGCAAACGATTCCAGTTCAGCTGCCGAATATTTGGATTTGTTTTCACCGTTCAGTCTGGAATCCCACAGCTCATAGCCGAAAAATTCGGGGGAAAGCTGGAATTCCAGTTCAAAGGTCGGGATTTCATCCGGCTGACCGAGCGTCAGCGCAGTAATGACACGTTTTGCGGGAGTCCAAATGGTATTCATGATGTACCTCGCTCTTTTATTATTTTCTTCCTTTATTATACACAATTTCGATAAAAAAATCAAGTCCTATCCCGATATCCGCCAAAATTCTTTTGTACACAATGCCGAAAGTGCCCTTTTTCGCAGTTTTTTTATAAAAACACATGACAGAATCAAAAAAATATAGTATAATATCCTTATCCAAACGACATCCTGAAAGGACGCTTTCGTGTTCGGAAGCGATGGTAACATCATGTCAAAATCCTCCGACCGCCCCGTCGGTATCCGATATCTTCTTTTGCTGATCCCGCTGTTTGCTGCGGTGATCTGTGCATCCTTTGCCCTGTCTTATCCCAAACAGATCGAAAGGGTTCTCACGTCACTCAAGGAAGCAACACCGCTTGCCAATCCGCAGCTCTATATCATCGGCAATACCACAGCAGACAATGCACTGCTTTCCGATTTGGCGAACGTCGGAGATGTGACGTCCGCCGTCATCTGCGATACGGAAGCCGTCGACGGTACGTCCCTCCGACTGACGGCAATGTCCGACGATGATCTTGAAAAAGCGTTTCGTCTGACCGACGGTCGTATGCCGCAAGCAGAGCATGAATGTGTCGTCGTTGCGCTGTATCCTACCGCAGCTCCCGCCATCGGTGCGGCAATCCTGCCGTGCGGCGATGACGGAACCGTTATGCTTTCCTCCGACGGGAAAACGCCCTGCATGCTGACGGTCGTCGGTATCGGTGAAAACACGCTGTCCGCACTTGCATCGATTGCAGAATCCTCCGCCGGATTGCTCGTCTATACCGAAGGAAACACCTTGTGGAACAACACTGATGCAAAATCCTGTCTGCTTCTGACCGATTGCACCGTCCCCGATCCGTTCTCTGCCGTGCAGAATGTCTGCCGCAAGCACAGCGATGCACAATCTGCCTATCTCGCCGCACAAATTGCGCAGAACCGCATTTCTCTGCTTACCGCCGCAGAAGCCGCCGACAACGCAGTAACGGAACAGGAAATCATTGTACAGAATCTCGATAATCAACTGGATACCGCAACGCTTCGTGCATCGGAGCTGGAAACGGAAATGATGGATGCCGTCGCCGTTCTGCAGGCGGAACAACAGCAGTTCGTTTCCGACATGGAATACAACGAATATTACGCTCTGCGCCAGGTCGACCTGATTCCGCGCCGTGACCGTGCCGAGGAAGGCTATGCAAAGCAGGAAGCCGTCATCGCCGCGCTCAACGACGAACTCCACGTCGCCTATGCCGAACGCGATGCCATCGCGGCAGAACGCAATGCCGCCGTCATCACACTGACAGCCATGCAAACGGCCGCAGAGGAAGCCCTTGCCGCACTGAAGGACGCAGAACTTCAGACAGAGACTCCTGCCGTTTCATGGGATATCACCCATGCGGAGCAGGAAGCAGGAACTGCCGCACTGATGCAGCACGCCTCCTCCAACGAAAAGATCGCTTGGATGCTTTCCGCCGCACTCGCCGCCGTCTTTTTCATCGGCAGTATCATCGTGTATGCGGTCAGCCGCCGCACAGGCTTCACAGCGATTCCGTATTCCGTCATTGCACTTCTGTGTGCAATTCCAGCCGTACTGTTCGGCGGCTGTGTACTGCCGGGTGCCGTCTTCACACACGTCTTTCCCGCATCTGCAGAAATTTTCGTCCGTACCTCCCTCACCCCGACGGTGCTCCTGCTTCTGCCGATCACCGCACTTCTTGCGGCGCTGTCAGCTGCCCTCGGTCATCGCATCCACAAAAACGCCGCACCGAAAACAACGTAACGTATCTACTGTCATGACCGTCGGATTCTCTCCGACGGTTTTGATTTTCTGCTTCCGACAAAAAAACATCCCGGCTGAACGACAGTCGGGATGTTTCCATATTATAAAAAAGATGAGATTGAAATCTTATTCAAGCGCAAGATAAGCGTCGACGATCTTCTCATATTCCTTCAGCGCGGTCTTCATGCTCTTTGCGTATTCGGATTCGGAGTTGGTGGAGTTTGCGGAAACGAGTCTCTGAATTGCAAAGGTAAGGCTGCCTGTGTTGTAGATGTAACCGAAGTCAAAGACACGGCTTTCCATCAGCAGGTCGAGTGCCTTGACGGATTCGTCGTCACGTGCTGCCTTGACCTTCAGAGAAACGTCATAGTATGCAGGAACAACCTGCTTGTAGGTCTCAGCATTCAGTGCCTCGATGACAATAGAGCAGTATTCGGGATTTGCAACAGTAACCGGAACGGTCATAATGCCGTGTGCACCGTCGGACATGGTGTAGTACTGGGACTGTGCTTCGTCGTACTTCGGGTACGGAATGATACCGAAATCGAATTCAAGATCACGGAAGCCGTTTGCGTTCTGGAACAGACCGGTATAGAACAGCAGATTGCCGTTGGTCCATGCAGTCCAACCGGTACCCCAGCCCTGCGTAT
>JAZQWK010000391.1:0-2717 GCA_045632325.1 Eubacteriales bacterium
CAACGTGGGCGATGATGGCTACGTTTCTTAAATCTTCTCTGACCAAAACTGTCGTCTCCTTACTTTATGGCACGGTGATGCTTTGCCGTGCAGTTGTTTGAAAATGTATACGGATTTTGAAATGATACTTAATTATTATAGCACAAAAGGTCGGATTTGAAAAGAGGTTCGAGAAAATATTTTGATAATCAAATGAGAATTAACAGAATATTTACAAATAGAAGAAGCCAAAAGACACATCCCAAAGAAATTTTTCTCTTTGAAGGATGTGCCTTTTTCATTGATATTTTCGTTTTCAATCCAGCTTCAGATCATTCTCTTTGATCCACCTAATCTTACGCAGAATCAGCCCAAACACCCACGTCAGAGTTGCCGGCAGAACAAAGCAGATCAGAATCAGACCGACCCAGTCAAATGCCGTAATCGCGTCCTTTGTTCCTGCCGCAATGTCATTTAACCAGCCGGTGTAAACGCCGATCTGTCCGACAAGTCCGCAGGTACCCATACCGGAGGCAATCGGCTCGCCGTTCATTTCAAGATGGAATACACACGTTGCAAGCGGACCAGTGATGGCAGAGGTCAGAATCGGCGGAATCCAGATCTTCGGGTTTTTGACGATGTTGCCCATTTGGAGCATGGAAGTACCGATGCCCTGGGACAGCAGACCGCCGACACCGTTTTCGCGGAAGCTCATGACGGCAAAGCCCACCATCTGCGCACAGCATCCCGCCACCGCAGCACCGCCGGCAAGTCCCGTCAGAAGAAAGACGCGGCAGATGGCGGCAGAGGAGATGGGGAGCGTCAGCGCAATGCCGACGAGAACGGAGACCACGATACCCATCAGAAACGGATGCAGAACGGTGGCATCCTTGATGAACTGACCGACTGCATTTGCAGCGGCACCGATATAGGGTGCTGTCAGTGCGGACAGGGCAACGCCCGAGAAAATCGTGACAAACGGCGTGACGATCAGGTCAATACGCGTTTCCTTGGACACGGCTTTGCCGAGCTCCGCCGCGATAATGGCTATAAACAGCACGGCAAGCGGACCACCTGCACCGCCGTAAGAATTGGCAGACGCACCGACGGCGAGCAGGGAATAGAGTACCAGCGGCGGTGCTTTCAGCGCATAACCGATGGCACACGCCATGGCAGGACCCGACATGCTTGTTGCAAAGCCGCCGATCTCATTCAGAAACGGCAATCCGAATTGCGTGCCGAGGGTATTGATGATCGTACCGATGAGCAGGGAACAGAACAGACCCTGTGCCATTGCGGACATCGCATCGATGCCGTAGCGTTTTGCGGAAAATACAATATCTTTACGTTTGAGAAATGCTTTGAATTTGTTCATTGGGAAACTCCTGAAAATGATTACGTCAGATACGGCAGAATCGCCGACCAAGCCGACAGAAGTGTATCGTCACGGCAGGCGGCGTTGGCGGGTGAAGTGGAGGGAAGAACGGCTGCCTTGATTCCTGTCAGCGGGAAGATGTGTTTTTCGTAAAGCCGTCCTGCTGTTTTCCCGCCGCAGAAGATCGCGCGGATGTCGGCACCTTGTAAAATCGGACGGATGTCGTTTGGAACTGCATGACGGATGGCGGCGTCGGCAGAGCCTTGGATATCGCACGACGCACAGGTGTCCCACAGCGCGATGTGATGGGTTTTGAGAAATGTGATTTTTTCCTCGACTGTCACGGGAATCTCTGTATGCAGAAGTGTGGAAAGCGTCTTCCAGAACCGGTTGCGCGGATGACCGTAGTAGAACTGTACCTCGCGGGACTTGACCGACGGAAACGTACCGAGGATCAAAATACGGCTGTTTTCGTCGTAAATGGGGTCAAACGGATGAATTGGCATACATTCACCTCCGAGAATGTCCCTATTATATCACAGCCTGTGGAAAAACGCAAGTCTTATAGCAATGTTTTATCAGATTACCGATACTTGACGGAGCGGCGAATCTATGGTATAATTTTTTCATAGATACGGTGATCGGAGGAAACAGAGGATGTTTCACAATATCGGAATTCTTGCGCACGTTGACGCGGGCAAAACCACGCTGACGGAGCAAATTTTATATCATACGGGGGTTCTGCGTACTGCCGGAAGCGTCGATGCGGGCAACACAGCGACGGATAACCTGTCAATTGAGCGTCAGCGCGGGATATCCGTGCGTACTTCCACGGCATCGGCGGTCTGGGAGGACGTTACCTTTAATCTGATCGACACGCCCGGACACGTGGACTTTGCGGGTGAGGTGGAACGCTGTCTTGCGGCACTGGACTATGCCATTGTGCTGGTTTCCGCCGTTGAAGGTATCCGTGCACATACCGAGAATATTCTGAGGGCACTTGAACAGGCGAATCTGCCGTGCACCGTCTTTATCAATAAAATCGACCGTGCAGGTGCGGATATCGATCGTATTTTGGAGGAGCTTGCCAAGGTCACGCCGCGGATACCCGTATTGCTGACCTCTGCCGTCGGCGTGGAAAGCGATCTCCCAAAAGTAACAACGCCGACAGCGGGAGAAGCGTTTGCGCGTGCGGTGACAGAGGGACTGTGCGAGATCAACGAAGCTGCAGAGGAAGCGTTTCTGTCCGATACACTGCTTTCCGATGACGATGCTTCGACAGCACTGCGGCAGGAAATTTCCGATTGCCGCGTGATTCCCGTGCTGTGCGGATGTGCCAAGCTCGGCGTCGGTGTTGCGGAGC
>JAZQWK010000392.1:0-2503 GCA_045632325.1 Eubacteriales bacterium
GTATTTGAGCAGCTCTGCCATCCGCGCCTTTTCCTGCTCGTTTTTCTGCAGCGAGCGGATCTTTGCGCGGATCTCGTTGTATTCCTGATAGTGAACGGTGTATTCGTCAAGCAGTGCTCCCACGTCCGCGAAGTCGTCAAGATAGCGGATGTGCATTTCGGGGCGCAGAAACTGCTGGTTGTCGTGCTGACCGTGAATGGCGATCAGCGCACCGATGAATTCCTTCTGTGTGGAAACGGATACGGGTCTGCCGCCGATGCGCGTCGCCGCCTTTCCGTCCGTCTGCACCGTGCGCTGTAAAAACAGCCCGCCGTCCTCGTCCAGCCGCAGACCTGCGTCGGTCATCTGCGCGGCAAGCTCCGCGGGAAGGTCGGAAAACACGGCGGATGCGACGGCGCTTGCTTCCCCCGTACGAATCAGATCGCGCTGGGGACGTGCGCCAAGGAGCAGGTTGATGGCGTCGATGATGATCGATTTACCGGCACCCGTTTCACCCGTCAGAACGGTAAAGCCGCGTCCGAGGCTGATATCCGCTTCACGGACGACGGCGATGTTTTCAATGTGTAAGGTATCAAGCATGGTGCTTTAGTGGAGAAGCTCTTTGTACTTCTCGGTGAAGTCACGCGCGATCTCATCCGAGCGCATGACGATCAGAATGGTATCGTCACCGGCGACCGAGCCGACGATGTCCTGCATCTGCAGAGAGTCGATGGCTGCCGCCGCTGCCTGTGCCATACCGGAATACGTCTTGAGCACGACGATGTTCTGTGCGTAGTCGGCACGGACGATCGTTTCCTTGAGGATGGTCTTGAACTTCAGCGCGGTCTTCGTGCCCGAATGTTGGGAGATGGCGTACTTATAATGTCCGTCGTGTCCTGCGACCTTGACCAGCTGCAGCTGCTTGATGTCGCGGGAGATGGTCGCCTGCGTGACCTCGAAGCCGTCTTCCTTGAGCTTTTCGAGCAGCTCGTCCTGCGTTTCGATGTCGTTGGCGTTGATGATTTCGATGATTCTTTCGTGTCTGTTCTGTTTCATTGCGCTTTACCTTCTTTACAATGGAAATGTTATATCGGAAACCCCAATCCTCGCAGATCGGCGGTCAGAGATCAGAGGGAGGTCTGCATTTTTCGGTTCAGCACCGAGAAAAAGCTGTTTTCGTGGAAGCGGATCATTTGCGTGGAGACGTTCGATTTTCGGATGCGAACCACGTCTCCGCACAGAAGCTTGTGGTTCTCCGCGCCGTCGACGGTCAGATAAGTATTGTCCTCACGCCGGCAGATGTTTTTGATGTCCAGCGTACAGTCGGAGGACAGCAGCATCGGGCGCGCCGTCAGAGAATGGGCGCAGACCGGTGTCAGACAGAAGCAGTCGAGCGTCGGGTCGATGATCGGACCGCCGGCAGACATGGAGTACGCCGTAGAGCCCGTCGGCGTCGCTGCGATCACGCCGTCTGCGTGAAACTGCGAGACCGCCTGCCCGTCGCAGGAAACGTCAAGCTCGACCATGTGCGAGATCGCGCCGTTGGAAATGACGGCTTCGTTGAGCGCGTGCGGCATACGGTGGATCTCATGCCCGTCCCGCAGAACGGAGATGGACAGCATCATGCGGCGCTCCGTGCGGTATTCCCCGCGGCACAGACGGGAGAGCAGAAACAGCTCCTCCGGCTCCACCTCGGCAAGATAGCCGACGCGTCCCAAATTGATGCCGAGCACGGGGATATTGCGCTCTGCACACGCTGACGCCGTTTTGATGACGGAGCCGTCACCGCCGAGCACCACGGCACAGTCACAGCCGTCAAACAGCGCGTCGTCGGGGACAAACGCTGCCGCCGTCGGAAGCTTTGCGCCGAGCGTATCGCGCATCGACTGCGGCAGAAGCGGTTTCGCGCCGCATCCAGCAAGCACCGCGATCGCATCGTGCGTCACACAAAGTCCGATATCCTTTGCCGGATTCGGACAGACAGCGACGGTATGGATTTGTTTCTGCACTGTGACACCTCCCCTGAGATCAAGACTTCAGTGTGAAAGAGCGACTTCAAAGGATTGTAGGGGCGATTCATGAATCGCCCGAACCGTCGCACATAGATGTCGCTTGCGGGTAACCATATTTTTCAGAATATTTGTATCATGCAGCGGGGGTGTTGCAAGTTGAAAACTTGCGACACCCCGGGGTCACGAAGTGACCCGAATTTCCCGGTTTTCATGCGAATTTCGCATGAAAATGTCGCTCGGAGAGTGACAAGGGAAACTTCCAAGGGGCTGAGGCACGTAAGTGCAACAGCCCGCTACACCCGCTGATAACCATGGTATGATCGTTTCGTTATAAAGTGCTGTTTCAAGTATCGTTACTGTCAACAATCTTCAAAAGACAATTCCGATCGCCAAGTGCGCGGTTGGCAGCCTCCGGGGCATGGTATGCAAAATGCGCGATAAATTCGCGGTTGCCGTCGCCGCCGAGAATCGGGGACGGGAGCACGGAGACACAAAAAAGACCGTGTTCCTCC
>JAZQWK010000393.1:0-13864 GCA_045632325.1 Eubacteriales bacterium
CATCGGACACGCGGTCTGACACGCGCCGCAATGGGAGCAGGTCTGGAGCGGGGCGTCAAAGACGGCTTCGTTGTAGGTGCCTTCCGTGCAGAATCGTTCGGGCGGCAGATCGGAGATGAGTTCGCCGATGAACACGTAACTGCCGTATTCGGGATGGATCAAAAGCCCGTTGTCACCGAGGATGCCGAGCCCGCCAAGTACTGCTGCATGGACCTCATCGAGCGGTGAATTGTCGGCAAATCCGCCGAAGACCGCCTGCGGGTACAGCTGCTGCAGACGTGCATACAGGCGTGAGAAGCAATCCTTGAAATACAGATGATAGTCCCGTGCGGCGGCGTACAGGGAAAGATTGCGGTGCGGCATCTCGCCCGCAAAATACGGTACGGCAAACACAAGGACGCTTTTGGCGGTTTCCTCTGACAAACCGCAGGTTTGCAGTTTTCTCGGCTGGATCAACCGACAGCGGGAGAATGGAATCACCGCTGCAGCATCAATGCCCTCTGAAGAAAACCACGTTTGAAGTTCGGGTAATAATTGTTGTTTCATGGTATCTATTGTAATACATGATTGTGAATAATTCGTGAACAGATGCGCGTTTGTACAAAAAATGACGGTTCTTCGCAAAAATTCCGAAAATCTCTTGCTATTTTTTTCATTTGGAAGTATAATAAATCCAAAGAACAACAGAAAGGACAGACAATGTCTATGGTTCAGAATTTCAATTTGGAACTGCAGCGGTATGCCCATTTGCCCTTCGATGCGGATATGGCGCCGTCGCTTTGTATGCTGACCTCGGTATCGCCGACGGAATCTCTTTCGCAAATCAACTGTCCCGTGATGCTCTGCGATACGGAGCATCGGGATAATGCCGTCACACTGTGTAAAATCGCGCGGGAACGCGGACTTCCGCTGACGGTGCTTCTGACCGCCGACGGAGATTTCCACAGCGACCGTCTGCTGGTACCTGCCGAACGGTATGAGACGTATCGGGATGCCGCACCGACGGTCGGTGTGCGATTTTCCTACGACGTTCAGGCACCGGACATCCTCTCAAAGGTTCTCGCTTATGCCGATGCAGGTATCACGCTGATCGATGCGTATCCCAAGAATCCGCAGATGCGCAAAGAAGGAGAACAGGGTGCTTTGCTTGAAGAATTGGTTCGTGTTGCACAAGCGCTGTCAGAACGGAAGAAAGACGGACGTCCCGTCGAATTTCTGCCGTTTTCCGTCATGGGTCTGCGCGCCAAGCACGGCGTCGGAGCACACCGCAATGAACGCTGTCATACCTGTACGCACCGTATGATCTGCGGCGGACGCCGTTTGTCCTATGCCGATTGCGAGGTCAAACAGACACTTGCCGATTGTGCGGTATTTCTTGCACAGCACTGAATAGACAGAAAGGGCTTCATTATGAATCAGAATTTATACGAATTCATCCGTTCCCGTGCACATCACAAGTACCGCACGGCTCCCGTTCCTGCATTGGCAGAAGCGTTTGCCCGCGACGGTCTGTCACCGATCGAGCGCATGACGCGCCGTTTTGAGATGCTGTGCGCAAAGGAAACACCCGTCATCCTCGACGAAAGCGAGCTGATCGTTTTTCTGCGCACCGTGCCGAATTTGCCCGATGTTTTCACGGAAGAAGAATGGGCAGAGAAAAAAGAGCACCACTTCATTCACGAGCTTGGTTACATCTCTAACCTGTCGCCCGACTATGCATCGGTCATCGCCGTCGGTCTGGATGCAATCTGTGAAAGCAGTACAAGCGAGGAAACCCGCCGTGCGGTTCGTGCGCTTTGCGATCTTTCCGACCGTTACCGCGACTGTGCACGTTCCATCGGACGTGAAGACGTTGCAGCGGTGCTTGACGTGGTTCCGCACAAGCCGGCGCAGACGTTACGAGAAGCACTGCAGTTTCTGCGCATCCTGCACTTCGGCATTTGGCTGGAGGGCTCTTATCACAATACCCTCGGACGCTTTGACAAGTATCTCTACCCGTATTTCCGTCATGACGTCGATGCGGGTATTCTGACCGAGGACGAGGCTTACGAGCTGGTCTGCGACTTCTTCCTTGCCTGCAACAAGGACTCTGACCTTTACGTCGGCGTTCAGCAGGGCGACAACGGTCAGTCTCTGGTACTGGGCGGTATTGACGAAAACGGCTGTGACGTGTGGTCGGAGCTGTCGCGCATTTGTCTTCGTGCCAGTGAGCGGCTTTGCATGATCGATCCGAAGATCAACATCCGCGTCAATAAAAACACGCCTCTTTCTGTTTACGAGGACGGCTCGCGTCTGACCGCGGTCGGACTCGGCTTCCCGCAGTATTCCAACGATGATATCGTTATCCCCGGTCTGGAACGGCTCGGCTACGCGCATGAAGACGCGGTCAACTACGCCGTTGCGGCTTGCTGGGAATTCATTATCCCGCGCGTCGGTGCGGATATCGCCAACATCGGTGCGCTGAATTTCCCCGCCGTCATCGACACGGCCATGCATCGCAGTCTCACGACCGCCGACAGCTTTGATGCGTTTATGGACGACGTTCGCCGCGTGATCGCAGAGGAATGTACGCGCATTATGGATGGTGTTGACGCACGCGGCGGTGTCTGGTTCACGCCGCATCCGCTACTCAACACGCTGTTCGGCTGTGAAATTGACAAAGGCGCAAAATACAACAACTTCGGTATTCACGGCACGGGCGTTGCCATCGCCGCCGACAGCCTTGCCGTGATCCGCGACCATGTCTTCGGTGACGGTCGGATCGGACGCGAAGAACTCCTTGCCGCTTGTGACAATGACTTTGCGGGACAGGAGGAGCTGCTGTCCTTTGTCCGTAATGAATGTCCGAAGATGGGACAGGACAACGACGCAGTCGATACGCTTGCCGCCGATCTTCTCCACACGTTTGCCGCATCGCTTGAGGGCAGAAAAAACAGCCGCGGCGGCATCTGGCGCGCAGGAACGGGTTCGGCGATGTTCTATCTGTGGCACACCGAAGCGCTTGCTGCATCTCCCAACGGACGCAGAAAAGGTGAACCCTACGGTACCAACTATTCTCCCGCACTGTCCACGAAAGCCGACGGTCCGATTTCGCTGATCCGCTCGTTTACGAAGCCGAATCTGTCCGAGGTCATCAACGGCGGTCCTCTGACGCTCGAGTTCCACGCATCGGTCTTCTCTGATCCCGACAATCTGCCGAAGTTAGCACGACTCGTGCAGTTCTTTGTGTTGTCGGGAGGACATCAGCTGCAGCTGAACACCGTTTCCAAGGAAGTGCTTCTGGACGCACAGGCGCATCCCGAAAACTACCCGCATCTGATCGTGCGCATTTGGGGCTGGTCAGCGTACTTTGTGGAGCTTGACCGACCGTATCAGGATCACGTCATTGCTCGTCAGGAATATTCGTTGTAAAACGATACACATATCTATATGTTTAACGATACACATTCCGTCAAAGGGACGATCTTTGACGTCAAGGAATTTACCGTGCACGACGGTCCCGGGGTACGGACGACGGTCTTTTTCAAGGGTTGTCCGCTGTCCTGCATCTGGTGCCACAATCCGGAGGGCATGGATACCGCCCCAACGCTGATGGTCAGAGAAGCGGCGTGTACCCACTGCGGTGCCTGCCGAAAACCCTGTACACATGAGGATTGTAAACCCCACGGACGCTGTCTGCATACCTGTCCGCGCGGTTTGATTTCGGTTGCGGGCAGGGAAGTGACGGCAGGAGAACTTGCCAAAAAGCTCGCACCGTCGGCACCGTTGTTCGGTGAGGACGGCGGCGTTACCATGTCGGGCGGAGAACCGCTTATGCAGCCGCAGTTTGCAATCGCACTTGCCGATTGTCTGCACGAATACGGTATCCGCGTTGCTTTGCAGACGTCGGGATTTGCCAAAGAGGAAACCTTTGCAGAGGTACTGTCCCACGTCGATTACGTCCTGTTTGATTTAAAGCTCGCAGATGACGATGCACATCGCAGGTATACGGGCGTCTCGTGTGAAACGATACACAAAAATCTCGTGCAGCTACAAAACAGCAGCAAACCGCACGTCATCCGTATACCGCTGATTCCCGGAATTACGGATACAGCGGAGAATGTATCGGCGCTGGCACATCTTGCCGCAGACAGTGACGTAGAGCTGATGCCGTACAATCCGTATGCAGGTGCAAAATACCCGCAGGTCGGGCGTACGTTTTCTTATCGGGAACAAGAACCCGGTTCCGTGGATTTGGCAGCGTTCCGTCACGCAAGACTTTTGCAATAACATATTGTTCGCGATATCAAAAACCCCCGACTTCAGAGAAATCGGGGGTTTTCTGATGCGACGGACGGAATGGATCAATCCGTAAAGAATTCATTGAGCTGCTCGATGCGCTTTTCGTCTTTTGCGGCGTTCTTTTCGTAGTAGGATGCGAAGTTACCGCCTTGTGTCAGCACGTTGTTGACGACCTGCTGCAGACCGCCGCCGGTGCCGCCGTAAATATAGGTATAAGACAGAACGCGGTTTTCAAACATAATGTCGATCATCTTGACCGATTCTTCGTCGTTGGCGTATCTGCCCTTCAGCGCGTACTCGTAGTAGTTCGGGTAGACGGTGCGGTATGCCTCGGCACTCATCGCTTCAATGATCATACCGGTACGGTCGATGTCGGAAACGGTGATCGGAACGACGCCGGGAAGCTCACAGCAGGCACAGATATAGTCCTCCTGCGATGCGTCGACCTTGGGCATCGGCAGAATACCGTAGTTGATGTCGGAGTTGGTCAGAGACGGAAGCTGATGACCGATCGCACCGTAGGTAAAGAGCAGATTGCCCTGCGAGAACCAGATCGCGGACGAGTCTTCGTTCTGACGTCCGGAATGGGTGTTGGAGTAGAATACTGCAGGGTTGTCGGAGCAGAGCCAATCAACGAGCTTGTCCATCAGCGCGATAGAACGGTCGTTGTAGGTATCAAGGTAGAAAGAGCCGTCTTCATTCTTGCCCCACGCCTCGTGGCCGAAGTTTTCAAACAGACAGTAGGGAACGGTCATGGCAAAGCCGCGGATATCGGTGTAGTCAACGGCACCGTTGCCGTTGGTGTCCTCGTAGACGTCCTTGGACATTTCGATCAGCTTGTCAAGCGTCCACTGATCGTTCATGACGAGATCGTAGGGGGATTCCATGTCGTACTTCTGAATCAGGTCGCGGTTAAAGAACATCGTACGGGTTGCATAGAAGCCATAGTAAGAGATACAGTTGGAGATCAGATACATCCGATCGTTGATGGTCATGGAATCGACGCTGTATTTCGGCCACCAGGGCTGATTGAAGTTCAGATGCGGAACCTCATACAGATTGTGGAACAGATTTTCCAGGGACAGGTTGCCTGCGGAGATGTCGTGCATAAAGCAGACGTCAAAGGCGTCGTCTCCCGCAAGGATCGACTTCTGTACCTCTGACGTTGCCAGCCAGTCGGTCATCGGAACGTGTACCAGATCGACGTTGTAGCGTTCTTCTACCGTGCGGTTGGATTCGTATACCATGTCGTTGATCTGTACGCCGGTTTCACCCTCGGAGTACACGAATTCCACGTAGACCGGGTCACACAGAATACGGAACTGATAGCCATCGTAATTTGCTTCGGGAAGATCGTCTGCAATATAGCCGTCGTCTGCGGTTTCGGTGACGGCAGGGGTAGAATCGGCAAGATCGCCGCTGTCGACGGTCTGTGCCTCGCCGCCGCAGGATGATGCAAGCAGCATCGAAGCGAGCATTGCCCATGCAAACAGTTGCTTTTTCATTGGCAGTTTCCTCTCTTTCTGAATTTTGAAAAAAGCCCCGGAGTCATGGATTCCGAGGCTTTTGAGGTTTGATTGGATTGAAATTACAGAGCCTTGACGATTTCTTCGGTGTCGCGTGCGATCATGAGCTCTTCGTTGGTCGGGATGAGCCAAACGGCAACCTTGGAGTTATCGGTAGACAGCTTGACGATGTTGGACTGGTGGTGAGCCTTTGCGTTGACTTCCTTGTCCAGCTCGATGCCGAAGAATTCCATATCGGAGCAGACGCGTTCACGAAGCTCGGTGTTGTTTTCGCCCATACCTGCGGTGAAGACGATTGCATCGAGACCGTTCATGGCTGCGGTATAGGAGCCGATGTACTTCTGAATCTGATATGCGAGGACATTTGCAGCGAGAGCAGCGCGTTCGGAGCGGATGCCGTCGTTTTCGAGGATCGCAGCTTCGATGTCACGGCTGTCGGAGGAAATACCGGAAACGCCGAGGAAACCACATTCCTTGTTCATGTAGTTTGCAACTTCGTCGGGAGTATAGCCCTTCTTCTTCATGATGTAGGGAACGATTGCCGGGTCGATGGAACCGCAGCGGGTACCCATTTCAACACCGTCGAGGGGCGTGAAGCCCATGGAGGTGTCAACGCACTTGCCGCCCTTGACAGCGGAGATGGAAGAACCGTTACCGATGTGGCAGGTGATGATCTTGGTTTCTTCGACGGGCTTGTCAAGCAGCTTTGCCATTTCAGCGGAAACGAAGCGGTGGGAAGTACCGTGTGCACCGTAGCGGCGGATCTGGTATTCTTCAGCGTCTTCATACTTGATGGCGTATGTGGATGCCTTCTTGGGCTGAGTGGTGTGGAACGCGGTGTCGAAGACGAGAACCTGCGGAACGTTCGGCATAACTGCAGTACAGCCGTCGATACCCATCAGGTGTGCAGGAGTGTGCAGCGGTGCGAAATCGACGCACTGGCGCAGCTTTTCCATGACCTCGGGGGTAACGAGGCTGGATTCAAAGAAGTAAGGACCGCCGTGGACGACGCGGTGACCGACAGCTTCGATTTCGCTCATATCCTTGATACAGCCGTAATCAGCGTTGGTCAGCGTGTCAACGAGAATCTTCGTTGCAACTGCATGGTTGGGCATATCGAGATCCATTTCGATCTTTCTGCCGTCGGGGAGCTTGTGGGTGATCTTACCGTCGATTGCGATACGTTCGCAGATACCCTTTGCCAGAATGTCACCGCTCTCCATATCAAACAGCTGATACTTCAGAGAGGAGCTGCCGGCATTGACAACCAGAATCTTCATAATAATTTTCCTCCAATATACAATTTTGCTATTGCAAAAAGTTGATTATTGATATACAATATATATATTATATAACAGTTTTCCGAGAAATGCAAGACATTCGCCGAAATTTTTTGCATTTTTCGCAGTTTTAGGAAAAAATGAGGAGTTATACATGAATATTGGCATCATATGCGAATATAATCCGCCGCACAAGGGACATGCGTATCAGATTGAACAGCTCAAAAAACGGTATCCGGACAGTACCGTCGTCTGCGTTATGTCGGGGAATTTCGTCCAGCGCGGAACGCCTGCCATAGCGGATAAATATACCCGTGCATCAGCCGCGCTTGCAATCGGTGCCGATGCGGTGTTTGAACTGCCGTTTCCGTATTCGTGCGCACCGGCGGAGCTGTTTGCGCGCGGCGGCGTGGAGATTCTGTCTTCCCTTGGCATCGATGCGCTGTGCTTTGGTACGGAGGGTGACGTTTTGCCGTATATGCAAACAGCGGCAGAACAGCTGGACAGTCCGGCTTTTCAATCTGCTATGGCAGAAACTGCCGACGATCCGAATCAGCGGGACGTTGGTTTTCCCGTTTTGCGTGACCGTGTTTATGCCAGGGTGTTTGGGGAGGAGGACGCCGCACTGCTCAGAACGCCGAACAATACGCTCGGTGTGGAATATCTGCGCGCACTGAACCGTGTCAGCCGACCGATTCAGCCGATTGCCATTGCGCGGACGGGCGATGACCACGATGCTGCGTATCAGACCCTGCCGCCGCAGGATGCCGTCGTATCTGCGTCTGCCGTCCGTGCACTGATTTATGACGGTGCTTTTGACGCGGCGATGGTGCTTCTTCCGTCGACGACAGCACAGGCTTTGACGGCAGCACGGGAGACGGGACGTCTGTGTACCGAGCCGGACCGCGTCCTCGGTGCGATGCTTCTGCACACCTTTGCCTGCACGTCGCCCGAGGTTCTGTCGCAGTATGCGGGATTGGAAGGCGGTCTAGCGGGTCGGCTGTGCAGTGCGGCCTCCCGTGCGCATACGCTGGAGGAGTTTTTCATGCTTGCCGCAACGAAAAAGTATACCAATGCCGCCATCCGCCGCGCGGCGCTGTACGGATATTTCGGTATTATGGCGGATATGCTCCGAGCGGCTCCCGTATATACCACACTGCTTGCCTGCGGCGATCGTGCCTCTGCGTTTTTGCGCCGCGCCAAAAAGGAGAGCACACTCCCCATCCTCTCGCGGCCTGCCGCCTATAAAAAGGAATCTGCCGTGGTGCAGGAAGCCTTCCTGCGTGCGTTATCGGCAGACATCGTATACGGTTTGCTTTTGCCCGCTCCCCGCTCCAAGGCAGACGTGCTTGCCGACACACCGACGGTTCTCGGACGCAAAACTTGACAAATTCACGTTTTTTGTATATAATATGAGTATCACACCGAAACGAAAGGAGTTCTCCGTTTGCTGTATTTGATTTTTCTGATTCTGGAAATTGTGCTGATCCTTGCCGTTTGCCTGCCGCTGGCGATCTTTGCACCGCTTCCGCTTGCGCTGGTGGTCATCGTTGCGCTTTTGCTTGCTGCGATCTTTCTGCATCCCGCCAAGCGTCTCGTGCAGTACCGACGCCGCAAGCGCCGCGTCGTGGAACGCCGTTTCCGCTCGCGTGCGGTTCCCAAGGGATTGACGCTTCGTCCCGCAGGCAAGCTCACGCCGGCGGAGGTCTTTCGCTTGATGGAGATCGTACAGGCTGTTCCTGCTGATCGCTGTGCCGTTGCCGATTTCACGTCGACGCTGCTTGATCTGAATCGCCGCGGGATCTTGTCCCTGCGCGTAACGGACGGTGACGATCTGCTCCGTGCCGACGGAATGCGTATCGTATGCAAGCGCGATACGGATATGAAAACACTCGCACCGCACGAGGCGTGTCTGATCCGTATGATCCGCCGTGCAAGCGGTTCGTCCGTATCCATTCAGCTTTCCGCTTTTGCCGATTATATCAACCGTACACCGGGACGGTATCAGCGCGATACCGATGCGTTCCGCCGTGCCGTTGACCGAGCCTTGATCAAAAAGCGGATGATCGGCAGGATATCCGATCAACGCAGCCGTTTACCGCTGCTTCTTCGCCGCCGTATCCGCGTCGTTACACCGCGCGGAGAACAGTGTGCGGCGCTGTGGCTGGCGTATCTTCGCAATATCTGTCAAAAGCCGTTTCTCGATTCCTATCAGCCGATGCCCGGTGAGGGACAGAAGCGGTTTGCTGCGGAAGCTGAGATGCTTTTGATTGATGCCGCCGCCGCAGGATGCTGTGCACGTGCCGCAGAAGCGCTGATGCGGGAGTATCTGTTTACGCCGGAATCGCTGTGGGACGAAACCCGCTTTTTCTCCTCCTTGTCGGAAACGCGGATCGCGTTTGCCGGAAGCCCGTCGGGTGAGGGATACTTCTTTCTCCCTCTGCGTCATTTTGAAACGGCTATTCGCACCGCGGTTCTCTACGGAACCGACGAGGGAAAATTGGTTGGCTTTGATGATTGAACATAAAAACAGGGTACTGCAGTTTGTGTTGCAGTACCCTGAATTTTTACGTCATAGTGGAGATTACAGCGTGATCGTACCCTTGGGCGTGATGACCAGACCTTCGGGATTGTGAATACCTGCGTCAACGGGCTTGATCTCATATGCCTCATAGCCGTCCTCCGTGGGCTTCAGACCGAGAACGTAGGCGTGGTAGAGGTAAGTGGGGATTGCAGACCATCCGTGGCACAGAGAGCCTGCATTGCCAAATGCGCGCGCACCGTCGACCGTTTCGTAGAAGGTGGTTGCGTTGTTGTAAAGCATCTTACCGAAGACGTCGGCGATTTCGTCAAAGACCGCCTTTGCATACTTGGCAGGCTTGCGCAGGAGTGCTTCATACTTGAAGATGGAGTGGCTGAGCGTAACCTCCAGCATTGTCTTTGCGGCAAGTGCGGCAAGAACCGATTCCTCGCGTTCTGCGGGACATGCATCGGCGTAGACGATCAGCGCGTTGGTCAGCTCTGCGTAATGGAAGATCTCGCCGCCCTTTGCATAGGATGCGTACACGCCGTGAGCCTCGTCCCAAAACAGATCGTTGATGCGTGCGTCGAGTGCCGCCTTCTGTTCCAGATAAGCCTTTGCCGCGGTATGGTTGCCAAGCGATGCTTCAAGCTTGGCAATGGAGCGCAGCGCAATGGAGAAGAAGCCGTTCATCGGTGCGTCGTAGGTACGGTCTTCCTCGTTCATGGAGCCGCCGATGTGACCGTCAAGACCGGACTGCCATTCGTAGAAGTTCCAGTAGATGTTTTCCTTGCGGCACTTGATGAGCTGCTTTTCGTTGTCAAGCTGGGCTGTGAATGCGGCGATGATGGCGCGTGCGGTCGGCATCATTTCCTCGGCAAACGCACGGTCGCCGGAGTACAGCAGATATTCCTGCAGCTGCGTGACGAAAATTGCGGAGAAGGAGGGAATGGTGATGGAAACGACGGCAGGAGAGCAAAGCTCCAGCATACCGTCCTCGCGCAGGGAGAGTGCCATCAAGCGGATCGCTGCTTTGGCAAATTCCGTTTCACCGAACGTATAGTAACCGCAGAGCATCTGATTGCGGCTGTCCATGGAATACAGCGCCTGTTCACGCCACGGGCAGTCTTCGTAGTGCTCGTGCATACAAGTCTGCAGGGTGCGCAGGCAGACCTCGTAGATCTTGTTGTGCAGATGGTCGTCGCACTTGAAGTACGGCGTGTAGTCGAGCGGATAGTCCGTCGGCTTGATGCCTGCGTAGTAGACCGTTGCGCGTTCTGCGTAGACGTGCAGCTGCAGATAGCGCAGACCGAGGCGCAGGAACGGACCGACAAAGGTATTGCGTCCCGCGTGTGCCTTATAGCGGAGTGCGAAGTTACGTCCGATGAACGTACGCGGGCGCAGATCATCGAGGTGCTCACCCCAGCCGACGAGGATTTCCGTATCCTTCGGAACGTCGATGTCGATGGAGAAGATACCCGCGGATTCAATGCCGAGGTCGAAGGTCAGATACATTCCGTCAGCAATGTTGTCGCAGTGGTCGCAGTGGAAGGTGACGCCTTCTTCTGCGGGGAAGCGAACGTCACTGCCGCCGTGGCGACCGCAGAGCGTACCCTGGTCTCGGAAGGACAGAAATGCATACTGCATCTTCTGCGCGACGTTGAGGTTTTCCATGCGTGTATCCATGAAGATACCCTGTGCGCAAAGAAGAGAGGACTGATTGTCACCGACAACGAGCTTTTTGATCGGGCGCGGATACAGTACCTTGGATTTTTCAATGACTTCTGCTGCACTGAAAGCGACGGGAGCGCCTTCCTTGGTGGCGTCGTAGTGGTAGGAGAAGCCGAGCTGTCCCGTGACGATCTCAACGGGTCCCTGCTTGTAGCACGGATTGATTGCCATCTTCGTTTCATCCGAGGAGATGATGAACAGTGCGTCGTCTGCGTATACCTCGTAAATGACACCGGGGCGACCGATGCGGTAGGTCGAGAAGTTCTTGCCGCGTCCGTGGACGGTGATCTTGATCTCATTCTTACCCGGGACGATGCCGGTCAGTGTGATGGTATCATAAACCTTGTAAGTCTCATAGTCGGAATACTGACCGAAATTAACGAGCGTACCGTTGACGTAAACGGCGTAGTTGGCATCGGCGGAGATATGCATCGTGTAATTTTCTGCGGGCGTGTCGATCTCAAACGTTTCATAGAAATCGATATAGACGTTTTCCGCAGTTTCATAGCCGCTTTTCCAAAGCCAGCTTGCGTTTTCAAATAGCTTCATGGGTAATCCTCCGTTGTTGATCATTGCCGGGAACATCATCCGCGGCTTCTGTGTGTTTATTATATCGCAAAGCGTTCAAAAAAGCAATAGGTATATGTGAAAAATACATTTTCCTGCTGTAAAAAAACAGCACCGAAGCGGAGAGCTTCGATGCTGTAGCGTGTTCACGTTATGCGTTTGCGGCTGCGGCTTCCTTTGCCTTGCGTTCGCGCTCGGCTTTGACTTCCGCTTCCTTTTGCTGGTTCAGACCCTTTGCCATCTTACGCTGTGCCATAACGAGCTTGTAGTAGATACCCTTCTGGGCAAGCAGCTCGGCGTGCGTACCGAATTCTGCGACCTTACCCTTGTCAAGGACCAGGAGCTTGTCGGCGTTGCGGAGCGTGGACAGACGGTGTGCAATGGCAAGCGTGGTTCTGCCTGCACAGACGCGGTTGAGTGCGTCCTGAATGAGCTTTTCGGTCTCGGTATCGAGTGCCGCGGTTGCTTCGTCGAGGATCAGGATGCGCGGGTTATGGATGACCGCACGGGCGATCGCGATTCTCTGACGTTCACCGCCGGACAGGGAGTAACCCTTTTCACCGACGATGGTGTTGTAGCCCTCGGGCAGGTTGAGGATAAAGTCGTGAGCGTTGGCAACCTTTGCTGCTGCAATGACTTCCTCGTCCGTTGCGTGCGGCATGGAGTAACGGATGTTGTCGCGGATGGTACCGGAGAACAGGAACGTTTCCTGTAAAACGACACCCATCTGGGAACGCAGGGCGTTCTGGGAGATATCCTTGATGTTGACGTCGTCGATCAGGATCGCGCCTTCATTGACGTCGTACAGACGCATGATGAGGTTGATCAGTGTGGTCTTACCGGAACCGGAGTGACCGACGATACCGATCATCTCACCCGCCTTGATGTCAACGGAGACGTTTTCAAGAACGGGATTGTAGGATTCATAACCGAAGGTAACGTTCTTGACGCTGATATCGCCTTCAATACGAATATCGATCGGGAGGCTGATATCGGAGACCTCGGGGCTTTCCTCGAGAATTTCGAAGATCTTGGAGGTACGGGTCAAGAAGTCGGAGATGACACGCGGCAGGGATGTGATGGACATCAGCGGTGCGTAGATCATGTTCGCGTAGGAAGTGATCTGAGACAGCTGACCCATCGTCATGCCGTCCTGCTTGTACAACAGCGTGTAGCCGTAGAACAGGATGAAGTAGTTACCGATGTGAACGAGTGTGGAGAGCAGCGGGAAAACGGTATCGAACAGCTTGGTGTTGGATTCGTTCTGTCTTGCAGCACGGGTAGAGGACTCATTGAACTTTTCAATGGAGGAGTCTTCCTGACCGTAGCTCTTGACGACACGGATACCGTTGAGGATATCCTGCAGCAGATAAGAGGTTCTCGTGCCGAGGATCCAGGACTTGACGTTGCGGCGGCCGACGACCTTCCAGAACTTGGAGATCAGATAAACGACCAGCGGGATCGGTACTGCGATGAACAGCGCGATCAGCGGGTTCATGAACAGAATGATGACGAGCGCGATGATGAACGTCGCAATGTTGATGAACAGAGAGGGAATCTGGTGAATGATAAACGACTGTACGACGGAGGTATCGGTGTTGATACGCTGCATCAAGTCACCGGTCGGCTTTCTCTGCAGGGAGGAAAGGGACAGGGAGGAGATCTTTTCGTACAGAAGCGTACGCATGACGAGGACGAAGCGGTTACCGGCGATGGCGGACATACGCGACTGGAAAACGCCGAGCGCACGGGAGAAGAAGTCGATCAAGACGATCGAGCAGACGATGAGCAAAAATCCGCCCATTTGTCCTTCTTCGAGGGAGCCTGCCTTGAGCATATAGTCGTCAACCGCGTGCTTCTGAATCATCGGGTTGATGATGGAGAAGATAACGGAAAAGACGGCGACCAGGAGCGGGACACACATCATCAGACGCAAGCCCTTGGTCATACCGAACAGC
>JAZQWK010000394.1:0-4964 GCA_045632325.1 Eubacteriales bacterium
AGACAGGGAGAGGGATGGATGATGTTTACGGACGAGCTGAAAATGCTTGGGGAAACCCGCCAAGATCAGGCAAGAGCGTTTCTGCGCCGTGCAGGTGTGTCGGATGAAACGATGGATCGCATTGTGGAGATTCTGACGGAAAAAGAATGAATCCATTGATTATGCTCCGGGAACAGACGGACGATGCTGTTCCCGGACATTTTGCGTTTTTTTGGAAAAAGTGAAAAAACTTGAAAAAACCTATTGACAAACGAGAGCGGATGTGTTATAATATATAACGTTGAAGGGAAAACACTTCACACCACCGATGCGGATTTAGCTCATTTGGTAGAGCGCGACCTTGCCAAGGTCGAGGTGGCGGGTTCGAGCCCCGTAATCCGCTCCAACGATTTTGATGAAATCAAAATTGTAAGCACAAGGTTCAGATATATGAACCACGGCAGTTCCTCTGTGAAATGCCTCTGTAGCTCAGTTGGTAGAGCAGAGGACTGAAAATCCTCGTGTCGTTGGTTCAATTCCGACCGGAGGCACCACACTTTTTCATACCACCTGCGGATTTAGCTCATTTGGTAGAGCGCGACCTTGCCAAGGTCGAGGTGGCGGGTTCGAGCCCCGTAATCCGCTCCAAATCCCGATTGCGATTGTAATCGGGATTTTACTTTTTCACTCTGAACTATTCATTCTCCACTTGATTTTTCGAGTTTATGTCGGGATTTTGGAAGGTTATAGGGAATAGTGAAAAGTGAAGAAGTGAAGTTAGAATGGATGATCTCGATTGCGCAAGTAATCGGGATTTTATTTTTCACGCTTCACTTGATTCTTCGACCTTGTACTGGGATTTTGGAAGGTTATAGGTTAGTGGAAAGTGAAATTGCAACCGCATAGGAGAACAGCCATGACGTATCAACTGTTAAAGCAATCCAATGATGCAGACATTCCACAGATTCTTGCTGTGTATCGGCATCCGTCTGTTGCCCGATTTATCAGTATCGATGAACAACACTATTGGGACTATGTGACTTCGACGGAGCGTGTATCTTTTTATAAAGTGTATCAGGATGACCGTTTGGTGGCAGCAGCGCACCTTGAGCTTGACGGGGACGTTTTGTATATGGACATCGTTGTGTTTCCAGCATATCAAAAGATGGGAATTGCATCGGAAATCTTACGGGATATTCAAAGTGGAATCCTTGTGTCTGATTTCCGTAACATTCATGTTTCCATAGATGAGCGTAATATTGCGTCGCGGAAATTGTTTGAAAAAGCAGGATTTGTCTGTGTCGGTCGGGATGATGAACTTTTGGAATATGAATATTGACACACCATGCAGATTGTGATATAATACGCTTAAAAGAACCCACTCGGAGGATCGAATCATGGACAATTGCTATCCGTATCAAACCTATACCGTGCCCTGTAAGGAAAAACGCCTGCTGATCGTCACCGACGTGCACAACTGCCACATCGATTGGTACGGAACAACGGCGGAGCAAAGACTTGCATTTATGAGCAAGTGTTTTCACGAGCATTACGAACGTCAGCCGTATGATGCGATTCTCTCGCTCGGCGACTATTCACTGGACTTCTGGAAATGGAATGAGGGCGGCTCGTATCTGTGGAATCCGCCCGTCAGCCGCACCGATGCATTTATGAAAACCTTTGTCCCGCAAATGCCGACAGATTTTTATATGATTCCCGGCAACCACGAGCAGTACAGCAACGCGGATTGGCAGAACATCACGGGCAGACCGCGCGAGTATGCGGTAGTGTACGGCGATTATGTCTTTGCGATGCTTGATACGTTTGCGGGACAGCTTGATCCCAAGGAAAATCACGATGGCTGCTACACCGGCATCAACGCGGCATTTCTGTCGGCGGTTCTGCACGATCACCCCGAAAAAACCGTCATTCTCTGCGCCCATGATCTGATCCCCGCAATGGAGCAGGACGATGCGGCACGTCAACTGATTGCATCCGAGCCGAGGATCGTCTGTGCGTTCACAGGTCACACGCACCGCGACAACACCGTGATTCTTCCTGCGGCATGGAGAAATCTGCCCGTATTCTACTGCGGTGATTTTTCTTACAACAGCGGACGCGATCAGAAGAAAAACTGGGGTTACCGTTTGCTCGATCTCACGACAGATGCGATCTCCACGGAATATATCAGAGTCTGATCTTCACAAAAGAAGGGAAATAAGAGATTTATGGAATCACTGATCTTTGCGGTCAACGCAATTGCGCCCATCGTTCTTGCGGTCGCGCTCGGTTATCTGCTGAAAAAGAAAGGCTTCATGGACGAGAAGTTTACCAAAATGGCAAACAAGCTGGTTTTCCGCGTCTTTCTTCCGTGTATGCTGTTCCTCAATATTTATAAAATCGAAACGATCGGCGACATCGAGTTCGGATACGTCATCTATGCTATCGGTATGGGGCTTGTCATTTTCCTGCTCGGTCTTCCGACCGTGATCCTTGCAACGAAACAGCCCGAGCGGCGCGGTGTGCTTTGGCAGTCAATCTACCGTTCCAACTATGCGCTGATCGGAATTCCTTTGGCACAGTCGCTGTTTGGGGAAGCAGGTGCGATGACGGCATCTTTGCTGTCTGCGTTTGTGGTTCCTACGTTCAACATTTGCGCCGTCATCAGCCTCTCGGTCTTTCAGAACGGCGGAAAAAAGATCGACGTGCGCAAAATGCTGCTCGATATCGTGAAAAACCCGCTCATTCAGAGCATTTTCGCAGGACTTGCGGTCCTTTGTGTCCGTGCATTGTTCGTGAAAACGGGAATTTCGTTCCGCTTCTCGGATATTACGCCGATTTATACCGTCTTTGAGTATATGTCAAAAATGGCAACGCCGATGGCATTGTTGTGCCTTGGCTCGCAGTTTGAGTTTTCCGCAGTTGCAGAATTGCGGCGGGAAATTATTTTCGGCGTGCTTGCGAGAACCGTTGTGGTACCGATCATCGGCATCGGTGTCGCGTATCTGTTCTTCCGCGATTTCGGCGGAGCGGCGTTCGCTTCCTTTATTGCACTGTTTGCAACGCCGGTCGCCGTATCGAGCGTTCCGATGACGCAGGAAATGGACGGAGACGTGACGCTGGCAGGGCAGCTTGTCGTTTGGACGACGCTGATCTCCGCACTGTCGATTTTCGTTGTGTCGTTTTTGCTCAAAGCGGCGGGAGTGTTCTGATCGATAAAGACAAAGAAGACTGTTTTTCTGAGCAGTCTTCTTTTTTCTCTTGCAAATTCGCCATGAATGTGATATAATGAAAAAAACGAAAGGGGAGACGGTTTATGAAAAAACAGAAAACATCATTGATTGCGCTTGCGCTTATGTTGGGAACTGTACTTTCGGCGTGCGGTAACTCTGCGGGTGATGGATCTGAAACAACGGAAGCGAATACAAACGGAACACAGGAAGCGGTCGCAACGGAAGACCCATATGCTGCGGAAAAAGCGATATTGGATTCCATCCCTGTTTATGATTTCGGCGGAGAAGAATTTATCATTGCGGCACAGGCATCGCTCGGTAATTCCGAAACGGAAATTTATGTGGAAGAAGCAGACGGCGATGTCATTCATGATGCGATTTATAAGCGAAATCTTGCGATTAACGAAAAGTTTAACTGTGAAATCCGTGTCAATGGCTGTTCAGTGTCGACTACGGTAAAGCAGGCTGTTTCTGCAGGGGACGATACCTATCAGATAGCGTTTCCGAGCTTGAATGAAGCCGCGGTTCTTGGACAGGAAAACTATCTTTCTGATTTCTGTGATTATGATGTACTTCAAATTTCTGAAAAATGGTGGGATCAGGGAACCGCGAATATGAATATCAACGGAAAGGTATTCTTTATGAGCGGGGATATCAATATCCTTGATAACGATGTTACCTATATCATGCTGTTCAATAAAAAACTGATTGCCGACAACGATATGGAGGAACCGTATCAATTGGTTCGGGACGGTAAATGGACATTGGATGTCTTTGCGGAACTGTGCCGTGATATTTCTGCGGATGTCAACGGTGACTCCTTTATGGATGAGAAAGACCGATGGGGTTATGTGACGACCCAGCAGGGGCCGAATACGTTTTTCTACGGTTCGGATTTGAAATATGTGGAGTTTGATGATAATCATGTTCCGTATCTTCAGGTCGATACCACGAAAGTGACGCAGGTACTGGAAAAGGTTGTTGGCGTTACCGGCGTTGAACATCAGGTATCGTATCTGCCGAAAGACCCTGTCGTTGGTAAGGAAATCTTTATGGAAGACCGTGCTCTTTTCTACGGAGAAGTCTTGTCCTATATCGTAAATTTGCGTGATATGAATTCCGAATTCGGTGTTCTTCCGATTCCGAAGTTTGATGAAGCACAGGAAGGTTATATTACGTATTGTGAAACGCTGTCCTCAACATCTGTGATGCCGAATGTCGGAGAGCCGGAAAAGGCGGCAGCGGTTTTGGAAGCGATGGCAGTGCAGTCGTATATCACAGTTACTCCGGCATATTACGAAATCGCATTGGAAAGAAAGTATTCCCGTGATGAAGAATCGGTGGAGATGATTGATATTGCACTTGAAAATCGTGTGTATGATATCGGTCGTATTTATAACACACTCAATGTTTCCACTATTTTCCAAGATTTGGCGGCAAAGGGCTCGACGGATTTTGCATCCGCATTTGCAAAACGGGAAAAAGCGGCACAAAAAATTTTATCGAAAATTATGGATGCTTTTAATGCCATGGATTGAATATAAACATTTTCATATAAACAGCAAAAGGAGATACTCGTTATGGAACACAAAATTTTAGCACGATACCCGCTGGGCAATCCGCGCCGTCTTTGGCAGCAGGATAACTTTGTTCTTTCCACGTTCTCGGCAAAGGGCGACAATATGCGCGGCATTTTAGAGACCTGTGCTGACGCTGATTTCACGATGGTGGAAATCGGCTGGGCATCCCACG
>JAZQWK010000395.1:0-5146 GCA_045632325.1 Eubacteriales bacterium
GGTCGGTTTTCCGCGGTTATTCTGGATGGTATATCCAAAATATTCGTTGAGCACGTCCACGTCTCCTCTGTCCCACGCAACCTCGATCGCATGACGGATCGCACGCTCCACGCGGGAGGACGTCGTTTTATACTGCTTTGCGACCGTCGGATACAGCATTTTCGTTACGTAATTGATAATTTCGGGATCGTCCGTAGCCATCAGAATCGCCGTACGCAAATACTGGTATCCTTTGATGTGCGCAGGAACGCCGATGCGGTGAATGATACGCGTGATCTGCGTTTCCAGATCGCGCGCTGCGTCCTCCGTTCCGTCTGCTGCAAAACGGTTTTGATTGCCGCCGAGCGTCAGAGACGCGGGATTTTCCGTGTAATTGTAGGACGGCGTCCGCAGCATACCGTCCCGGAGCTCCCCGCGGACAGGCATACATTCACCCTGTACGGTATTGTTTTCCGCAGGACGTTCCGCTCGCTCGGACAGGATGCTGACGATATTTCGGATCTCACGGTAATCAAACGGCTTTGATACGCAGTAGGATGCACCTGCCTTCGACGCCTCCGTGAACAGATTTGCCGTACCCTCGTAATTGATAAACACGATCTGCGGCCGCATCGGTGCACTGCTGCTCATACGGCGCACGGTACGGATCACGCCAAGCCCGTCCAGCTTTGGAAGCCAGGCATCCACAAACACGATATCCGGATCCGTACGCAAAATCTCCTGTACCGCGTCTTCGCCGTTTGCCGCCTCCGTCACGTCCGTCACACCGAACCGTTTCATATTTTCGACAAACTGCCGTCTGACATCCGCATTATAATCCGCAAATAAAATTTTCATTTTCCATTTCCCTCATTTTCTAAAGTATTTGATGTATCGTATCATACAGAGCACAGAAACCCGATCGTTAGTTTGTGTGCTTCTTGTTTTCGTATAATATCTTATCACAACCGAGAGGCAAAGTCAACGGATTTGCGTCAAAAAAATATTTTTTCGTTCTTGTTTCTTCGACAGCAAAGACGTATATTTCCCTCTATAATCGTTTAAACCCGCTTTTTTCGTCATATTTTTCTCGGATTTTGTTGTATTTTGTCGAATTTTCTTAAACTGTAATATCATTTCATCCCATGCGCGCCCAAAAATACGCACTGCCGAGAACCCACGTCGGCAGTGCGTATCCGATCACTTTTCTATAATTTTGACGTTGGCGGGAAGAATTCCTGCCGTTTCGTAGACGATTTCCTGAATCTGTGCAATTTCATTCGGAAGAAGCGCTGAAGAACGGACGATAACGTTCACGTTTTCTCCGCTGATCACGGCGACACAATCCGCAAAGCCCTTGCCCTTGATCAGCGACTCAATCGCCGCTTCATTTTCGATATCTGCGGCAATCTGCGTAATCTGCGCCAGCGCATCGCTCTGCACGTCGTCAAGATTGACCGCACCCTCAACGACGTCCTGCAAAACCGCAATCGCCTCATCCCGTGCACGCTGGCGGTTGATCTGCGATACGGCAAAGTAATCGTCATTCGTGCCGCCGTCGGATGCTGACAGGACGTCGGAGGACAGATCCTCCACGCCCTCAAGCGCGGCGTCGGTATAGTCCTGCGGCTGTGATACCGTACCGTCAAGTATCGCACCCTGCGTATCCGACATTGCCCAGTTGAGATACACCGCAAAGCCGATGACAAGCACCGATGCCGCCGCTGCAAGATGGCGTTTGTTCTCCCGCACCATGCCTGCCGCCGCCGACATCCACGCGGGGACACGGGGATGCGCGACCGCTTCGCAAAGCTCTTCCAGACCTTCCTCATCATGGTTCATAAATTCCTCTGTCGGTACCGTTTCCATCGGTTCTTCCTCTGCAAAATACTGTTTTCCAAGCAACTGCATAACGTACGCTCCTTTTCCTTTTATGGTATATGCGTGGGTTCCTTGCCGTCGATCCATATCCGATCTGCGGAAAGATCGAATACGGCGCACAGCATATTCAGAATTTTCAGACGGGTCTGCGCGTCGTCTCCGCCGATACACGTAACGGCAACGCCGCAGATCCGTCGGTATTCCTCGGTATCCCCACCGTATACGGAATAAGTTTTGCTCCTGTCCTGCTCCAGCGTCACCATTACCGAAACGTCGTCCACACCCGGAAGCGTTTCGGTCATCTGTGCAATCCTATGCTCAAGCATCGCCGAATATGACAGATTCTCGTTTCCCTGCGCGTCCGCATCTCCAATCGGCATCAGCAAAAGCAAAAGACCGACCGCCGCCGCCGCGAGCAGCCACGGCATACCGCGAATACGACCGAGCAGCTTTCCAAATTCACGCATGCTCCTCCTCCGATACGGTCACCGTGCACGGACACAACATGATTTGTTCCACCGTCGCCGCAATCTTATCTGCGGCGATCCGATGCGCACGGCGGTAAAGCGTGACGCGTACGCCGATTACCGTCACCGTCGTTTCCCCCTCTCCTTTGGTACACGCCGTAGTCAGCGTGACGTCCGCATCTCCTTCATCCATCCCAAATTCCGCACAAATCCGCAAGAGCAGCGCATCCGCAATCTTCTCCGTTGCTGCCTCGGTGACGGACGACGCCCAATAGCCGTCATCGTCGGACACCGCGGCAAGCACCGGCAGCAGCGCTGTCATATCCGAAACACGCAGCTGTGACAGCAGAGAAATCAGCGGCGACAGCAGCATGACAAGAATCACAAGAGAGAGCAAAAACCGTACGTACGGCATCATACGGCTTGTTTTGGGGAAGATCTGCAAAAGAAGACCGCCGCATACCGACAGCACCACAGCACCGTACAGCGTTTCCGTCATACCCCGCCTCCGTTCATACAAAGCGTAATCATCAAAATATACAAAACGGCAGAGGCGGAGCAAACTGCGAGCAGAAATCCGACGAGCGACGCACATTCTCCAAGCACCGCTTCCTCACGCGTCATCCCGAGAAACGATGCGGCCGTCCCCGATACGGAAAACGCCAGCCGTGTCAGATAGACGGAACACAGCGTCGGCAGAATCTGCCAGAGCACCGCCGCAATCCCGAGCACACCGACCGTCTTCCCTGTCAGAGCGATGCCTGCGGCAAGCGACGACGCGGCTTCTCCCACCGCACCGCCGATGATCGGAACCGCACCCGACAGCGTGAATTTCACCGCCCGCAGAGCCACGGAATCCGAGGCGCGCGCAAGCACAGTCTGATAGGACAGCACCGCACATAACAGCATCATCAGCGCTCCGACCAGCCACAGAAACTGTCGGCGCAGCAGACCCGATACCTGTGAAAGTCCTTCTCCGCCGCCAACGGAGGATGCCAGCGACAGCCCCGTGCAGACCCGAAGAAACGCAAACAGCACGCCCGAGCAGACCGTCTCCATAACCGCTAAAAACAACGCCATGCCCATGCCCGTCACTGCCGCCGTCTGTACCGCACCGCGCATCGCACCGAGTACCGTCAGCGTCGTCACAGCCGCCGTCACAGCCGTATGTATGGAGGAAAAATAGGAGGCTGTATCCGAAAACAGATTTCCCAGCGCACCGAAGCCGATGAGTGCCAAAACAAGCGTCACCGCACTGGAAAACAGATCGTCCTCGTCACCGCGCACCGCGGTTCTGTATTTTTTCCAAACGGCACACAGCACAAGCACACCGCACAGCTGTCCCGTCAGCCGGATGGCACCTCCGCTTCCCTGCGAAAACGCATCGAACAGCCGCGCAAGGACAGCTTCCCCGCTGACCGTCCGAAGCACGGTGTCCGTATCGGGCATACCCTCTGCAGGAAAAAAGTCCTGCGGCAGCACCTCCCACAGCCTGTCCGCGCCCGCCTGCTCCCAAATGTCTGCCGCCATTGCGTTTGCCATATCCCGTCTCCTTTTTACATCCCAAGCAGCTTGCCTGCAAGTGAAAGCATTTCCCGATACAACGGCATCCCGACGCCGAGCAAAAGTGCCCGTCCTACCGTTTCCACGCGGTCGGCAAGTGCTCCCTCTCCCGCATCCCGTACGGTATCAGCAGTCAGCTGTACGACGATACCAATGCCCATTGCCCGAAGCAGAAGGTCTGCGTAGACATTGTCAAAATACAACGCACCAAAGGAACGTACCGTCTCCAAAATCGGCTTTGCCGCCCACAGCGCCGTCAGTGCAAACGCCGCGCCGATGCATACGGATACCGCAGAGGAGATGCCGTTTTTATCAAGTCCGCGCACGACGAGCAGACAGACCGCCGCCAATATCGCACCGCCGCAGATACGCAGAACGTCACCGAAGCTCTCAAACCCCGTCACAGCCCGAACACCTCGCGTACCGCACCGATCAGATCGGACAACTGTCCGACGAGCAGCAGAAGAACTACGATCATGCCGCTGACGCTGACGAACAGTGCCTGCTCCTCACGACCCGATTTCGACAATACCTGACAAATGACCGATACCAGAAATCCGACACCGCCGACCTTGAGTATCAAAGATATATCCACGTTTGACTTCCCCCAATCTTCAAAGAAGCATCAGCGCCGCCGCACAGCCGACCGCACCTGCAAGCGTTCTTGCGATCCGACAGCGTGCACCGAGTGCCGCCGATGCTTCATCCCGCACAGCCTGCAAGCGTGCACGGACGTACGCACATCGCTCTCCCTCCCGCACGCGGTCCTCACATCCGAGATCGGCAAAAAAGCGGCGAAGCAGTACGTATTCTTCTTCCTCCATAAAGCGGCGGATACCCGATTCCGACAGCGCACGGGAAAGCACCCCTGTACCCGGATCCTGCTCCCACAAAAAACGTACCGTACCGAGAAATCCCGTCTCCTCCAATACTGCATCCGAAAACGGCAGGACAATATTCTGCTGCGGCAATCCCATAACGGAAATGCCGTCCTCCAGTGCCCCGAGCAGTTTACAGAATGACGACAGTACCGCAACACGCCTCTGCCAAAGCACGGTACACGCACCGCCCGTATACAGAGAAACCGCAAAAATGACCGCCGCACCGATGATGCGCACCGTCATACCGCCGCCTCACGCTGAAAAGAAAATCCCGTCGGCGTACGGTACAACCGCACGCAGCGCGAAAACACGCCGTGGTCGTACAGCCGTCGGAAGCAAGGACGGCACAGCAGGGTTTGCAGGGAATCCGCATGT
>JAZQWK010000396.1:0-4819 GCA_045632325.1 Eubacteriales bacterium
ATGAACAGCACGTCGCCCTCTCCGAGGTTGGTCAGCAGCGCCGCAAGGTCACCGGGCTTTTCTATCGCAGGCCCCGAGGTAATGCGGATATTGACGCCGAGCTCGTTTGCGATGATGCCGGACAGCGTCGTTTTACCAAGACCGGGAGGTCCGTAAAGGAGCACATGGTCGAGCGGTTCTCCGCGCTGTTTTGCGGCATCGATATAGATTTTTAAGTTTTCCTTGGTCTTTTCCTGACCGATGTATTCGGATAGCGCCTTCGGACGCAATCCCGCGTCCGCCTCACTGTCTTCCTCACGGTGGGTGCGGTCGACAATGCGCGATTCGTAATCGTATTCTTCCTCGGTGTCGAGGCTGTTTTCTTTGGGGTCGAATAAATTTTTCATGGTGTTCCTTTCTGAGCCTCCCTCTCAGAGGGAGGTGGCACGCCAAAGGCGTGACGGAGGGAGTAATGATTCACTTGATATCCTATTTTGGAGGCAAACTCCCTCAGTCACCTTTCGGTGACAGCTCCCTCTCGGAGGGAGCCTTTGATGCATCACTTCATCAACTTCTTCAGCGCCGCTGTGATCATCTCCTCCAGCGACAGCGTGGAATCAAGCGTTTTCAGTACCGACGCGGCTTCGCCTCTCGTATAGCCGAGGACGAGCAGCGCGTTCATTGCCTCGGACAAATTGTCGCGTCCGGGGAGAAGATCGGTTTCGGCGGATGCAGTTTCCTGCTCGGAGGAAATCTGTTTTGCAATTTTATCTTTAAGTTCCAGAATGACGCGGGCGGCGGTCTTTGCACCGACACCGGGTGCTTTGGAGATGGCTTTCGTGTCGCCGACACCGACCGCAACGGCAAACTGCTCGGGGGTCAGGTGGGATAAGATGCTCATTGCCGCCTTTGGTCCGACGCCCGACACCGAGGTCAGAAGACGGTATGCGTGAAGCTCCTCCTGCGAGATGAAGCCAAATAAGTCAAGCGCATCCTCTCGGACGTTGAGGTGTGTGAACAGCGTCACCTTTTCACCAAGCTTCGATGAAAGCTTTGCATGGGTTTTGGCAGAAATGTTGCAGTAAAACGCGACGCCGCTGACATCAACGACAGCCGCCGCGAGTTCGGTGGTTACAAGGGTTCCGGTGATGGAGTAGAACATATTTGTCTCCTTTTTTGAGAAATACCACGCTTTTAGAAAGCGCGAAACGAAACTTTATCCCCGCACAAGGGGAACGGATGACACTTTCTCTCCCGTGCGAGAGAAAGTGTCCAAAGAGCGCACTTTCGTTCGCTCTGAATTGATGCCAGTAAAAAAAGCCAAAACGATACAAAAGCAAGGCATCAATAGGAGCTCTCTCCTCTTCGGAATTGTCATGCTATCCGCAAAAATGTCGTGGTACGAATATCGGATTGCGGCATTGTGCGCCTTTGAACATGGCAAAGATCAAAGGATTGGTCAGCGTCTTCCGATTGTAAAATTCAATTTCTCATTTCTAATTTCTAATTTCTAATTTTCCTCACGTCAATCTCGTCTTCTTCTCGTTATAGAACGCGGCGAGTCTTGATCCTGCGGAGTGGGCGTGGCAGACGGCGATGGCGAGAGCGTCGGCGGTATCGTCGGGCTTGGGGACGTTTTTGAGCCGCAAAATCTGCGCGACCATCAGCATGACCTGCTTTTTTTCGGCCTTACCGTAGCCGGAGATGGCGGATTTGACCTGCATCGGCGTATATTCGGCAATCTGCAGTTTTTTCTGTACGCCCGCAAGCAGAATGACACCGCGTGCCTCGGCAACGGGAATACCCGTGGTGATATTGTTGGTAAAGAATAGCTCCTCGACCGCCATCTGGTCGGGGTGATAATAGTCGATGATCTCGCACAATTCATTATAAACGTGCAGAAGCCGATCCTCAACGTCGTATCCCGCCTCGGTTGTGATCGCACCGTAGGCAATCGTACGGAAACGGTTGTTGGTATATTCGATAACACCCCAGCCGACGATGGCAATACCGGGGTCAATGCCTAAAATAATCATAAATCAAGATAAATGCCCAAAAGCGTAAAACCCGGGACAAGCAGATAACAGTACGTCAGCATGGATGCGAGATCGCCGCCGTCCTCCGCTCGCAGGATCAGATCGTATACGATACGGTCGTCATCCTCACTGGGACCCGGGACGGAGCCAACGCGCTGCAGCGACAAACGGTACGCATCCGCCGCCGATAGGATTCGATACAGCGGTACGTCCTCGTCCGCCGTCATGCGAAACTCCAAATACAATCCGAGCGCGTCTGTTTCTTCGGGACGCGGAACGGAAAGGCTTCTGCGCAACAGCGCGTAACGCGTCGTGACGTCTGTATCATATGCCGTAACGGACGTGACGTAAGCGATGCGCAGGTCGTACTTTGCCAATAGAGAATAGAAACGGAGCAGCTTTCCGTCCGAGGAGTTTTCAAGCGGCAGGATACAGGCAGTGGCGCGGTCGTAATAGAGCGCCTCGCACACACCCGGAAAGTCAGAATAATAGGTACACTGCGCATTGCGCAAAACATGAGAAAACGTCTCAAACGCAGTATCGGTATACGTGTTGCGCAGATATGCGACACGTTCTCCGACGGGTCTCGGAACCTTTGCTTCAAGATCCGGCGTATTGCTGTCCTCCGGGTGATCATCCTCACGGACGAGATCCGTGATCATGCGTACCCAGCGGTCGTCGTACACACCGTCCGTGATCCGATACATACGGTCATTGGCATGGGCAAGTCCGCGGCAGAGGTAGATCCGCTCCTCATCGTTTGCATGCGCAAATGCCCGCGCGACCGCCTCCTCACTGAATACCGCATCGGATATCCGCTGTTCCCTTTCGCATATCTCCGAAAAGGTTTCCGGGAAGCGCTCCTCTCGTACAAGACGGTCGAAGACGTCGTCGGGATATTCGTTTGAGATGGCAGAGAGAATCGCGCGTACCTTTTCCTCCAGCACTGCCGCACGCTGCTCGGTCAGATTTGCCGCCGCGACGTCAAGTCTTGCTAAATTCGCATCTGTGATGCGCAGCTTTTCGCCGACCGCCATGTGTCCGGCGCGTCCTGCACCGCGATCACGGTAACCGCGGTCGTCGTCCTGTTCAAACGGCATCGGATATCCCTCCTCTCAAAATACTATTTCAATATATTATACCACATTTTTCCGTACATTGCAATGGTGCTATGCAATTTTCTTCTTATAATAATAGATTATTTACATTTGGACCGACGAGTTCCGGCGGCGGTGTCAAAACCGGGCTCGTCTCCCCGAACGGATACGGCGGAAAATACAGCGGCATGGGGCCGAATCCTTCATCGGGCGGTACGGTCAGGTTATACTGGTTCTGCGCAGCGAGCGTTTTTCCAAGGTCGTTTTTATAAATGGCATCAGGTGCCGGAATCGGTGGGAGAATCGGAATGGGCATTGGCATGGATTTGTCTTCCTTTCGCACTATTTATTCGGGGCTTCCTATATCTGTAGGGGCGATTCACGAATCGCCCGAAACGATGCATTTTGCTGCCGTTTGAGCATAGATACAGACACAAACATAATTTAATGTCGAATTTTTCCCTAAATAGGATCAATACTATATGTTACGGTCGATTCATGAATCGACCCTACAGCCATAGAGACATATAAGCATGATCCGCTAACAACATTTAAACATACTGTTTTCGCACAATTTCCCCGACAAATCTATTTATTTGCACATTTACGGTTTACAATTCCGAATTTTTATGGTAAAATATAAAGAAAACAACCGCAGACCGCATGATTTTCAAAATCGTCGGCAATCCTCTCTTCCGAGGTGACGGTGATGAAAACGAAAAATGCGAAAAATCGCACTTCCCTGTGTAAGCACGGCAACCTGCGCGATTTCGGCATCGGGATGATGCTCGGCGGCGGGGTTGCGGCGGTACTGCTTTTGGCGGTGTATCTGTTTGTGATACTGCCGTTTTGTAAATGAAAGGACTGATCTCATTGAGACTCGACAAATACATGACCGCGGCAGGTGTACTGTCGCGCAAGGAATGTGCGCAGGCGGTCAAGCGCGGGCGTATTTTCGTTGACGGGCTGCCCGCAGCGAAGGCGGATATGCAGATTGCACCGACGCAGGTCATCACCCTCGACGGTGCACCCATTGTATACCGCGAATTTACGTACATTATGATGCACAAGCCGCAGGGCGTTGTCTCGGCAACGGACGATCCCGGAGAGCGCACGGTGCTCGATTTACTTCCGGAGCATCTGCGGCGGCTGAATCTGTTCCCGTGCGGAAGACTTGACAAGAACACAACGGGATTTGTGCTCCTGACCTCGGACGGGGTGCTTTCTCACAGGGTGCTGGCTCCAAAGCGTCATGCAGAGAAGGTCTATCGGTTTTCGGTCAAGTTCCCTCTGTCGGAAGAAGACGTGAAGACGCTGGAAGCAGGGGTCGTCCTCTCCGCCGACAGCTATGCCGAGGAATGGAAAACCGCACCCTGCCGCGTCATTGCAGACGAGAACCGCCTCGGCGGCGAAATCGTGCTCACCGAGGGCAAATACCATCAGATCAAGCGCATGATGGAGGCGGTACACAATCAGATCACCTCCCTTGCGCGCGTATCCTTCTGCGGAATCGACCTCGACCCGACGCTGAAACCGGGCGAATGGCGGTATCTGACCGAGGAGGAGGAAGCGATTTTGCGCGAGTGCGCAAAGTGAAATGCCTCCCTCTTTGAGGGAGGGGGACCACGAAGTGGTGGAAGGAGTTGCCTTCACATTACCATATTATCGGAGGTTGATCGATCATAACTCCCTCCGTCACACCTTTGA
>JAZQWK010000397.1:0-27991 GCA_045632325.1 Eubacteriales bacterium
TCTCTGTTCGCAACGATTTACATGAATCTTGAATTGTTCGTGAGCTTCTTTCAACGTTTTTGTGGACTCCTGAAGGAGGGCTGTCATCCGTTCATGTTCTTCGGTATTCAATTTTGCATTCCTGAGAATTTCACGGGTGCATGTTATGACATAGCTTGCTGTTGTATATACTGCCATCGGGATGAAAGGACTGACGCCTGTCCCCATAATCGCGGTAATAGCTTTCGTATAGAATATTGTCGATGTCGCTTTTGCGGTTGTATCAACTAATTCATCTCGTAATTCTTCCACAGAAATTTCACCGCGGGCGTATGAGTATAGTGCGACACCGCCGTCAATAATTCCTCCTGCCATAACTGTTGCCGCTGTTGAATCACTGAGAAGTGATGATCCTGTTTTCACTCCTTGATAACGGATTGCTGTACTGACTACACCCGTTGCACCTCCGCGGATACCGCTTTTTACAACATCAGCGCTTACATCTTGCAGAGCCTGCGACAATTCCTTTTCCTCATGGAAAACAGCAAACATATTACTGATCCCGGATACCATTCCAGTAGTAACCATACTTGCAGCTGCCATATTTTTTGCTGTTTGTTTCATTTCGACAGCTACTTGTTTACGTTCAAAAGCACGTGCATATTTTGCAGGAGAGGAATGCGCTTTCTTCAATTCATCCAGGGTTGTTCCGCCTGAAGATATCCCCTCATGGTGCAATTCGTCCGTAATGTTATCTGCGACATCACGATACTGCTCCTGATATATACTTCCGTCTTTACTTGCACGGGATTCCGCAAGACTTTTAGCTTTTTTCAGAAGTGTGGTTTTTTCACCGGTTGCACTGTCCGTGTAGTTGTTTTCCTTGCGGATCAAACGCTGCATACCTTTGTACTTATCACCGCGGTGCCTGGTAACCGAATCAGAGGCTGCTTTTTGGGAATCGC
Organism: Eubacteriales bacterium; assembly: GCA_045632325.1. GTDB lineage: Bacteria > Bacillota > Clostridia > Oscillospirales > CAG-272 > RGIG3925. The sequence continues at coordinate 945 of JAZQWK010000397.1, forward strand.
TGAATTTGGCCTGAACTTCACGAACTACTTTTCCATCTTTCAGTATTTCGATATCCACAGGATCATGAGGCTTTCCAACAGAATCTGTAACAACAGCCTTCAATCGAAAGCCATTATATGCTGCAGTACGATTGAATTTGGCGGCATCTATGTATTCAAATAGATTGCCTTTCGATTTGTCAAAATCAACATTCTTTTTCGATTCAACAATTTCTCTGAAAAGATCCATACCATTTACAGCAGCATTTGTCGCGTTCTGGGAATTGGATGAGAGAATGTTACCTGCCAGTGAACCAGCTTGGTTTGCGATATCTTTACTGATTTTCTTGAAAATTGACATACTATTATCCCTTATAACATCAAATGAACAGCGAGAACGAAGAATACCGCTCCTGAAGCGCGGATGATACGCCACATATATTGTTTACTCTGCGGCAGATTACGGAATTTAATAAATATGGGAAAGGAAATCACACTTCCCATAAGAAATACAATTCCGGAAAGAATACTGTTTGCCATTGCTCCGCAGCCCATGAGAACAAGTAAAGCCATCAATGCAAAGTTGATTATTATCATATTGTTTGCTGCTGGTTTCCATACCAGATCTCCCACCGGCGCATCTTCACCTGACAGCTGGAATGTATCTTTTTTGATCTGTTTTACATCATTCAGAGAGGCAGTAAGAACCTCACCTGCTTCCGTAGAAACTTCTCCATTATCGGTCAGTATCGGAACAGAGAGAATATGATAATATACCTGAGCCATCAACCAGGATAAATGAAATGTTTTTTGTTCAACCGGAGTAAGGAGATCAAAATCGATCTGTGTTCCGTCGTGAGTGTCATAAGTATTCTTGATTTTGTTCAGTTCTTTGATGAACGGTTGGAATTTCTTGTCGAATTTTTTGATAAACTTCGTATAATTGTCTGACATCTTCGCCACGGCTTCCATTCCGGTGGTCATGGTGTCGATTTGCTCGACTGCCTGTTTTGCTTCAGCATTAATTTTTTTTGCTTCTGCCAATTTTTCTTTGGATTTTGCACTGGTAATTATCGCTGCTACTGCAAGAATCGGTGCAACAACCACACCGGCAAGGACGAGTTTGCCAGCTGCCATACCAAGACCACCGGCTTTCAAGGATCCGCCGCCGAACCATGCCAAAGTAGCATTTGTTTTCGCTGCGCCATGCAATGCCGCAATTGCAGCACCGGTAGATGCTTTTCCGAACATCATTGCTCCACCGTATGATGCAATGCCAACAAGGGCACCTGTTCCGAGAGCTGCAACTCCGGCTTTGGCTACTTCTCCTGCAGTCATAGAGGCGTTTTGTATGTTCATTACCATTTGAGCAGGTGTTTCATTCTTACCAATAAAGTTTGTGGAAAGAGTCTTGTTTCTATCCAGTTCGATATTATTGAAGGATTCAAATGCATCAACATAAGCATCCATTCCTCTTGCCCATGATTGGATTTTAACTCGCCCCAGATGTTCCAGACTTTTTGTGGTTTGTTTTTTCTGGTCTTCAAATTTCCTCATGGAAGAATCATATTTTTCTTGTGCTTCAGTTAATAAATCTTCAATTTCCTTCTTATGTGTAATCGGTTCTAACAAACCCATTTGAATAAGCCTCCTTTACACATCAAAAAGCCGCAAAGTATCCCTACTTTGCGGCTCTTACTGCGGTCATAGCCGCATCCGTGGTCGGAGTGACAGGGTTCGAACCTGCGGCATCGACGTCCCAAACGTCGCGCGCTACCAACTGCGCCACACCCCGAAATTCTTTGATTTTGATTACGATATCGTAACGGAATTATTATATCACAATTCACAAAAAATGTCAAGTGCAAATCGAAACAGCACCGCCGAACATCATCGACAGTGCTGTTTTTCTGTATGCATTTTGAACACACGCTTGCGTTCACTTCATCCCCACGGGACGTGCTTTTTCATTTACATCCAAATACAGAATCGCATGAGAATGGTCGCCGTCTGTGCGCGCGTTGCGCTTCCCTGCGGATACAGCGTACCGTCACCGATGCCTTGGATCAATCCGCATCCCACAGACCACTGCATGGCCTCGCCCGCCCAATCACTGACGTTCGCATGATCTTGGAACACCGCGATTTCGGTTTCCGAGGACGTATCAAGTCCCTTATAGGAGGCGTATCTGCTCAAAATTGCCGCCATCTGCTCGCGGGTGATCGTGTCATTCGTTCCGAACCGCGTTTCGCTGTATCCGTTGACGATGCCTGCAGAGGATGCCCAGCGGACAGCCTCGGTGTACCACGCGTGATCCTCGACGTCCGCAAACGTCATCGGTACATTCACGGTAGGACATCCTTCCATACGCCAAAGGATCGTAACGGTCATCGCGCGCGAGGTTTCCGTATCGGGTGCAAATTCCGCGTCACCGACACCGTTCATCATACCGTTTTGATACACGTAACGGATGCTGTCGTAATACCAATCATCCTCCGCAACGTCCGCAAACGGTGCAGCCTGTTCTGTGTTCACCGCATCCCAGCCTGCGTACAAAAGGAGATTTTGGGTGATCGGCTCGGAAAAACTCCATTTTTCGGTACATTCCGCATCGGTAAACCAGCCGCGGAAAACGTATCCCTCACGAACGGGAATCGTCGGGAGTGCGGCTTTGCCGTTCAGAACGACGGTCTGTTCGGGCACGGCGCTTCCGCCGCATCCGTCAAAGCTGACCGTGCACAGCTCCGAAACGACAACCGTTACGTCGGACGTTTCAAACGAATAACTTCCGCTTCCGTCCGGACGGGACACACTGCAATCACAGCAGCGAATGACGGATGCGCCTTCCTTGCCGATCACGCGCAGCTGAAAACTGCCGACGTTGGTTTTGGAATTCCAACGCACGCCGCCCGACAGGGAGAGAAAATTCATATAAAGCTCCCGCTCGCTGTCGTTTATACGGGTGTCGTTTGCAACAATTCCTTCCTTTATAATAAGGCTGTCCTCAACAAGCTCGAAAAACGTGCTGTCATAACGAATCTCATTCTGCATGGCGTACATGGAGTAGGGTTCCGAGCTGTCCGTGCGTTCCAGCGTGAAAACAACGGTGATAATATCACCGGGCTCGGCTCGTTTTTCCGCTTTCCCGTCTACAGACATGGAGAAGCGAAAGGTCGGTTCTGCTGCCGAAATGCTGATGATGCAGAACAGCATGACGATGATCAGCAGAATGGTGAATCTCAATCTTTTTCTGAATTTCATATGTTTTTCGTTGTTCTTCCAAGGATGAAGTTGACGACCGCAACGGCATCCGACGTGTCGATCTTCCGGTCACCGTTGGTGTCTGCTCGAAGATACTTTTCAACGGAGACGGTTTCGGTAATTCCGTCGTAGACGTGGTTGTACATATTATAGACGAACTGCGCGTCGTTAGCGTCAACTGTACCGCTCTTATTGACGTCACAGCCATATGATACTTCCGCCGCAGTACCGTTTACCAGCGTAAAATCGCCGGCGGAAAGGTTGGGCGCCGTTGTACCTGCAATGAGTGTACAGTAAGCATTGTAGGAAGCAGACCAAAACATAGCCGCATCCTTGTATTTCAAGACCTGACCGTCGACCTGCGGAATTTCGCAATAAATCAGGTAGAGCTGCGCGCCGTCGTTCAGCGTCAGATACTCCGTATATTTCGGATCCAGCGTCAGCGTCTTGCTGACCGTAAACACGATATCTGCGGTAACGTATTCTGCGTTGAGCGTATACGTGCCGTTCGTCTCCGTAAGCGTGTAGGTATTACCGCCGACCGTTGCCGTGACGATATAACTGTAATTGCTGTCTTTTCTCACGGTCAGGGTATAATCCTGATTCAGCTCTGCGGATGCGCTGTATCCGCTTGCATCGCTCGCAGCGTTACCTTCCACACGAACGCTCACCGACGTGATGATGCGCTCCTGATTGATGGTAACGTTGATTGCATCGATGATCGCCGTACCCGGGATGGTAACCGTGTTGCCCTCTACCGCGTATTCAACGGAGTTCTCGTTCGTGGCATACGCAACGGTGTACGTTGTGGAATATCCTTCCGTATTCGGAAGCGTAAACGAATAATCCGTACCGTAAGGCACCGAGACATTCGCAGGCAGCGTAATACCCATACCCGCCGTTTCGGTGGTAAAGCTAACGGCATACATCTTTGCCGTTCTTTCTGCAGAAATGACAAGCGCTCCCGTTACGTTTTCAATCGTGTAGGAACCGTCATCATTCTTCTTAACAGGGACAGTTTGACCTCCCATGGTGGCACTGATTTCATACGTGTGATATGCCGATGCTTCGTCTTGAATCACAAACGTATAGGCTTCGTTGTGCGGCACGGTCGCGTTACCGCTCAGATATGGAGAAAGCGTGACTTGATGCGGAGCCTGCTGAACCGTTACGGAAACCGTATCATTGGTGATCACCGCCGCCGTTAGATCCTTGCTTGCCGCATCGGCAGCCTCACTGAATTTCGCGGACGTTAATCTGATCTCCGTTGTTCCTGCACCGGTTGCGGTAAATTCAAACGTGTAAGAAGATTTGGGATCTCCGTAATCTGCCAGCTTAATGATACCGTTTTCAACTGTGACATTGTCGGTTGCTGCAGAAGAAGTCTTGTACGTCAGATATGCGGGGTTATAGGTGAGAGTAAGTTCGGAGGCGGAGAAGGGGTTGTCAGAACAAACAGTTACTGTAAAGGAGCTATTTTTATCGACACTCACTGTATCCGACTTCAGTTCTGCGGTATAATCCGCATCTGTCGGTCTTGTCAGTTCTACTGTGTTGTATACAGTTCCGTCCGGAGCTGTCCATGTAGGAGAGGACCAGCCGTCAGAATCTTCATAATAGTAAATTTTAACATTTGCCGAAATATTGCTGAAAGCCTGACCACCAACGCTCGTCGGCGCGTCACCTTCAAAATATATTGTTTCAAGGTTTGAACAATCATAAAATGCCGCCGTTCCAATGGTTATGACACTGCTCGGAATTCTTACCGAAGATAAATTTTCGCATAATACAAAAGCACCGACGCCAATGCTTGTAACCCCCTTCGGGATATCAACGGACGTGAGGCCGCTGCATTGTTGAAATGCATTATTTCCAATAACAATCAATCCCTGCGGCAAACGTACAGACGTTAAATTTCCGCAATTTATAAACGCATAACTACCAACCTGCGTTACGCCGTTTTCAATCTCGAGAGTCGTGATTTCAGATCGATTTCCATGCCAAGGCACATCCGTGTCTGCTGAATAATTCATCATTTCCCCATTGCCGGAAATTGTCATCAGACCTTCGTCATTCAACGTCCACTTGACTTTGTTTCCTTCGCTGCCGCAATCGCCGCTTGCAATCATCTCCGCAGCCATGGCAGGCATGGCAAAGACGATGACCGCTGCGCACAACAGCACCATAAGCCCAAACAGTTTTTTCATCCCAAATTTCCTCCGTGACATATCCTAAAATTGCAGTTCCAATCGGTCAAAAAGATGACTTCTGACCATGGTCGGATTTCAATTACATTATAGCACTTCCGTCATCAATATGCAAGTGGTTTGGGCATTTTTCCTGATTTTGTAATATAAATGAACCGAATTTTCAAAACGATAAAACCAATCACGCATATTTTGCGTCTTTTATTATGAAAGAGATTCCCCCAAGCATATAAATAGGATGCAGCAACCATGTATATCACGTCGGATTCCCATAAATGGAAATTGCGCAACTTCCAAAATAGTTAAACTGCACAAAATTTCAAAATTAAAATGAATATTTTTATTATTTAATGCATCATGATTTCTTTGACGAATCCGTATGTTTGTGATATAATATATATGTATAAAGATACCTGTTCAAGGTCAATTTTTGCGCCACACTGCGTTTATTTTGTACAAATAGCTGCAAGGATATAAAAGCAAGTGCAGTGCAACCGTAACCCCGACGTACCGACGAAAGTTCCGAAGGAGGCGAAACTACGAGAGAACACAGCGGCTGTTGCGATGCCGTAGTACAGAGATTCCGTTGAGGGACGGGAGCCTTGATATACGGGGGATCTTAAATAAACTATGAAAGGAATATTGTTATGAAAAAATTAATTTCGCTGTTGACAGTAGGCACCATGCTTGTGTCAATGGCAACACCGGCTCTGGCGCACTATAATGCGTCCAAGGTTGCCGACGTGCCGAAAGTATCGAATGATTCGATTACAATCGACGGCATGATGAGCGATGCCGTATGGGCAGATGCCGCAAAGATTGAAATCGATCAGTTTAATGCGGGTGTAGAGAATAATACCCGCGGTACTGCGCATTTGCTCTGGGGAGATGATACGCTATACGTCTATTGCGATGTCAAAGATGCTGATGTCATTCCTCCTTCTGAAGAAATTCAGAAGAATCAGCCGTGGAACACCGACTCCGTCGAAATGTACTTCGACTTTGGCAATGAACATAAGAATCTCGTTCAGCAGTTCCGTATTGACGTTGGCGGATGGCTGTCTTATTATGTAGAGCGCGGTGAAATGTCGGTTTACGGTCCCAATGCAAAACAGTATTTCGGCGACTACAAAGTAACCATGGATTCTGACGGTTATAACATCGAAGCAGCAATCAATCTCGAACAGTGGGGATTGGAAGATCGCGATGCTATCGGTCTGAATCTGATGATCAATGATATGACTTCTGCCGATAAAAAAAACACAACGGCAGTTTGGAAAATGAGCCAGTCAAAGGGCGCAATGACCTGGGAGGGTGATCTGTACGACTATATCGTTTTATCCCCCGGTGAAGTCGAAATCGTTGACAGAGGCTCTTGCAGCGAAAATATCACATGGACACTGGATTCTACAGGACTTTTGACCGTATCCGGCTCCGGTAATATGCCCGGATACAACTATACTGATTTCTGGAGTTCCGGTTCCGTCAAATACGTTATTATTGAAGACGGTATTACAGGCATTGGTTACAAAGCATTCTCGGATTGTACCGAATTAACTACGATTGAAATCCCCAACAGTGTAACAAGCATTGGTGACAGTGCATTCTATGGATGCAGCGGATTGATGTCGATCACAATTCCAAACAGCATAACAAATATCGGTAAAAGTGCATTCCACAATTGCACCGCATTAACCTCGATCACAATCCCGGATAGTGTAGAAACCATTTGTGACAGTGCATTTTATGGATGTACCGGATTAACCACAATTGAAATTCCTGCCGGCGTGAAGCGTATATATGGCTCCGCATTCAGCGGTTGCTCAAATTTAAAAACAGCAACCTTTATGGGAGACGTACCGGATACTTTCGATATCGATGTATTCCTTGGAACTGCATCCGATTTCAAAATCTATTACTACGAAGGCGCCGCTGATTGGACTTATCCCACGTGGACAGCGCCTGACGGTACTGTTTTCAATACCGTTATGATTGCAAGCGAGGAACCCGAAGCAGAGATCGTTGCAAGCGGTGAATGTGGCGATAACTTAACGTGGACTCTTGATGCGGACGGTGTTTTGACCGTTTCGGGTGAGGGTGACATGGATGCGATGGGCGGCAAAGAAGGACCTTCCGCACCATGGTATCAATACAGTAAAGATATTCGTGAGCTTGTCCTTGAAAACGGCATCACTTCGATTGGGCTGTATGCATTTTTTGGATTAGGCAATATTACAGAAATAAACATTCCTTCAAGTGTAAAGAACATTGAGTATGCAGCTTTTTGGAATTGTCAACTGGCCGAACTGACGATCCCTTCCGGCGTAATCAGTATCAATGAGGAAGCATTTAACTGCCCGACTTTGAAAACGGTTCATATTTCTGATACTGTTCAAAATATCCATTCGCGCGCCTTCGGCGTTCATGATACGTGTTTCACAATTGATGAAAACAACCCTTATTATACGGCAGAAAAAACAGCCATCTATAATAAAGACAAGACGGAGCTGTGGTGCAATACCAGCACGTTGGAGGGCGATTTCTACGTCGCTGATTCGGTAACGAAAATTAAAAGTATGGCGCTCACGAATTGTCGTTTTGATACATTATATCTTCCGGCAAGCATTTACCTTATTGAAACGGCTGCATTTTGGAAATGTACAAATTTGAAAAACGTATATTTCGCAGGCGATGCGCCCAAAGCAATTACCGTAGCAGATTTTACGGATACTGCTGATAATATTACCTTCTATTATTATGAAGGCGCCAAAGATTGGACGTCTCCTACCTGGACCGACGCAAACGGCACGACTGTTAAAACCGTCATGCTTGAGACCCCTGCGGAAAAAGACAACGTATGCGGCGAAAATCTCACCTATTCGTTGAGTTCCGACGGTGTTCTCACCATTTCCGGTACAGGCAAGATGTATGAGTATGATCATCCCACAAATGATTACTATTCTGATCGTGATCCGGCACCGTGGCACAAACAATCTGTTAAGAAGGTCGTTATTGAAAACGGTGTAACGAGCATCGGTGATTTTGCATTTTACGGCTGTGATCTCAGCAATGGAATTACAATTGCTTCGACCGTTAAAACCATCGGCGCGCAAGCATTTGCCGATGCACTTTTCTCCGAAATTGTGATTCCGGAAGGTGTCGAAGAATTATCCGGTGATAATGTATTTTCAGGAAACCATAATTTGAAAAGCATTTCACTTCCCTCCACTCTGAAAAAATTGAGCGGTCAAACGTTTAATTTCGGCAGTTGGGGTGACGTCGATTACACGTTGAACGAAAACAATCCGTATTTTGTGATGATCGATCACTGTATTTACAACAAAGCCGTCACAGAATTGGTATACTGCTGTGAGTCCGAATGTGAAATTACACTTCCCGAAACAGTTACAAAGATTTGTGATTTTGCCATCAGACACGGTGGAAAACTTACCAATGCAAACAGCAATACGGTAATCGGTGATTTCAATGAATTTACGGATGAAATTACGATGACTATTCCGGATGGTGTTACTGCAATCGGCAGTTGGACCGAAATGGGTAATCGCAAAACGCAAACCCTGATTCTTCCGGCTTCTCTGAAGTCTATCGGTCAATGTTCCTTTGATTCCATGATGGCTTTGACATCCCTGTATTTCAAGGGTGATGCGCCGACATTGGATTCCTACGCGAGCGGAACCAGTAGTGCATTTTTGTGTACTGCTCCTTTTGTTACTGTTTTCTATCACGAAGGTGCAGAAGGCTTTAATATCGTTGACGGTAAATGGACTACCTCTCAGGGTGTCAACGTCAATGCAGTTGCAATTCCCGCAGGTGTAGAATTCAAGCCGATCGTTCATGTACCGGCAGTGGAACCTACCTACGAATCAGAAGGCAACGTCGAGTATTGGTACTGTGCAATCCGCGATAAGTATTATGCGGATGCGGCTTGTACCGAAGAACTGGAATCTGTGACGATTGATCGTCTTCCTGAACCTGTTATTCCTTCGGAGCCTACTGTTCCCACGGAACGTCTGAAAGTGGACGTCGTCTATGCTACCCCCGAAATCGACGGCGTACTGAAGACCGGCGAATGGAACTATGATAACGCAGCCATCATCAATGCGGACAATGCAGTTGCATGGGCAGGCGACGTGATTTCCGATGCCGTCATGTATTATGCATGGGACGATAACGGTCTTTACATTGCAGGCGATCTTAAAGATACCGACATCTGTCTCGCTCCTTCCATTGAAGAGGTTTATACTTTGGACGCTATGCAGATCGCACTTGACCCCGCAGGTCTGATCGGAAAAGCCGATCTTGGCGGTGCGATGTTCTACTCCATCGGTCCGATGGAAGACGGTAAGCTCGGCGCAGTCTACCATCCTTATGGCGGCGCTGCTGAAGCATTTGAATATACCGGCTCGTATTCTCTGACCGATGATGGCTGGCAGTTTGAAATGATGATCCCGTGGACTTCCATCGAAATTCTGGCCGAAGACGGTTATGCATGGAATCATGCTGAAAATGAAGTCATCAATGCACTCGTTTGTGTCCTTGACCGTGATGAAGACGGTGCTGTTGTGAACTGCTATCAGACAAGTATCAGTGGCAGCCCTGACTTCTCACCGATGAATTATCCCTATGCGCTGAAGCTGAAGCCGCAGACTAGTGACAAGGATCCTCTCGGACGCGGTCTAGTCTATTCCGCACCTACCGCAACGCCCGTTATTGACGGTATTATGGATGAATCTTGGGCAGTAGCCGAATGGACGCAGATTGATCTGCCGTATGACGGCAGTTTGGACAGCGTTTGTGCTGCACGCGCAAAGATTCTGCACGACGATGGGCTTCTGTACTTCCTCGTTGAAGTTACGGATGCAACGCCTGCAGTCGGCGAATCGCTCGACATCACTGCACGTGACCAGTTTGAAATCTACATCGACGAAGATTGCTGCAGAGACGTTGCGTACTGCAATTACTGTTACCAGCTTGCTCTGACACTCGATGGCAGTGTTCGTGAAGGTACGAACGCTGGCGGTTTGTCCGATATCATCAAGAAATACGTTGTCGGTACGAATGATGACGGTTACGTTCTTGAATTTTCTGTCGATCTGCTGAAGGGTATCCCTGCTGACGATCGGGCAATCGGTCTGGAGTTCATGTATGCTGACTCTGCTGAAGACGGAACTTTCTTGGAGGCGCTCCGTTGGAACGCTGATACTGCCGGTGGCGATACTCCTCCGTGGCAGGCTCCCGAATACTTTGGCACGTTGAAGTGTCTCACTTCCGACACGCCCTCGGAGCCCACACCGGATGCTCCTGAAGCTGATTATGAAGACAAGGATCCTCTCGGACGTGGATTGGTCTATTCCGCACATACCGCAACGCCCAAGGTTGACGGTGTTGTGGACGATGCATGGGCTGCTGCAGAATGGACGAAAGTTGATCTGCCGTATGCTGCTGCCGGCAAACAGTCTGATTGTTCTGCCCGTGCAAAGGTACTGCACGATGACGATATGCTGTATTTCCTTGTCGAAACAATCGATACTACACCCTCTGACGAAGATTGTGTCGATATTTATCTCGATGAAGACATCTGTCAGGCTCATGCATACTGTGACGTTACAACACAGTTGACCTTCCGTCTTACAGGAAAAGTCACGAAGGGTTCAAATTCCTTTGGCGACATCGATATGGTGAAAGAATACGTCGTTACGAAAACCGATAATGGTTATATCTTTGAAATCGCCATCGAACCGTTGAACGGAATTCCCACTGGCGGAATCGGTATGGAATTCATGTATGGGGACTTTAATGAAAACGGCTATTTCTTGGATGCACTTCGATGGAATGCAGACACTGCAGCCGGTAATATTGCTCCGTGGCAGGCTCCCGAGAATTTTGGTAAGCTGATCTGCCTGCATGAAAAGCCCGTCGAAATTCCTGTGACGGAAAGCAAAGACACCGTTTCTGTTGAGGTCAAGGACGCCGTGATTCATGGCAGCACCATTACCGTCAAAGACGTCGACGTAGAATCGCTCGAAAGTGTCTTTGATGCTCCCGCAGAAGAGACGGCAGCTCCTGTAACTACCGTTACCATTGACGTTTCCAACGTCACGCGTGAAGGCTCCGAAGAAGCAGAAAAGGTTCAGCAGGTTACCGTTCCTGCCGCAGTTGTCGATACCATCAAGGCTGCAGCAGAGAAGAACGACGTGGAAGATGCAAAGCTTGCTGTCCATCTGACCACCGGTTCTATCATTCTCGATAAGAAGACGATGGATGTCATTGCCGAAAAGACTGCAGCAGTCGATGAAAACAAGACCACAACAGTCAGCCTGGTTATCGATGATGCTGAAGACAATCTGAACGAAGCTCAGGAAACCGCTTTGGAAAACGAAGTGGTCTTCGCTAAGCTGGATATATATATGGAAGTTACAACAACTGACCAGAACGACTCTTCGAATACCACAACTGAAAAGATTCATGATTTTGAAGGCGGTATTGTTCAGTTGGAAGTTCCTTTCGAAATTCCGGAAGGTATGAAGGCAAACGGATTCACCGTATACTATCTTGATGATGACGGTGTTCTTCATCCGATGGATACCCAGTATGTCAACGGTAAGATCACCTGGACGACGGGACACTTCTCCGACTACATCATTCTCTACAATGAGATTGTTGAAGAAGAAACACCTGCAGATCCTGTTCCGGAAGCTCCCAGAGATCCCATTATCATCGACGTCGACAAGATCGTAGATAACATCCGTGAGAAACTCACCAACATCGGTAATCAGACGCAGAAGCTCGCAGAAGATACCGGCAATCAGATTATTGACCGCGTCAAAACGATGGCGATTGATTGCGTGAAGAACGCGATCAACGGTCTTGCACGGGAATGGAATGTTGATCTTCATGCATTGGAAAACAATCTGAAGCATATCCGGGCTATGATGCCGTAATCTTTCGGCAAAACGATTCCTATAAGATATCGTACCCCCGATGTGGTTTGACACACATCGGGGGTATTTTGTTGCATATAAACAGCGCACATTTTTAACAAACAAAATTTTCGCTTGTCCTCTTGTTTTGCTCATGAAATATTATGAATTTTCAGAAAACGACTGATACAATTTATCCAGCAGTTTCACTGCGCGTGCCTCACGTTTTTCCACGGTAGAAGCATAATCCGTCGAATTTTTGGTAACCAGATCGCGGTAGATAATACCGATATCGCCAAGAGCATAGTTATATGCAAAAATGAAGTTGGTCGTGATGCTGTCGTGAATCAGATCGATCATTGCCGAAGAAGCATCATCACGGGAATACTTGATTTTCAGTGCGGTTTCATACCACGTCGGCGTTACGGTACGGTAGGTTTGTGCATTGAGTGCTTCCAATACAGCACCCGCCATATCGAGATTTTCCGAGCTTCCGTTGACAAAGCCGATCGGTGCACCGTCGTGAACCAGAGAGCGGTACGATTCCTGTGCTTCATCAAATTTCGGATACGGAATCATGCCGAAGTTCTTATCCATATCACGAAGATCCTTTGCCGTACCAAGCATGGCGTTGCCTAGGAACATCGTATCACCTTTTGCGAAGATCTGAATATTTTCAGAACCGCTTGAAACCTGCGAAACGCTGCCCGCCTGCCAGAAGAACGTAACCAGCTTTTCGGCAAGCGCGACCGCCTCGTCATGCATCATGGTCAGCTCGACACTGCCGTCATCGGTACGACGGCAGAATTCGATATCCGTACCGTAGACAAACGGGTCAACCGACGACATCGTCAGATAGGTAACGTAACCCAGCTGATCGCCAGCATCCGTTTTGCCGTCGTTGTTTAAGTCAATATAAGCATCACGGGAAATTTCCGACATCTTATCCAGCGTCCATGCACCGTTGACAACCATGTCGTAAAGCCCGTCGCCATTATCATAATACTGTGCATACAGATCTTTGTTATAAAATACCGTGCGGGCGTAAGACAGCGCTGTCAGGAAATAGTCACCGACTGCAAAATATCTGGAATCCTCTCCCAACTCAAGCTCCTTCATATAATTGACCCACCACCACGGCTGATCAAAATCAATATGCTCCAGATCATACAAGTTGCAGATACCGCCGCCGGAAACCATTTTTGTCAGATCATACTGATAACCGGTAAACAGATCAAAGGAAGCATCACCGGCAGTAATCATTGTGGAAATGGCGTTTCCGCCGAAATCTGTCTGAAGAATGGGATCAAGGATCAGGTTCAGCCGTTCCTCAACTGCCATATTACGGGCAACAACCGCATCATTGACAATATCGCCGACGTGATCCTCAGAGCCGATAGAATATTCCTCTGCCTCCGGATGCACATAAATGGCAAAGGTCCGTCCTTCATAATCAAGATTGTCCGGTAAATTATCTTTGATCTGAGAGCGGTCGTTGGGATCAGCCGTTTCCGTTGCCGCTGCCGTATCGACGTTCTGTGCAGTCGTGGATTCTGTTTCTGCCGCTTCATTGGATCCGCATGCTGCGAGCAGCAACGATGCCATAAATAGTACGCCCAGGTGTTTGAGTTTCATGTGTTTATCCTCGTTTCTGTTGTAATTATTTGTTTTCAATACAGATCGGCTCTTTTTTGAGTCCGATGGTAATACGGTTATAAAGAGATACGGTACCGCTTGTGTGCGAGAAGGAGATACCGTTATAGCGCATACTGTTCACCACGGTCAATGCGCCGCCGTCGATGACCAGCTGCGGTGCTTTGTCGCCGATGTTGTCCGAGCCGATATTCACGGCAAGAACAGACGAATCGCGGCATACAAGCATATTGGCACATCCGTAAACGAACGTATTGTATACCGTCTCGTTTTCAGCATTTTCTGCAATGATGTACTTGTTTTTACGGCGCGTAATGGGGTCAAAGAGCTTGTTGAACACATCTGCCTCTGCAATCCAGTTTTCCAGCAAATCCAGATTGGTTCTGCACAGAACCGTACCGTTCTGCAGACAACCTGCGATCACGCCGTTTTTGCCGCCGACAAGGAAGGTATTTTCATAACAGCAGGTGGAAACCTTTTTGATAAAATGATTGTCGCATCCCCGGAAATCAACACCGTGCGACGAAGCGGCGATCATGGAATTCACAAGATACACCCCGTTCGCCGTTCCGCGTACGGTAAAGGTCGCACTGCGGGAGGCATCCAGAGGACCGTTTTCGGGATAGAGGATGCGGATACCGTTGATGCCCGCATCGTCTCCTGCGAGTGTGATCAGTGCCTGACCGTTTTCATCGGCATCTGCATCGTCTCCGTAATAGGACAGCAACAGTGTTCCGCGGCTCATCCAGCCCTGTTCGCGTGTCGCCGTGCCTGCCGAGCCGCGCAGCTCCACGCCGCCCGGAACGATAATCGGACGGTCAAGCCGATACTTGCCGGCCGGAAGATAAACCACACCGCCCGTTTCACCAGCCGTGTCAAGAAGCGCCTGCAATGCTGCAGAAACGTCGACCTTACCGCTTGTATCAAAGGAAGCGGTATACAAGACTGCCTTCGGCTTTACGTAACTGCGGTCAAGGTCAAGCGAGAGCGCTTCGATCTCCGATGCTTGCTGCTCCATGATCTCTCCCTTCAATTCACCCGTCGTTTTGACGTTGCACAGCTTGACAAGACCCGGAGTGCCGTTTTCGTTATTCTGATAACTGTAATTATAAATTCCGTTTTCTATGGTACTGTTGGCAATGACCATACCCCAGCGGTGGTCAAGCTGGTTGACGAGCATACCCTTTTCGCAGTTCAAAACGGCAATATCAAACAGAGAACCTGCAAACTGGATGCGTTTCCCGACCGTGATCTCAATACCAATCTGACAGTCCTCGACCCGAAGCGTGCTGAATTCCGTCCATTCCAGATCACCGAGCTTCAGACCGACGGCGTGTTTTTTCGTATACTGCATGAGCGCATCGGCATCGGCAGGCGTCATGCCCTCACCTGCGGCGTCAGTCCAGTACCGATTGGAAACAGACACATTCTGCCATGTGCCGACGTCCGCCTGATTGTAAACCTCGGCACCGCAGTACAGAAACGTTCCCTTGAAATTCTCAACCGTCAGCTGTTCGTGCGCACCGCCGTCGGTCTGACAGCAGGCACCGATTCCGCGGTAACCATTGATCACCGTGACGTTTTTGACCGTGGAAAGCATATAATTGTTGCCTTTGCCGTCGGTATAGAACGTGAACGGATAGGACTTGACGGACTGCAGAGTCTGCTCCGGATAATATACGGTCAGACCGACAACACCGCCCGAGCCGCCGAGCAGAAAGGTTCCCGTCGTGACTTCCTTGTCGGGTGCATAGTCAGAACCGCTGTCGCCATAGACGAAGATAACCGTTCCTCCGCCCGTGCCTGTGTCCGGATCCTGCCAATCGCCGCGCAGTGTGACGAAGGCGGGAATCTGTATCTGACCGCCGATGGCATACGTTCCCTCGGGTAAATATACGGTACCGCCGCCATGCTTGGCACAATCGTCAAGTGCCTTCTGGATACCTGCCGTACTGTCGCCGCGTCCATCCGTGCTGACCGCATAACCATCCTCTGTGACGATGATATCGGCAATCACGACGTCCTCCGTCGGGAATCGCGTTTCAACCAAACGCGGCTTGACAGTACCGTCCGAACGATCCTCTAAAACGTAGTCAAGCGGATGCGGCTCAAACGTCTGCAGCACGTCAAGGGTTCGGGACAAAGATTCACCGCCGTGCAGATAGTGTTCTGTAAAATAGGCTACTGCAGCCATGGTTCCCCGCGCTCCTTTTCCTGCAAGAATGATTTTGTTTCCGTATACGGCGATGCGGTAGGAATCCTCGTTCAGAGAAGTGATGACTTCCTTGCTTTCCGCACGGTTTGTGTCGCCGATCAGAATTTCATACCGCGCCGCCAGTTCTTCCTCCGTCGTCGAACGCTCCACAAAGTCGTCGTTGATACGGACACCCTCTCCGTAGACCGCGCGCAGATCGGCAAGTAGTGTGACACAGCGATTCACGATTTCCTGCTCTGCGTCCTGTGATCGGATGAGTGTATAACGGAAATTGCCTGCTTCGTCATACATCTGCAGGCTGTCTTTTGTCTGCGGTACCGATGACGTGTCACTCGCCGTCGGTTCGCTGTCGGATGCGGTACAGGCGGAAAGACAAAGCACCATTGCCAATACGGCAATCAGTTTGAATAAGCGTTTCATAGGCGTTCCTTACTCTTTGACGGCTTCTTTTCGGTTCAGATATTCAGCCAAACTGTGTACAGTGTTTCCGGATAGATTACGGACAGCGGAAGCACAAACCATAGAGTTCAGAATGGCTTCCTCCGTAGCCTCACCGACGGCACGGAAGACGCGGTCAATGACGTTTTCATTGATACAGCGGATGGTCATCAGTTCGCTGTCCGGCGCGATGACGTTGGCGGTCGAAAATCCGAGGAACACCTCACCGCTGCCATGACCGATGTAGGAGCCGAGCCGCGCAATACCGACCGAGCAGCGCTTGACAACGCGCTTCAGCTGTCTGGCACTCAGCGGAACGTCGCAGGCAAGCACCACGATGATCGAGCCCTTGTCACATTCCGCAGCGTTGACCTGTGAAAGAATTTCCGCGTCGATCGGCTGTCCGTTGATCTGCAGATCTCTGGTCGCGCCATAGTTGGATTGGACGAGAATACCGACGGTATAGGTTTCGCCGTTGATCGTGACCGTACGGGAAGCAGAACCGATACCGCCCTTGAAGCCATAGCAGGAGGTTCCGCATCCTGCACCGACGTTGCCTTCTTCAAAATCCTCGGCGGCAGAAGCGATGGCTTCCATCACGTGATGCTTTTTCACGGGACGGTCGGTGATCGTGTTCAGTGAAGCATCGTTACATTCGCCGACCACAGGATTGACACTGGTCGCACGGACACCGTCTTCCCTGCAGCGGTCGATGGTATATTCGACCAGAGCATCGGCAACAAGACCGACGTTGAGTGTATTTGTCAGCGCAATCGGCGTTTCTAACGTACCGAGCTCATCGATCTGTACCGTGCCGCAGGTCTTACCGTAACCGTTTTGAACGAACGATGCCGCGATCAGCTTGTTTGTAAACACATTCTGCTCCGACGGAACGATGACGGTACAGCCGGTCTGATAGAGATCCGATTTAATCGTGCTGTGACCGACGGCAACGCCCTTAACGTCGGTGATCTTGTTCAGCGGTCCGCGCGGCAGAGTGCCGATTTTGATGCCGTAATCTTCTATGCGTTTTTGATTCATAGTGAATATCCTCCGAATCTATTATATCAATTTCAGTAATGCCTGCACAAGCAATACCGCCACAACGAGCAGCAGCATGGCTCCCACATCAGACAAATAAACAGTATTATTTCAATGAAACACAAGAATTATCACCCTTGATACTTGATTATACCATGTTTTTGTGATATAATCAATTCACAATTTACAATAGGTACTATAAAAATATTTTATAGCACCGGCATTGCAAAGGTAGATCGTTTGCGGGAGATACAGGACTTATGTTTGAAAAAAAGAAATATATTTACACGGTTTACAAAGAAAAAAATCTCACAACGGCTGCAGACAAGCTGTTTGTCACACAGCCCTGTCTGAGTGCGGCGATCAAGCACGTTGAAAAAATGATCGGTATGCCTCTGTTTGAACGGCGCACCAAGGATTGGACACCAACCAAAATCGGATATGAATATCTGGCATGCGCAGAAAAGCTGATGGAAATTGAGAACGCCTTCACACAAACGCTGGAAGATATCCGTTCCCTGCGTTCCGGCGGTATTCGTATCGGCGGTACCAATTATGTCTGCTCCTATATTCTGCCGATCATTGCAAATGCATTTTCAGAAGCGTATTCCTGTATCGATATTTCCATATCGGAGGCATCCTCACTGGAGCTTGTCAAAATGCTTCGTGACGACCGCGTGGACGTGGTCATCGATAGCTACGATTCCACAGACGCGCATTTTGCTTTCACGGAGCTGACGGCAGAAACGATCCTGCTTGCCGTTCCCATGACCTGTGACAGCTACAGCCAAACAAAAGCGTTATCCGTCAGCGCCGCCGATATCTATCACGGCCGCGTTTCCTCGTCGGACATCCCCGAAATCCAGCTCTCTCGGTTTGCTGACGAGAAATTCATTCTCTTAAAACGCGGGAACAGTATGTACAAGCATGCAATGGGTGCATTTGCAGCGTGTGACTTTATTCCCAATATCAGCTATCAGCTCGACCAGCTCAGCACGTCCTTCCGCCTCGCCACCTCGGGAAACAGTATCTGTTTTGTGACCGATACGATGTTCAAAACACATCTGTACCGTGAAGACGTTGCCTTGTACCGTGTCCGCGGTGCCGGAACGAGAACGCTGTACGCCGCGCACAAAACGCAGGAATATCCGTCAAATATCATCAAAAAATTCACGGACGTTACACGTGACGTCATACAACAGCTGTCGCATCCGTAATATAAATGAAAGAACTCCAACGCCAATCGGGAGGTGTTTGTATTGCAGTGTTTGTAAAGGCGATTGTATTTTATTGAAGATATGGTTGCAGACCGCAGATATATGTGCTATAATATACCTATAGATATTGATATTTTCAAGGTGTCATTTTTATCCTGATCTGACGGTGCATCGGACGCCGTTCCATACGACGATTGCCGACGGTCAACCCGTGATGCCGGAGCCATAACGATATCCGATGGACCCGCCGAGCGGGATTACGACTGCTGCCCGGCGGATGTGGAAATACTTGTGAAACTTTGCGAGGTGTTTGCATGAAAAAATACGAAACTGAAGTGCGTGAGCGTTTTGGCAACACCGATGCCTGGCGCGAGCACGAGCATAAGACGAAAAACTACACAAAAGAAAAATGGACCGGGGCCAATGACGGACTCATGGCGATCTTCGCCGAATTCGCGGCGGTGAAAGCAACCGGAACAAGTCCCGATTCCACCGAAGCACAGGCTCTTGCCGCAAAACTGCAGGCGCATATCACTGCGACCTACTACACCTGCACCGACGAGATTCTTGCCGGACTTGGCAAGATGTACGTTTGCGACGAGCGGTTCAAGAACAATATCAACAAGTGCGGTGAGGGTACTGCCGAGTTTGCGGCAGAAGCGATTGCGGTGTATTGCCAGGAGAAATAACATGATCGATTACGGCTTAAAAAATAAAGTCGCGCTCATCACGGGCGCTAACAATCCATGGGGCATCGGTGCGACAACGGCGCATGCGTTTGCTCGGGAAGGCGCGAAGGTTGTGCTGGTGTACAAGCGAGTGGATCGCCCCTTTGATCCTGCAAGGACCGACCGAAACGGCGTTGACCGCTACTACGGTGCCAACGCAGGAGATGCTTCTGCCGTCGAGGAGCGGCTTCGGGAAATGGGCGCGGACTATCTCATTCAGGAAAGCGACATTTCAAACGAGGATGCGGTCAAGGAAATCTACGCAAGCGTTATGGCGAAGTACGGACGCGTGGATGTCCTCGTCAACAACGCCGCGACCGATGACGAAACCGGTCTCGATACCATCGAAAAGATCACGCAATCCGTCATCGACGACACCTTTGCGGTCAACGTGCGCGGAAGCATCATGATGATGCGCGAATTCATCAACCGCCGAGGCGATTACGGACGGATCATCAATATCTCCACCGATGCCGCGCAGATCTTCGCCGGGCAGATCACCTACGGTGCAAGCAAGGCGACGCTGGAAGCACTGACCCGCAGCATTGCGCTCGAGGTCGCACAGTACGGCATCCCCGTGAACTGTGTTTCGCCCGGTCCGACGCAGACAGGCTGGATCGACGAAGAATTTGAGAAGGTCGTCGTACCGCTCATCCCGATGGGAGAGCTGATCCGTCCCGAGGATATCGCAGAGACGATTTTGTTCCTTGCAAGCGAGCAGGCGCGGATGATCACCGGGCAGGTTATTAAGGTGTCGGGCGGGAAGGCAATATAAAAAATGAAGCCTGTGATGGAACGGTGACACAAAAGCATTTCGGAGCAGGACAATGCAATACGAAACTTTGAGGTGGAATATGCTGAAAAAACAATTCGGAAAAAATGAATGGCTGGTTCTCGTGCTGTTCGGACTTGTCGGACAGATCGCCTGGTCAGTCGAGAATATGTATTTCAATCTGTTCGTCTTTGAGACGGTGGCACCGTCCCTCACAACCGTGACGCTGATGGTTCAGCTCAGCGGTATAGCGGCAACGCTCACCACGCTCGTGGCAGGAACGCTTTCCGACAAAATCGGAAACCGCAGAAGCTTTATCTCATGGGGATATGCGATCTGGGGAATTACCGTAGCGCTGTTTGGATTCTTGTCACCGGAGCTGACCGAAAAGCTTCTCGGATGCGGCTATGAGAAAGCCGTTATGATCACGTTGGCTGCCGTTGTTGCGGGTGACTGTGTGATGACGCTCTTTGGTTCCACGGCAAACGACGCCTGCTTTAACGCGTGGGTCACCGATAATACGGAAAGCTCCTTCCGCGGCAAGGTAGAAGGCGTCCTCTCCATTTTGCCCCTTGCGGCAATGCTCATCGTGGCGGGCGGATTCGGCATCATCGTGGAGATGATCGGATATTCCATGATGTTCCTTTGTCTCGGCATCGTCATTTCTATATGCGGTATATGCGGCATCTTCAAGCTGAAGGACAGCCCCGCACTTCAAAAAAGCGGAACGTTCAAAGACATCCTTTACGGTTTTCAGCCGGGCGTGATCAAAGAAAATTCGCCGCTTTATCTGACGCTTTGTCTGGTGCTGATCTACGGTATTGCGTGCCAGATCTTTATGCCGTATCTCATCATTTACATGAAGACATATCTTGGATTTTCCGTCATCGAGTACAGCATTGTATTCGGTGGCGCGATCATCCTCGGTGCGGCTGTCAACCTTTATCTGACACGGCTTTCCGACAGAAAAGACAAAAATACCATGCTGTATTTTGCATCTGCCATCTTTGCAGCAGGACTGTTTGGCATGTACTTTGCAAAGGGAACGGACAAGACGGCGACGCTCATTACCTTTGGAATTGCCGGCTTTGTCATGATCGCAGGATATATTCTGATCTCCGCGCTTTGCGGCTCGCTTGTCAGAGACTATACCCCTGACGGCGTGGTTGGCAAGCTGCAGGGCGTCCGTATGGTGTTCAGTGTGCTCATTCCCATGATCGCAGGTCCTATGATCGGCAACGGCATCAATGCCCGCGTGAACGTTCCGCTTCCCAATTTGGAATCTGCCGACGTGATGACGACGCAGTATATTCCCGCGCCTGAAATCTTTCTCGCAGGTGCGATCTTCTCGCTTTTGATGTTTGCGCTTATCCCCGTGCTTGTAAACGTTTCGAAGAAACACAGTTAATTGGGAAACCGTTCCCGTTAATGGGAATTTCAGAAAAACGGCGCCCGAGCCAATTCGCTCGAGCGCCGAATTTTACATCATTTACTCCGCATCCAACGATTCTATCGCTGCCAATTTCCGGTTCACGTCACGGATACGCTCGTAAACCTCATCAGAAAACTTTCTCGTTCGGTCATAGAAATAAAGCCCGTTCTGTTCCTGCTCAATGTCGGTCAGCTGGGTATAACAGAAGCCGCAGACGCGCGGATGGGAAAGCAGCACCTCCGTCAGACCCTCGTAGCGGGCAGCAAATTCCTCCTCGGTTTTCGGTGCATTGCCGTAACCCCAGCCGGAATTTGTATTGCGCGGATCCCAGAAGGTTCCGCCGTATTCGCTGACCCAATACGGCTGACCGCGGTATTCCTCGGGACGGGTCGGTGCGTGACCACGATAGCGCGGGACGGGACTATGGAAGTACGAAGGATCGTTCATCATCGGTTCGAGATACGATGCCAGGAGTGCGGGATCCTGCTCGTAGTCGTGGACGTCAAACATATCGGTTTCATAATGGACGCCGCCGCTGGCATCGATGACGGGACGGTAGGGGTCAAGAGCCTTCGTGACGCGGTAAAGCGTGGTATGCGTTTCTTTATGAAGCACCATCGCGTGATAGGTTTCGTTGAACGGACACCAGCCGATAACCGACGGATGGTTGTAATGCATCTTGACGATTTCCATCCATTCCGGCAAAAAACGCTCCGTTGCATCGGCATTCGACAGATCGATACCGCTCGCTTCCTCTGCCCAGACCATATAACCGAGGTGATCGGCATAGTACAGCGTGCGTTCTTCAAAGACGCGCTGGTGCAATCTTGCACCGTTGAAGCCAAGCTCCATGGACAGTTCAATGTCACGTTTCAAAAAAGCTGCTTCGGGAGCGGTATAAATACCGTCGGCGTTGAAGCCCTGGTCGAGAATCAGACGCATGAACACGGGCTTACCGTTGACCGTCAGACCCGTTTCGTTAAACGAAATATCACGCAGTGCAAAATAGCTTTCTACAGTATCTACCACGTCGCCTACGTACATCAGTTCCACCGTCAGATCATAAAGCTCGGGTGCGAGTACGTTCCACAGATGCACCTCCGACACGTGCAGGCGTGCACTTGCCGTATCGCCGACAAAGTGAGCCGAGGTCTGTCCGACTTCCCGTCCGTCATAGAACGCCGTCAGCTTGACGGAATACCCCTGCATACGCTTCTGCGATGCACAGACACTGATATCGATTGAACCGTCTGCCGCGTGCGGCGTCATCTTGTGCGAGACGAGATATACGTCCGGTACGATTTCCACCCAAACGGTCTGCCAGATACCGGTCGTTCTGGTATACGAACAGGCAGTGGATGCGTAGCGGGTGCACTGCTTACCGACAGGCTGGCGGCCGGAGCGGTTATCGTCCTTTGCCATGACGACGAGCACGTTGTCTCCGTTCGTGAGCTTGTCGGTGATGTCAAAGGAAAACGCACAGTAGCCGCCCTCGTGGCTGCCGCAGGACTTGCCGTTGACCCAAACCTTGGACGCGTAATCGACCGCACCGAAGTGCAGAATTGCGCGATAACCGACGGGACAATCGACGTGAAACGTGCGGCGATACCAAACCGCGGGAATGAAATCTCGGTATCCGATACCCGACAGCGGACTTTCGGGACAGAACGGAACGTTGATCGTAAGCGGATAATCACCGCTTATCTGCATACCGCGTTCCTCACCGCTTGCGCTGAAGTCAAACGCAAATTCCCACGGGCCGTTCAGACAGTACCATTCGCCGCGCATCCACATCGGGCGCGGATAATCGGTTCGCGGCATGGAAACCGCGGCATTTTTCAAAACTGGATTCATAGGCTGCTCCTTTTTGCTTGATTGACAGCGATACGTACGCCGTCCGCCGTGTCTTACGTACATCATAACACAGAATGTACGGAATGTCAATCATAATCCGTCATTTCTTTGGGACAGGATATTCATTTCATTTGCGACATCCTCTTGTAATCTTATGAAATCTGTGTTATAATAGTGAAAAATACTGGGGCGCGTTTGGCACGCGTCACCCGAAATCAGAACAGGAGTGTAGCATATGAATCTTGCATTTGTCGGCTTCAAGCACCGTCATACGGGAGCCATTTACCAGGAAGCCATGGCAGATCCGAATATTACCGTGCTCGGCGCATGGGAGGATACCGAAGAAGGACGGGCACTTGCCGACGGACTGGGACTTGCGTTTCATTATCCGACGCTGGAATCGGTGCTTGAGGACCCGCGCGTTGACGCGATCTGTCTGGGCGGTTCCTTTGGAGAACGCGGCGGCGAGGCGATTGCAGCGCTGCGCGCAGGAAAGCACGTCTACGCGGACAAACCGGTCTGCACCTCTCTTGCGGAAATCGATGAAATCGAAGCATTGGCATCCGAGAAAAATCTCAAGGTCGGCTGCTATCTGACCCTGCGTTTCTCTCAGGGCATCCGCAATCTTCGCGAAATGATCGCTGACGGAACGCTTGGCGAGATCGGCTGTATCAACATGACGGCACAGCATCCCCTGCAGTACGGCAGCCGCCCGATGTGGTATTTTGCACCGGGTCAGCATGGCGGTACGATCAACGATATCGCCATCCACGGTGTAGATCTTGTGCGCTTTATCACCGGCATGGGCGTCAAAAACGTCACCGGCGCGCGCACGTGGAACCATTTTGCGAAAGAAGAACCCGATTTCCGCGATTGCGGACAGTTTATGGCAGAGCTGGACAACGGTGCCGGCTTTACGGCAGACGTTTCGTATGCGGCTCCCGCCAGCTGCGGCTTTTCTCTGGAAACCTATTGGCGCATGACGTTCTGGGGTACCCGCGGCGTTGCTGAATACAAAATGAAGGGTGCCGGTAAAGCGGGCATCGACGCCGACACCGCCGTCCTTCTGCAGGTCGCTTTGGAAGGCAGTTCCGGCTTCAAGCCCGTTGAGTTGAAGTCCTACGACGTTACGGGACTCGGTGAATTCGTCCGTGAGATCAACGGCGAGACCGATCTGCTCATCAACACAGAAGACGTGATCCGCTCCTCCCGCGAGGTTCTTACCATTCAGGCAGCAGCCGATTGATCCGATTCCCGAACCCATCCAAAAACTAAAAAGAATCCGCTCTCATGATAGCGATACCAAGAAATGGTATTCCACCGTAAGAGCGGATTTTTTGATTTTCATAAAAGCAACTCGCTTTACGCCTGCTTCTCCCGTTCCGTAACCATACATTCCGTATCGCGTCGGTATTCGTCAAACAGAATCTGACCGATACGATCCGCTGTGATCGAGCCCGATGCAGGATTCTTGATACTGAGGATTTCCCCGCGAACGTCGGCGTGAACGGATGCATATTCAAAGGACAGATCACATCCGTCCATCGTGCAATCCTCCAGCACCAGATTTTCCGCATAACACAGCGGCTGCGTTCCGGAAATTGCGCATCTGACAAGACGCAGATTCTTGGAATACCATCCGAGGTATTCTCCCTTGACAACGCTGTCGTAAACCGTGACGTTTTCCGCATGCCAGAAAGCGTCCTTGGTATCCAGCACGCAGTTTCTGATTTCGACGTTCTTTACGTACTGAAACGAATATTTCCCGCCAAAATGTGCGCCTTCCATCGTGATTCCCTCGGAACCAAACAGAAAATACGAGCTCGTCAAATCGCCGCCGCTGATCTTGACGTCTTTGCACCGCCATCCAAATTCCTCGGACGTAATGTTGCAGTTTTTCAAAAACACGTCTCTGCACTCACGGAATGCTTTTACGGATTCCATACGGCAGTTCTGCATGGTGATCCGATCGGAATACCAGAACGGTGCGCGGCTGGTTGCCGAAAACACAGAATCCTCGATCTCGGCGTGCTCGTCATGCCAGAACGGATAGCGCAGTTCAAAATTGCATCTGCGAACCACGAGATTTTTACTTTCCTTGAACGCGCTCTCACCGTCGGCAGGTCCTGCAAAGGTACAATCCTCGCAGATCATGCCGTCCGATGCGTACAGTGCCCGTTCCGCATCGTACGTCTGATTGATAATTTTCTTCATTATGTATATATCCCCTGTATTTGATGATATCGTCATTGTACCATAAAAACGAAAACAATGCAAGCATTTCACCTGCATTGTTTTGTAAACATTTTTTGAAGCCAAGCCTATCACGGACAAAACCGAAAATTTGACCGCGACGCGATCTTACTGCTTCATTACTTTTTGCTTGTCTATGACGCACCGCAAAAAGACGATGCAGACGAGCACCATGATACAGGAAAGCAAAGACAAGAGCTGCTGACCGTAAACGGGGACACCGAACAGCATATTGCCGTTGTTCTGCACAGCGGACAAGATCTTGGCACCGACAAGCGACGCCGCAAAGCCGATCACACCTGCAATGCTGTTCTTGATCGCCATCGCTTCAACGAAATAATCCGCATCCACGTAGCTGTAGAGAATGTTATACGAATTCTGATTCGTTCCCGCATAGCTTGCGTTATGCAGGATCTGATAGATGATGATAAACCACCACGTACTCTTCGTCGTGAAGAGATTGGCAGCAAAGCCGAGTGCGCAGATCACCATCGCAAGCTGCATACCGCGCGCGTAGGAGGTCTTGTCGGAGTAGCGTCCGAAGGGCTTGGAAATGCAGAAACGGACGAGATTACTGCCGATGTTGATGAGCTGTACCGTACCGACCGACAACAGCAGATCCGTCGTTTTGAACGTACCGAGGAAGCCGACCGTGAGATACTGCGCGACGTTCCACAGCGACATCAGAATGACAACGTTGACAAAGCTGCGATTGCCGAGCGTATTGGCAAGCACCTGCCGCATCGTATGACGCGGTGCGGCGGTATCGGCGGGTTTTGCTTCCGCCTCTGCCTTTTTGATATCACCGCGGATCATCAGAAGGCAGATAAGACAGCAGACCGACAGGATCAATCCTGCACAGGCAATGAACAGAAACCCTGCGGTCAGGCGGTCAAGTGCCTCCAAGCGGTCGATGATCATACCGACGACCAGCGTAAAGACCATGCCCGACAAAAGCGAGATCATTTCCTTTGCAGCGGAATATTCGCCGCGCTTGCGCGGATCGACAAACGAGTTTGCCCACTTGAACAGCATGGATGCAACGAAATAGTTGCC
>JAZQWK010000398.1:0-4613 GCA_045632325.1 Eubacteriales bacterium
ATCACTTGCACGTCAGTGCAAACTTCACGATTGTATCTATTCGATATTGTATTCAGAACGAACCAGTCACTGCAAGGTGGCTGTTTTCTTTTTCTGTGAAAAACCCTTGGAATTTATATGATCGGCTTGAAAAATATCCTCTTTTATGGTACAATAAAGCACAAAGAGAGGCAGAATTTCCATCTGCTCAATCAAAAAACGCGACAAGGATTTTCCTTTGATAAAATGGAGATTAACATGAGTCATCTAATCGAGATCACCGATTTTTTAGCAACTCAGCTGGATGTATATGCTCGCTTGACCGAGGTTCAGCTGTACAATCACGAATTTCCCGAAAAGGGGATGTTTATAGCAGAAAGCCCCAAGGTGATCGAGCGGGCACTGGATGCGGGATACGAACCGGTTTCGTGTCTGATGGAGAAAAAACATATCAAGGGCGAGGGCAGACCGATTCTTGACCGCATCGGTGATATCCCTGTCTTCTGCGCGGAATTTGATGTTCTGACACAGTTGACAGGCTTTGCACTCACACGCGGTATGCTGTGTGCCATGAAACGCAAAAAACTGAAAACGGTCACTCAAATCTGCCATAACAAGAGCAGAGTTGTCATTCTTGACCGTGTGATGAATCCGACCAATGTGGGAGCAATCATCCGCTCTGCCGCGGCACTCGGCATGGATGCGGTTTTGCTGACACCGGGATGCTCCGATCCTCTGTACAGACGCGCTGTCAGAGTCAGCATGGGTACCGTTTTTCAGATCGAATGGACCTTTATGGAAAGCGGCGATTTGGAGGAAATCAAAAGCCTTGGATTCAAAACCGCGGCGATGGCGCTGAAAGACGATACGCTTTCCATCAGGGAACCGCGTCTGACCGAAGAACCCCGTCTTGCCGTCATCATGGGGACAGAGGGCGATGGACTTTCCGACGAAACCATCGCGGCTTGCGATTATACGGTAAAAATTCCGATGTACCACGGTGTTGACTCGCTGAATGTTGCGGCGGCTTCTGCAGTGGCATTCTATCAGCTTGGCCATAATACGGAAGCGCAAAAGTAACGAATCATGCTCCAATCGAGACGCGATGTCGATCCACACCAAGCCAATTACAGAGACAGAGAGGAAAATATCATTATGAAAAAAATCCGCATCGGTGTCATCAACTGGGATGCATCGCTCACCCGTGATACATACTTTGGCTATTATCAGACAAGATCGCTGTCACAGGCGAAATACCGCACTTGGGTGCCGTATTATGCGGACATCATCGATGAGGAACGGATCGATTACCATTTTCGCTCTGTTACAGAATATGAACAGGAGCTGCAGTATGCCATCGACGCGGGCATTGACTATTTTGCGTTTGTATGGTATCCGACGGAGGGATCGCTTCTGCATGAACAGAAATCGCCGATTGACTGCAGTCACAGAGTCCATGAGCTCAATTACGCGCGGCATCTTTACGAGAAAAGCACATTGACGGAAAAACTCGGGATGTGCGCCATCTTGAGTGGTCATCCGTTCACCGATCACGATCTTTCGGATCTTGTAACTGCGTTTGAAAAGCCCTATTATGAAAAGATTGACGGTCGACCGCTGCTGTATGTGTACCACGGCAATACGAAGGAAACGATTCTGCACGTTCATGCGCTTTGCAAGGAACGCGGTATTCCGTCACCGTTTACCGTTCCGATGTTTACTTCTGCTGATGTTTTGCCGCTGGCGGATGCTGTTTCCGCATATGCTGCTTACAATCCGACGGATGTTGATCGGTATGACGCGCTTTGCCGTTTTGCGATAGAACAGGATCTTCGCCGCATGCAGACGGGAAAACCGATCGTTCCGCTGTTCACCGTCGGTTGGAATCCGTCACCGCGCATGGACCGCTTGACACCGTGGACGACAAACGCAGAGGGAAAGTCGATCTATCTGAACGTGCAGTATGCACCCGCACCGACGGAGACGGAACTGACCGACGGCGCGGCGGCGTTTGCGGAGCATATCAAAAACAACGTAAACGAGCAGTTTGTCGGACATATTCTGACGTTTGCATGGAATGAGTTTGAGGAGGGCGGCTATCTTTGCCCGACGTATCGGGAGGACGGCACGGTCGATGACACGCAGGTTCGTGCGTTTGCAAAGGCCGTGGAGATCTTCCGCTCCGCGCTTGCAGATACATGAGGGTGTATCTGCCTCTCAAATGCATTTTCCTGTTGCAAAATGTGACGGTTTCTGATATAATAAAGGAAAGAAATGACTTGAGGTGTACTTATGGAACAGTGTATATATAACGACTATATTCGTCTTCTGACGAGAGAGCTGGTACCTGCCATGGGCTGTACGGAGCCGATTGCCGTGGCTTATGCGGCGGCATCTGCGGTGCGTGAGCTTGGCGTCCTGCCGGAACAGGTGGACATCTGTGTCAGCGCGAATATCATCAAGAACGTCAAAAGCGTCGTTGTGCCGAATACCGGCGGTCTGCGCGGTCTTGCGGCAGCGGCGGCGGCAGGCATCATCGCCGGTGATCCTGCAAAGCAGCTTTTGGTCATCAGCGAGGTTACGGAGGAACAGCAAAAGCAGATTGCGGATTATCTGGAAAACGCATCGTTCGTTGTCAGAGAATCGGAATCCGGGGTCGTTTTTGATATCGACATCACGCTGACGGGCGGCGGACATACGGCAAGTTGCCGTATTGCCGAGGATCACACCAATATCGTTTGCATCCGACGGGACGGCGAAACGGTCTTCAGCCGCAACCTGGAAATTACCACAGCCGAAACTGCGGAAGAAAAGGAACGGCTGTCGGTTGAGCGCATCGTCGAATTTGCGGATACGCTCTGCATTGACGACGTCAAGGCGCTGTTCGACCGACAGATTTCCTGCAATATGGAGATTGCCGAAGAAGGGCTTCGCCACAATTACGGTGCGCGGATCGGACAGGTCATTCTTGCCACGCGTGAAAACGACGTGCTGACAAGAGCAAAAGCCTATGCCGCGGCGGCGTCCGATGCGCGTATGGGCGGCTGTGAAAAGCCCGTCGTCATCAATTCCGGCTCGGGCAATCAGGGCATTACCGCGTCGGTACCCGTTGTGATTTATGCAAAAGAGCTTGGCGTGACGGAGGACCGCCTTTATCGCGCATTGGCGGTTTCCAACCTCGTCACGATCCATCTCAAAACGGGCATCGGTACGCTCAGCGCGTATTGCGGTGTCATCAGCGCAGGATGCGGTGCGGCGGCGGGTATTACCTATCTGTACGGCGGCGGCTTCCGCGAGGTCGCGCATACGGTCGTCAACGCACTTGCCATCAATTCCGGTGTTATCTGTGACGGCGCGAAGGCAAGCTGTGCCGCAAAGATCGCATCGGCGGTCGAAGCGGGGATTCTCGGTATGCAGATGTTCCGTGAAGGAAGTCAGTTCTTCGGCGGCGACGGCATTGTCAGCAAGGGTGTGGAAAACACCATCCGCAACGTCGGTCGTCTTGCCGCAGAGGGTATGCGCAAGACCGATGCGGAGATCATCAAAATTATGCTGTCGTAATCGATCCGATCAATATAAAAAATCAGAAAGGGAAACCCATTATGTACTTATATGAAACCCATCTTCACACCATGCCCGTCAGCCGCTGTGCAGGCGCAACGCCCGAGGAATCCGTTCGTTATTACAAGGAACTCGGCTATGCGGGTCTGTTTGTCACCAATCACTTCATCGACGGCAACATCAACGTTGACCGTGCGCTGACCTACGAAGAACGTATCCGCTTTTATTTCTCCGACTATGAAAAAGCATTGGAGGTCGGACAGGAACTCGGCATTTCCGTATTTTCGGGCGTCGAAATGACCTACGGCGGTACGGACTTCCTCGTTTACGGTTTGGACAAGGAATGGTATCTGGCGCATCCCGAGGTTGAGGGTATGCAAAAGAGCAAGGTGCTTCCGATGATGATGGAGCACGGTGCGCTCGTCATTCATGCGCATCCGTTCAGAGAGGCGGGGTATATCGACCATATCCGTCTGTTCCCGCGCTGTGTCCACGGTGTTGAAATCTTCAATGCCTGCCGCTCGGAATTTGAAAACAAGATGGCGGCGCAGTATACCGATAATTACGGCCTGATTCGTCATGCAGGCTCTGATAACCATTCCGCAAGCCGTCTGAAAACACTCGGCGGCATGATGACCGATCATCCGATTGCCGATGAGCTTGACTATGTGCGCACGGTGCTCGGCGGCGGTGCAAAGCCGTTTAAGCGGCTGGAAGACGGAACGATTGTGAGCCTGTAAAGTAACTCATATCAAGCAAAGGAGACTCCCATGTACATCCAATATCAAAACAACACCTTTTCTGTCACCACAACGGCAGAAAACGCGGTCTGTGCCCTGTTGGAACCTGTCTGCATCGAGGACGGTTGTGAGAGTACTGTTCCGTTTCTTGCAGAAGAAAACGGACATACCCTGTACCGCGATGATAAAAACGAAGTCACGCTGACGGTCGAGCAGAAGTCCGAAACGCTGTTCTATCTGCTTCGCACGTGGAAAAATCTGTCGGCAGAAACCCGCTCCGTCCGTATTGCACAGCGTATCAAGCCGTTGTTCGATGTCAAAAAGTACCTCATT
>JAZQWK010000399.1:0-14239 GCA_045632325.1 Eubacteriales bacterium
GCAAAGGAATATAAGATCACCAACGTCGTGTTTGAGGGCTGTTACTACATCACCTTCAAAATGGACGACGGTGTGTCCGACTATGCGTTCATCAAAGGCTTGAATGAACACATCCGCCGCGAGGGCATTGACCGTCTGTCGCTCGTTTCGCAGACCGAAATGCCCGTCTTTGAAAAGTACGACCCGTATATTCCGGGCGAGCTTCTGCGACGCGCGTATGCCGAGGATCGCCTGCGCACCGACGAGGTCGAGCGCCGCCTGCCCGATATCCTGTCCGAATACGAAGAGCTCTCATAGGCTCCCTCTTTGAGGGCGCTGTCACCGTAGGTGACTGAGGGAGTTCACATACCGCTGCCAACACATCCCGCCATTACCACCCATCTTCGGGCGGGATGGCGGGATTTTGCACAAAATCAGCACATTTTTAGAAAACCCTATTGCTCCTGCCCTTGGGGGATATGGTAAAATCGGGTTGTAGCAGACGAAATGGCCTATATTTGTAGGGGCGATTCACATGTTGCACGTAGCATAGAAGACTGTATATAAATATGGGAAAACGTACAACAAATTATTTTGTTGATTTTCAATCATCCACAACATCGCAGTGCCGCGTTTCGGGCGATTCGTGAATCGCCCCTACTCCCGCGAGAGCCGTCTGTGTCAACCATATCCATCATCCCCCATTATCCCCGAAAGGAGCCATCCATGAAGATCAAAGAAGCCGCCGCACTCTGCGGTCTGACCGAGAAAGCCATCCGACTATATGAAGAAAAAGGCTTGATCTCCCCGTCAATGACCGAGAAAAATGGGCGTATGTTCCGCGATTATGACAGGGAAACCGTGTCCCGTCTGCAAACCATTGCCGCGCTGCGCCGTGCGTTTTTCTCCATGGAACAGATTGCCCAAATCCTCGATCACCCCGAAAACATCCCCGCTGTTTTTACATCCTACCGTGCGGAACTTCAGCAAAAATATGCCGATCTCAAACCGCTTTTGCAGCACGCCGAGGAAATCAACGCAGCAGATCTGTCCTCCGCTGCTGAGGTTTCCGCAGCAATAACAGCGCCCGGTGAGCACGGCATTTCCGAGCAAGCACTGCCTACCCTGCACTTCCGCGTCTGGGATGAGGAAATGTCACGCGACGAGCGCGAGATCGCCTATGAACGCTGTCAGCGGTATATCGCACATTGGGGACGGTTCTACGGCGCGTATCTCGTCTTTGATACGGTCTGCGATTGGATCGGACGGTCGTTTAAGGTCATCACGGCGGTACTGACAGGACTGATCATGCTGGCGTTGATTCTTTATTATGTACCGATGCCTGTCCGCGTTGATACCGTACTGACAGGTTATGAGGCGACATTTTCCGAGGACAGCGAACAGCTCTGGCATCTGCGCAATTCGTTTCAGTCCATCGAGGAAATTGAAAACTACGATATTTCCCGCCTTCCCAATCCGACCGATGCCGTCGAGCGCACGGTATGCTTTGACGGCTGGATTCTGCGGTATGCCTTTCGGGAGGATGTATTCAAAGGATACATTTCCATCTCGGGCTATGAATCCCTCTCATCGCCGTTTCCGATTTATCATGACATCGATCCCGCCGATCTGGAGCCTGCCGAAAGCCGCTTCCTCTTTTCCGTTGACGATCATTACGGAGAGGTCACATCCATCGATTGGCGCAACGTCTTTCTGATCCGAGAGGATCGGAGTGCTCTCATCAGTCTGATTTTGGCACACGAAAACAACTTAAAAGAAGCCATTCAGATCACACCCGCTCCCGCAGGACATTATCTGCTCGACAACGGCGAAATCGACCCGAACAGAATCGTATTCCACCGACTCGGTCATGACCGTTATATTTTCGTTCCCGCGAAATCGGTGGAAGAAGCAAAATACCTTTACTACGAATACGATTGGAAAGAACGCGAAAAGCGCATTTTTGAGAACTGACAAGAAACCGCCCCAGTCCCAAGAAAGGAGCCGCCCATGAAGATCAAAGAAGCCGCCGCACTCTGCGGTCTGACCGAAAAAGCCATCCGACTCTACGAGGAAAAAGGCTTGATCTCCCCGACGATGACCGAAAAGAACGGGCGTATGTTCCGCGATTATGACGAGAAAACGGTGGAGCAGCTGAAAACCATCGCCGGTCTGCGCAAATCGTTTTTCTCGCTCGACCAGATTGCCCAAATCCTCAACCATCCAGAGGACATCCCCTCCGTCTTTGCGTCGTACCGTGCGGAACTGCAAAAACAGTACACCGACTTAAAGCCGTTGATCATCCGTGCCGAGGAAATCAATGCGGACACCTTGACCGATATCACCGCCGTTTCGGATGCCATGACCACGCCTGCACCGCATGGCATTGCAGACGAGGTACTGCCCACGGTACATTTCCGCATATGGGACGAGGATGCATCGACGGACGAGAGAGAAAAAGCCTACGCAAGATATCAAAAGTGGATTGTGCGCTGGGAAAAGCGGTATGCGGCGGAGCTGGCGGTGCGGTATATATTGGAAAGACCGTTTTGGAAGTGGATTGCGCTGTCTGCTGTGATCCTTTCCGTTACAGGATGGTATTTATACACACAGCCGTTTATCACAGACATCGATCTGACATTACAGGGTTATGAAATCGTTCTGTCGGATGAGCAAATCATTCCCGTTGACGTAGATGCCCTGCCCGATTCCGATGCAGTTTACGCGCTCGACTTGAAGCCGTATATTCCCGAATCCGAGGGAATCCCGCGCACGATCACCCTACGCGGTGAATATCACCATTATTTATTTCAGCGTGACCAGTTCCGCGGAGAAGTGATATTGGACAGCTACGAAATTCATGTTTCCGACAGAAACGGTGTTCGACGCGGCGGTAAGCTGACACCCGAGCAAACCAGAGAGTATTACGGCAGTAACTTTGTTTTATCCGAGCAGGAATTCGGTCCCGGATATTACTGGAGCATCTATATTGAAAAAGCAGTTGGCGGTAAGCTGACACGCACCTCCGATCAAAGCGTTATCCAAGATGTCATGATCTTCGGAGAAAAGGAAAATCCGCAATTCATTTTCAGCATCAGAGAATTGGTCGAGAAGAGTGGAAACAGTACCACCTACACATCTGGAAACCGTTATATGCTTTTCCCGGCAAATTCCGCACAGGATGCACTCTACCGCTATTACGATACCGTCTGGCGCGCCAATCAGGCATACTATCACGATGTCATCAAACCGTATGAACAAGGAAAGGAGGACTGACCGTGCAAATCAAAGAAGCCGCCGCACTCTGCGGTCTGACCGAAAAAGCCATTCGTCTCTACGAGGAAAAAGGCTTGATCTCCCCGTCGATGACCGAAAAGAACGGGCGTATGTTCCGCGATTATGACGAGAAAACGGTGGAGCAGCTGAAAACCATCGCCGGTCTGCGTCAATCATTCTTCTCTCTTGAACAGATCGCGGCGATGCAGAACACGCCCGAGGATATCCCCACGATCTTCTCCGAATACCGCGACGAACTGCGCGGAAAGTTCCGTGAACTGGAATTGCTCCTCGAACGTGCCGATGCAATATCCCCCGCGTCCCTTTCCTCGGCAGAATCCCTTGCCGAAGCACTCGGCGGTACGCTCCCGGCTCCCGAGGAGCAAAAGATGCTATCCGCCGATACCGCGGCACTCCCAACCGACGAGCCATACCGTATTCGCCGCGTAGAGACGCACGCCGTGCCCGAAATGCGTTTCCGTGTCTGGGATGAGGATGTCAGCCGTGACGCGCGTGAGGAGGCATATGAGCGGTATCTGCGCTATGCAAAGGAATGGGAGCAATCCTACGATACCGCGCTGAAGCTTGACAAAATCAAGCACTTTTGGCTCTATCCCGTCGGACGGTTCGTCGTTCTGCCGCTGCTCTGTCTTGCCGTCGTCGGGTGCTTTCTGTACTTTGTCGGCTGGCGTTCCAAGGTGGATATCACCTATACAGGCTACGAAATTACGTTTTCGGATGATGTATGGGATGAGATCGATGCAAAGCTGAACGCACTGCCCGATGGCGCAAAACCGCAGGAAATGGACGTGTCGGATTTCCCACAGGCTGTAGAGAGCGAAGACATCAACATCCGTTTTGACGGTGTGAAAATCAATTATCTGTTCAAGCCCGATTGCTTCGAGGGATATATTCTGCCGCCGGGTTTTGGTTTTTATGACAGATTCAGCCAAACATGGAGCGACAAATGGATCAAATACAGATCGGAGTTGCCCGGACACCTTCTGCCGCTCAATCCAAGTCTCGCTTATCCGACCCGGACGGATGACCGTGCAATGATCATTTACAGTTATCTGACAGAAGATTTCGGCGAAAAAGACGGCATCATCGTCTTTCCGCTTATGGAGCCCCAAGAAGATGGTAACGGTTACAGTTCATCCAACACCTACATCATCCTCGGCGCCGATTCTCCCGAAGAAGCCTCTCAAATCTTCTGGGATCAGCTCTGGCGGCAATGGCAAGCGAATATCTACGAACTCGATCCCGATTATTTCCGCGAAACGACAGCAACAACCGAATAATACCACAAAAGAACGGACTGCCGTACACGCGTTGTACAGCAGCCCGTATTTGTTACGTCTGATTTTCCGGAATTTCGCTTGGCTCGACAGGCTCGGCGGTTTCGCTTTCCGTCGTGGTTTCCGTCGGTTCTTCCACAGGTTCTGTGGTCGGGACGTCTGTAGGTTCTTCGACAGGTTCGGTCGTCGGCGTTTCCGTGGGTTCTTCGACGGCAGGATCATCCGTCGGTTCCTCGGTCGGTTCTTCTTCGACAGCAGGTACAGAAAGAATACCGTGGATACGTACCAAGAGCGCCGCAATCTCCGCACGGGAAATCACTGCACCGGGACGAAGTGTATTATCCTCAAAACCGCTGATCAGTCCGTAGCCAACGATTTTTGTGACGTTGGTTCTCGCCCAATCGGGAATATCCGCATCGTCTGCAAACGCAGTTGTCAGCGGAAGCGCCTCTTTGTCCGCAAGCAGCGCACCGAGCACCTGCAATACCTCCGCACGGGACATCGTATCGTCGGATGCAAAGCGGACGAGCGGGTTTCCGTTTTCGTCATTGCCTGCACCCTTGCCGCGCATATAGCCTGATTCCGTGACCGCCGCGATATACGGAATTCCCCATGCGGGAATCTCCTCGGCATCGGCAAAGGATGCGACGGATGCGTCATCGGATATCGTCAGCCCCATGAACTTTGCAATCATGACCGCAAATTCCACACGGGTCAGACCGTCGGACGGCGCAAAGCGGTACGTACCGTCGCCGTTTGCAATGCCGCTTACCACACCCATACGATACAGCGTTTCGATGCTGTCGTGCGCCCACGTTTTGCTCGTATCGTTGAATACAGCCATGCTGTCTCCAAAGAAATACGTCAGGTCGTCCACGGTCAGCGTGAACGTTTCCGAAGAGGACAGCAGTTTTGTGACCGTGAAGTCCGAAATGCCTTTTTTATCGATTGCGGTCGTATCCAGCGACAGCCGCACCCATCCGCCGATGCGGGAAAAATCATCGGAGACGGCCCACGGCAGGGTATATTCCCTGTCACCGCGCGTGATGACAGCACAAAGATCGGCGGGAACCGTTCCCTTGACGTAAAGATCGATGCGTTTGACGGGATGGGATGCCGCTGGCGTGGTTTTGGGCGCGATCCACTGCCCCGTAACAGAGACCGCCGCCGAGCCGTTTCTGCCGCCGTTTGTCAGACGACTGACTGCGGCAGTACTGTCATAAGTCAGAAACGCGTTCGGCAAACCGGTGTTCATATTCATAACGACCCGCTCTGCGACACCGAACGTGACGGGGACGGTCGTCCGATAGGTCTTACCGCCGTCATCCGTAATTGCCAAAAGCAGATTCGCTTTCTGCGCATGATCAAGCGTCTTCGTGCTGTAAACCGTCAGGGAAACACCGACGTATCCTGCGGCCTCTTCTCCTTCATTGACAGGAATGACCGACGCACGCATATCCTTCAGTGCAAGCTGTACCGTACGTCCCTTCCATCTGCCCGATACCTTGACCGGTGCGGAATGACCGCCGAACGGAATCGTCAGCGATGACACGTCGGCGACGATGCCGTCCAGCGTATCCACGCGGTAAACGGTTTCGGTCGCTTCAAGAACGCACTCCGTGACAGCACCGCTTTCCGCATCCGTCACAGGAATCCGAATCTGCGCCGAAACCGTGACGGTTTTGGCGGTAAGGTCGGGGGTGAGAATACCGTTTTCGTCCACCGTTCCGCCGACGGCAGACCACGTGATCTGCGCATTGTCGGGTGTCAGCGACGTATGGCTGCGGTCGGTGATCTTTACGTCCAGATCGACCGTCGCATTGCGGAAGACCAGCGGCGCGTCGGGCGTGACCTCCGCATAATACGGGATGCCGTCGGACACGGACGCATCGACGAACAGCACCGCATTGGACACCTTGCGTTCCGTGCCGTCCGTCGGCTTGTTCTGCACGGTAAACGACGCATCATCCCTGCGAACAACGACCGTTGTGGAGCCGCCGCCGTCAAGGTTGATCGCACCAATGCATCCGAGCGACTGCATCGTCTTTGCAAGCTCTTCCAGCGTCAGACCCTTGGACGCGTCGGTTCTGCCGTCAACGGCAAAAAAGAGCAGCTTTCCGTCCGCAGTATAGCCGATTGCCGTACGCGGATTGGCTTTTTTTCCGTGGTCTTTGTCAAAATCATCGCTGTGGATCTCACCGTTTTCAATCAGCAGATCACCGCCGCCGAGAGCCAGCGTAACGTCCGACCAGCCCTCTGCCGCCGTGCAGGAGATTGACACGGTATCACCGACGGCAAGCGCGCGGTAGGCTTCTGCCTGTGTGCACTTCTCGTGCAGATAAATAACAAATCCGTCTTCGGGAATTTCGCTGTTTTTGCTCTTTTCGCGGATCTCCGTCAAGGTTGCGCGGACGTC
The DNA here is from genome assembly GCA_045632325.1 of Eubacteriales bacterium. Lineage (GTDB taxonomy): Bacteria > Bacillota > Clostridia > Oscillospirales > CAG-272 > RGIG3925. The sequence goes on from JAZQWK010000399.1 coordinate 6,970, forward strand.
CTCTGTCAGCGAAAAGATGCCCTCCTCGGTTTTGAATACGTATTCCGTACCTTCTTCCGTGGAATACGTCGTTTTTCCATGATCGGGCGTGCACAGATACGCGCCCCAAACCGCAGGATATTTGTTGATATGCGCGACGGGAAGCGTCAGCACATCTGCGCCTGTTTCCGATATCTTATGTAGGGTCGTTGTGATCGTCGGTCTGCCGAGCAGATACGCACCGTCGGCTTTGATGCCGATGGCTGTCTCTCCTGCGTCTGTGGACAGAATCTCACCATCCTGTATCAAAACGCCCATCGGAATCCCCGTCTGCATACTGAAAAAGTCACCGTTGATGCCGCCGACAACGCGTTCACCGCTCTCCGCAAGCTGCTTCTGCACAAGACGCATCATCGAAGTGGTGGTTTCTCGTCCGACGACGTGTGTGCCGTAGGTCACCATCGGAAGCACCGCACGACCGGGCTGATAGGTAAACAGATATCCTCTCTGCGCCTCCCCATCCTGTTCCGACAGGATCGCTTCATACAAAAGTCCGTCTGCCGGGGAGGTTTGCGTGCGGTAGATGACGGTATCATCGGTGATGACGTATGCCGATGCGGACAAAACCACGCTTGAGAGAACAAGCATACATCCTAAGATCATGCCAAGCATACGACGAAATAACGATTGTTTCATATAGGATCACTCCTTTGTTTTTCTTCTTTTTATTTTACCACAAAAGTATCTGTCATGCAAGAGCAAATATCCGATGTTTTCCTATTTTGATCAAAAAATCAAAAGAACCGCACGGATGCAGCTGTCGGCAGTACATCCAAACGGTTCTTTTTCTCAAAACGTCACGTTATCTGCGCAGTATACGGTCAAGCACCGCATCGGTGTGCGCATAAACTTCCGCAAGTGCTTCTGCGGTCACGGCAGAGTGCGTATTCCACGTCTTCTCTGCAAGCGCGGCAATCCGTTCACGGATCAGCGCAAGCTCGGCTCTGCACGCCTCCTCGTTTGAGGACATTCCGACAAGCTGGTCACCCCACGCGCAGATCTGTCCGCCGAGTACGGGTGCGGTATCGGGAACGACGATATCCTGCTTGGATGCAACGGATTTTTCCCACCAATGCTGCCAGCGGTAGATATCCCATTTCAGAATCTCACCGGGCGTCCAGTGCGTGTGCGGCGTGCAGATATAAAGCGGCTTCCACGAGCAGTTGATCAGCGTAAAGCCGCCCTCCAGAAGCTCGGGTGCCAGCTGATAATACGATTCCCACGCAACGACGATGACGTCCTTGGAAATCAAATGGTTATACTCCTTGGAAAAGCCCTCCCAGATGACGGGCGTAACACCCTTTGCCAGAACGTAATCGGTCATTCTCTGCAGATAGTGTGCATACAGCGCATGAACGTCGGGCAAACCGTGTGCTTCGCGATAAGCGCGGCAGCCCTCACAGTCATCCCAGCGATCGATTGCCGCTTCGTCACCGCCCAAATGCAGAAAACGGGCATCGGGGAACACAGCAAGGATCTCGTCGATCAGCGTGCCGAGTGCCGCAAACGTCTTCTCCTCCGCACACATAATGCCGTGCGATCCGAAGATTTCGGGATATGCCGCGTTGAAGCAGGAGCAATGTCCGGGCAGATCAAGCTCGGGAACAAGCATGACACCGCGCTCTTTGGCGTATGTGTCGAGCGCGATCAACGCTTCCTTGGTATAGCAGCGGTTTTCCGTGCGGAGCTTCGGATAGGCATCCGTCGGGAAGGTAAAGCTTTGGTCGTCGGTAAAGTGCAGCTGCAGACGGTTGATCTTGTAAAGATAACAAAGGTCAATCGCATCGTAAAGATATTGGAGCGGATGCCACTTGCGTGCAAGGTCGATCATCAGACCTCTCCACGTACCGTCGGGCGCATCTTCCACGTGCATTGCAGGAACACGCAGACCAGTCTCGTCCTCTTCCACGGACAGAACGAGCGCGGCAAAGGCATAGTTCAAGGCTTCTGCGTTTTTCGCCGTTATCGTCACGCCGCCCTCGGCTGCATCAATGACGTACGCGTTCTTCGCAAGCGCAGGATCGCAGATACAGACAATTCCCGCATCCTCACGCTTGTCCGCACGGGACAGAAAACGGAAGAACACACGGTCAAAATAATCGGATGCCGCCGTGATGGCAGCGGTTTCAGCACCGTCAAAGCCCTCGCAAATATAGGTCGGCGCAAGCGCATAAGTACCTTCTCCGTACTGCACGGTTTTCGGGAACGGCAAAATTCTATTTTTCATCAGAAATTTCCTCCGTTGTTGTATGCGGCAAACAGCTTGTCATAATTTTCCTTAATTTCGGGCAAAGATGCGGTTGCTTCATAGTTGAATACACCGTCATAGCCCGCTGATTCAAACGCATCAAGCAGCGCCATCCAATCGATCTTACCCTCGCCTGGCAGCCAATGCCGTTCATCGACGTAATCATGGTCGGAAATATGCGTGGTCAGAATCCGCTTTCCGAGCGCACGGACGGCATCCTCGGACTTTTCCTTGAGGAAATGGTTGACGTCAACACACGCACCGACACCCGCAGGAATCGCATCGATAATGGCCATGCCTTCCTCTGCCGTGTTGAACAGACAGGTGCGCGGCAGGGATTCGACGGCAATGGGCGTTTTCGTCCATGCGGTCATCTGCAGAAGTGAGTCGTGAAGTGCTGCAAGCTGGGTCGGACGGATGTCGTCGGAGATCGGTTCAAAGCTGCCGTGGATGATGTAACAGTTCGGATGATACGCATCGATGACGGGCAGAATTTCACGGATGTTGGCAAGTGCTTCTGCACGGACCGATTCGTCGTGGTGCGCAAAATTCCAGTGGTTGCCGAAGGAAATATGAACGCCGTTGAAGAACAGCCCGGAGGACTTGACCATTTCAAGACCGTCGACAAGCCCTTTCATCGCTTCGATTTCTTTGTCGCGATGCGGCCAGAAGGCACAGAGATCAAGATCCATCGCATCAAAGCCAAGTGCTTTGGCTTCTTTTAACTTGTCCGCAAAACCTTCGCGGAACAGAGAAAGTGAGGTACCGAGACGAAGTTTGTACATAATCGTTGTTTCCTTTCTGTTCTGTCAAAGTGTTAAGATCAGATTGCAGAGCACCACCGCCACGGGAATCGTGAACATCGAAAGTGCCGTTGACATACCGACGGTCTTCGACGCATAATCGGGGCGCATATCGTAGATTTCGGAAAACATTGCGGTAACGGCGGCAGTCGGCAGACTCGCCATGACGGTAAAGAAAATGACGTAATCATTGGACATCCCGCAGAAATGATAGATCAGCGCGATCACGCACGGTGCAACCAGCAGACGCAGGAACGAAAAGACGTAAAGCTGTACGTCACAGAAGATTTTTTTGAGCGGCAGACGCGACAGATTCGCACCGATGACAAGCAGGACAACGGGCGTGCAGATGTTGTTCATATACCCAACAGCCGCGGAAACGGGTGCGGGCAGCTTGATCTGCAGAACGAAGAACAGAAATCCGACAAGACACGGCGTCGTTCCGTGATTGAGGATCAGCTTCAGAGGATTGATGCGGATCTTCTCACCGGGCGCGTCCTTGTCCTTGCCGCGCGACAGCACGATCATACCGTACGACCAAACGGAAAGGTTGAACGCAACGACGTAAAACGCGCCCCAGAACAGACCGATATCGCCGAACATCGTCTGCAGAAGCGGAAAACCCATGAAGCCCGCATTGACGAAGGTCAGGCTGTATTCGGTCAAAATGCGCTCCACCTTATCACGGCGGACGTAGTGTGCGGCAAGAAACGCAAACAGCGCAAGCAAAGCGTGCGACAGCATCCCGATGCCGAGAATCGACAGCCCTGCCATCAGATTATCACGGGAATATTCGACGTTGACAAGCGCGTTGAACAGCATAAACGGCTGTGCCACGTTGACGGTCAGCTTCGACAGCTTTTTGGACATCCCCTCGTCGATGATGCCCGTTTTTGCGGCATACAGCCCGATCATCATCAGAATCAGAAGCGAGATGACCGCCTTTGCGGCAATGGAAAATGATACAGTCATGAAAAATGAATGTCCTTTCAGAATCAGATTGTTGCAAATTTAAGTGGACCGTTCCTTGATCTCACGGTATTTTTCAGCGATGGAACGCATATCCTCCAGCATATCCTCGCGCTTGGACGGATCGCGCAGAAGGGCGGACGGATGATAAACGGCGCACATCTCAAACGCACCGCGCGAAAACCACACGCCGTGTTCTCGGGTAATGCGGAAATCGGGCTTGATCAGCCGCTGTGCGGAAATGCGTCCCAGACAAACGAGAAGCCTCGGACGAATGATCCGTACCTGTGCGCGCAGATGCTCGATACAGGCATCCTCCTCCTCCGGCAGCGGATCGCGGTTGCGCGGCGGTCTGCACTTGAGAATATTGGCAATATAAACGTCGTCACGCGGGATCCCGACGGCAAACAGATAACGGTCAAGCAGTTGTCCCGCGGCTCCGACGAACGGAATGCCCGTCGCGTCCTCTCGTTCTCCGGGTGCTTCGCCGACAAACATCAGACGGGCATCGGGAGAGCCTGTGCCAAAGACGAGATTGGTACGGGTCTTGCCAAGCACACATTGCTGACAGCTCTCGCACGCAGCACGGACAGCGGCGAGCTTCTCTGCATGTTCAGACATGAAAATTTCTCCTTATTTGGGGTGTAACATGAGCGCCGCCATCGTCGGTATCGCGTCATGCGCACACAGACACCGCGCATGCTCCCCAAGACAGCAGAGAATCGACGCGGATACGATCCGACATCCGAACTCCTCCAGAAGCAAGGTCGGCGAAAGCGGCGCTCCATCCTCGGGAATCGTCTCCTCAATGGAAAGATAAAAACGGTGGGTATGCGGCATAACGTAAAGTGCACTGTCGCCGCGATAGCCGCGGTCACAAAGGATGCGGCACAAACGGATCAGACGGTCGGGCGGACAGTCGTCAAAGGCGTACAGCGCACGGGCGGCAGGACGGCGGCGAACACGGTTGTTCGGCGGTGCGGCAGTTTCGGTCAAAGACACGGGAGACGGTGTGGCGGTGGTCATTATGTATCAGGTTCCTTTCTTCGTATTTGAGATTTGCTTATTATATTATAATCCCAAACGGCGAAAATGGAAACCCTCAATTTATGGAAACGAATCAGAACATAACGTACGGCAGAAGCGGTCTTCCGCCAATCTCAAAAATGTAGTCCTTCGAGCGCAGAAGCGCGACCAGCTCGTCGTTGGTCTTCGGCAGCGTCTTTGCGCGGAGTGCGGCGGATCCCTCGTGACCGCGGTGATGCAGGTCGGTACCGATGGTCAGAATCGGAATGTTCTCCGCATCTGCGTAGCGTGCAGAAACGGTAATACGGGAATTGTGACCGGGATGCATATTGAACGCTTCCACGCCGTCCATGTGCGCACCGTCCATGGCAACGATACCGTTGCGGAACGGATGCGCCTGGCAGATCAGACGGTTGTCCGCATGATAGATTTCGTAAAACTCGCGGAAGGTCAGATCAAAGCGCTTGACGGTTTCGCGCAGGAACGCTTCGTCGACACCGAAAACGAGATAGTCGTTGTTGTTTTCCTCAAATCGGAATTCCGCACCGAGCAGAACGACGATACCTTCCTCCTCGCCGATGCGCTGTGCTTCATAAAAATCGGAAAGATAAGTTCCGACAGGGTCTTCTTCCTTCATGAACGGCCCCCACGGGAAAAAGTGATTGGTCACGACGACCGCGTCGTAGCCCTGTTCCTTCAGACGGGAAATGAACTCTGCGGGCGGCAGCTCCGAGCAGGGAGAACACGGGGCGGTATGCGCGTGCAGCTCGATTTTATACTTATATTGAGAAAGATAATTCTGTACTTCTGCGGGAATGAAATTCATGATGATAAGCTCCTTTTGGCATAAATGGTATTATATACTATTATAAATCAAAACACCGGAAATGTACAGAGGTTTTCCCGAATTTCCCGCAGAAAATTTTTATAAAATTTTTGACATTGGCATAAAAGAAAAACAAAGGAAAACAGAGCATTTGCGAGATAAAACGAGGTATCAAAATTCTAAATCAAAATTTCGAAAAAATCTTTGAAAAACCCCTTGACAACGGGGTTTTTCTGTGGTATAATCTTACACGTTCTGCAAAAGAAATAGGATGGTACCGCAAGAAAACGTGCGGTATCGATAACAATAACGGAGGAAGAAAACATGTCCACTTACATGGCTAAAAAGGAAACGCTGGAACGCGCATGGTATGTCATCGATGCAGCAGGCAAGCCCGTCGGTAAGACCGCAGCGCTCGCAGCTTCCATTCTCAACGGCAAGCACAAGCCCACCTACACCCCTCACGTTGACTGCGGCGATCACGTCGTTATCATCAACGCATCCAAGGCTATTTTCACCGGTAAGAAGCTGACCGACAAGATGTACTACCATCATTCCGGTTACATCGGCGGTCTGAAGTTCATCTCTGCTAACCAGCTGATGAAGACCAAGCCGGAAGCTGTTCTCGAACTGGCAGTCAAGGGTATGCTCCCCCACAACTCCATCGGTGCTGCAAGCTTCAACCGTCTCAAGGTTTATGCAGATGCAGACCACAAGCAGCAGGCTCAGAAGCCGACCCTCATCGAAGCTTGATCGAAGATTGTCAGAAAGGAAGTAACAGAACATGATGTATACAAGCGCTAAGCCCTACTTCTACGGCACGGGCAGAAGAAAGAAGTCCACCGCAAGAGTCCGCATCCTTCCCGGTACCGGTGTCATCACCATCAACGGCCGTGACATCGACGACTACTTCGGTCTGGAAACCATGAAGCTCATCGTCAACCAGCCCTTCGGCGTTACCGCTACGGAAGGCAAGTTTGACATCATCGCAAACGTTCGCGGCGGCGGTTTCTCCGGCCAGGCAGGTGCTATCCGTCACGGCGTTGCAAAGGCTCTCCTTCAGGCAGACGAAACCTTCCGTCCCGCTCTGAAGAAGGCAGGATTCCTCACTCGTGACCCGAGAATGAAGGAAAGAAAGAAGTACGGTCTCAAGGCAGCTCGCCGCGCACCGCAGTTCTCCAAGAGATAATCAGAGAACATTGCTATCGCTCAAAAAACCCCGAAACTACTACAGTTTCGGGGTTTTCTTTATGCTCTGAAAAATGATTTGGTGCAACTTTCTATGAAGCAGTATCACACGATATACTCATATCTTCAAGGAGTATAAGGCAAAGATGGCTGAAAGTATTGAAAAAGACC
>JAZQWK010000400.1:0-3730 GCA_045632325.1 Eubacteriales bacterium
AAGACCGCTTGGCCTCCGACTTGCGGCGGGCAGAGCCGTACATATCGGGGCGCGGCTTCGCCCCGCCCCGCCCCGGCTCTCCGTCTCCGGTCCGGCTGTCGCGGTCATCCTTGCCACGTGTTCGCCGTTTGCCTATGCGGATATACAAAGATAGCCCCCTGATGCGAAAATCGCACCAGAGGGCGTTTTTGGGGCATTGTGGATTATTTGAGGAATTGCCCTTCGGGCTTCTGCTCCAGATGGGCTTCTGCACAATTCTCAGAATATCCATAGGAGACGCAGGAGCCGTCCTCAATGATCCTGTAGATCCGCTTGGTTACCTTATCGTAAATCACAATGTACATGTTGATCCTCCTTTACCAAGTTGTGACAACATCTGTCACGGTAGGTACACCATCGACGCTGCTGTTCACCTGTTCGTTCATCCATGCGCTTCCGTTCCAGAAGGTGATCATAAAGCCGTCCCGCGGTTCGCCAAACTCGTCTTGATGCAGCCCATATGGAAGTTTCCTTACAGAACACATGTAGTCGGTGTTTCCGTGGTGGTAAATGGCGTAGTCTGCCTCAATGATCGGCATATTGTTCCAAGAGACAGCGGTGATCGGCGTGCTTTGGTTGTTGTCGATGTGTGCGGCAATCTTTACATAATCCGTGCCAACGGTTGTGTAATTGATTGTCATCGTGTGATGGTAGATCAGCTGACCGACAGCAGCATCCACATACGCCTTGCTGGCGGCGTGCGTAGCATCAGCAGGCGTAGACGGAACATTGATTTGACCGTATGCAGTCCGTGACACAATTGCTCCGTTTACAATTGCGAACGAAACATTGTCTACCGTTTGGCTGCCGTCTGCTGCCTTTATGTATGCTTGCCGGTTCGTAGTAACTCCGGTCTGCTTCGCAAGGTAAGTAGAATCGGCATATGCCTTGTTTACAGCATCAGGGTTTGCGGCAGGGGTTTCGACCTGAACGCGACCTTGCCCATCTCGTTTGCAAAGCGAATTTCCGGCAGCCGCAAAGTCAATGTCAAGCATGCTCTGCGTTCCGTCTGCGTTCTTTGTGTATGCCTGCGCTTTAGTAGTGGTCCCCGTCTGCTTGGCAACGAAGTTATCGTCCGCATGCTTCTTGGAAACGCAAGCCGCGTTGTTGTTTGGCGTAGTTTCGGTTGTATATAAAGAACCGTTTGCGTCTCTTCTTGGAACGCCGCTTGCTATAGAATATACAGTCAGGTCTACCATCCCCTGCGTTCCATCCGAATTCTTGATATATGCCTGTGGATAAGAAGTGGTTGTAGTCACTTTCTCCAGATAGCCGGACAGATCCACGGAGTCGGTGTCGCCCAGCTTCTCCCACACCCAGCTCTCGTCCGCTTTCTGGACGTACACCCATTCTTCGTAGTATTGATCCGGAGCCGTTCCCATAGGACCAAGCAGATAGACAGCGGACGTGTCGATGTCATCCCCGGTCGGCAGCGTATCGACCTCGACGTAGTGCGTCAGATGCGCGCGCACGTCGTTGATCTGGTTCTGAAGATCGTCATACTTGTCGGTCAGGTAGCCGACCTGACCTTCAAGATTCCGATATACTTTGCCGTTGATTTCCATTGTGTTCCTCCTCGTCTTTTTTTATCAGATCCCCCAGCTCCTCTGCTTGCTGGAGTGCGTAGTAGTAGTAGTCTTCTGTCCAATAGATCTCGTCCGCTTTCATAGCGAACACCCCGAACACAATGCCCATGACCAGCGTGACCGTGTACGCGATCAGCGTATTATAATCAAACCGGAGAATCATGTTTCCGATTGCGATCAGGGAGCAGATGGTGGACAGGATCAACGTGGTCCCCTTCTTGGCGTAGCTGATCGCCTGATATTGTGCAGGGCTTCTGGGGGCGCTTTTTTTCTCTCTGACGGCGTTTAAGAGTTTGCGTGCCTTCTGATACGTCTCGTTGTCCTTCACGTTCAGGACGGCTTGTTTTTTGAACGCTGTGAAGATCGAAAGGTTGATGCACGTGACGGAGATCTTCTCAAACCAGAACAAAAACCATCCAGCCGACGTTGTCGGGAAGCCCCAGCCCACGTCGGCATCGCTGCGAAGAAACGGAAAGATGATCAGAACGCCGGTGGAGAGCAGACCGATGATGAAATAGTAAAGGTTCTGCCGCAGGATCTCTTTAGCTGTCGTTTCCTTCATAATTCATCCTCTTGTCGATTTCGGCATTGATCCGGGTCTTCTGCTTGTAGAGCCGGTAAAGCGGGCTGAAGATCAGTTCCTCCAAGAACGTCGTGATCGCAAACGTCAGAACAATGGCGATGTAGCTCTTGAAAACGCAGAACACACCCAGCAGCAGCACCCAGATCACGGACCGGAGGTGCGATTTCATCACCAGATTGATGATGAACAGCATCAGCGCGACGGTGAACGTGATGCCCAGCGTCAGCTTCTGCCCGGCATCTCCGCAGACGAACGCCCGGAGAAAGAAGAACAGGATCGGTCCGAACAGGCAGAGAGCCGACAGCCCGAAGTAGATCCATTTCAGCTTCTTGTAGTGGGCTGTCATGTTACACCTCCCGGTTCTGCCTGTTGATAGCTGCTGTCAGTTCCTGATTCGTCAGGGCGAGCGCGCTGATCTCCTCCCGGAGATCCTGCATCTCTTCCAGCGTCTGTCTGTGCATCGCGTTCAGCCGTTTGTTGTCGGCTAAGATCGTCTTGATCGTGCTGCTGTCTCTGACCTCGTTTTTCAGCGCGCGCATCTCCGCGAACGCTTTGAAGCCAAGAATGATGACGGTCAGCAGCGCCGCGGCTGCCGGCGAAAGTGTGGCAAGCAAAACTTCAAGTTCCATATTCTCCTCCTTACGGTGTTTCGTCAGGGACCCAGATGGTTTTGGGAATCCCACAGTCAATATACGCCTGTTTGAACGCATCCACGTTCGGGAACACTTGTTGAAACGTCTTGGTCCGGTAGTTCCCATAGAGTGACGAATTCGGATCGTCCGGATAGTCTTGTTCCTCTTCGTCTCCTTCGACGTTGCCGTACCACAGAGGACGCTGCGGAGCTACAAACTGCAGAAAGAGCTTTTTGAAGCGCCCCAAGAACTCTTCGGTAACGTCGGTCTTGATCAGCTCTGTGAGAACGGCATACCCCTCCAGCTTTCCCCGCTTGACGTTGCTGGTGTTCTGGCGGTTGATTCCGGGCAGGATCTCAAACGATCCGTCAGTCGACGGTTCGGTGTCCGGGTTCTCCGCGCTGTTGTAGAAGCGGATGCTGCCGTTGGAAACTTCCTCCCCGTCCGGGTCAAGGTTAAAGAGCTTCTCCTGAAGCTGGAGACGCATCTTCCAAGCAGGTCCGTATTCAAAGACGATTGCGAACAGCTTGTACTTGGCTTGCGTCGGGTCGGACGATTTGAAAGAGCTGTTGCCGTACTTTGCGTACAGCAAGTAGTACAGCGTCTCGATCAGATCGTTGGTGTAGATGACGGGGTCATTCGGCATCTCCTTCTCCTCCTTCCGTTCCGGTTCCAGCGTCCACCATTGTGTCTCCCTCTGCTCCGGTTCCGATCATGCCGTCCCCGGTGTAGTCCATCCCGACCGTGATCTCGTCCGGCTCGCACCAGATGTCCAGCCCCCAGATGGAGTTGACGATAGTGCAGAACTGCTGCCGGTTCCAGATCGCGTCTCGGATCGCGTATCCGCTGGTCCCGATGTTGATGGAGTTCTCAAGATCCGTGGTGTGCGC
>JAZQWK010000401.1:0-20057 GCA_045632325.1 Eubacteriales bacterium
CAGTACAGCGATCAGGACATGAAACGCCGCAAGCTGTGGCTCATCATTTCCGCGGTTCTGTTCGGTGTCATTGCGCTGATTGTGCTTTCGTTTATCGTGCTTTTGATGATGGCGGTTGCTTTCATGTAAGTAAGATAGGGGGACATACGATGACTGACTCTGTTTTTATCAAAATTTTCATTGCTGTGCTGACAGTTTGTCTTCTTGCAACAGCGGCACATGCGGTGTATGCCATCGATGCGTATCAGCGGTGCTCCATCATCTATTTCATCGGAGAGGAGCTGTGGTGAGATGAATCGAAAGCTTTTGCGTCAGATTTGTATCCTTCTTGGTGTGCTGTTGTTGTTCGTCGGCTTTAATGCAGGGATCTATGTTCTGCTCACCCGCCGGCTTGCAAACAATTTCAGCGATACCTCGCAGGCGAAAATGGTTGATGTTGCCGCATTTCTGCCGTTTGAGGAAAACTCCGACCTTGCACGTATCGAAACGGATTTTTCTATGGATGGAGAGCTTCCCGTGCTCGACGGTGCGGCGGCACTGGTGCCTGTGTACGCATCGATCATTGATTCTATCTATCCCGAGGGTTGTGTGACCTATGAGGGTGGTGTGTTTTCCGACGACAATTACTACGGCGAAAACTTTGCGCCCGACAGCAAAATGCAGTACAAAAACACCGTCCGCGGCTACAAAGCCATTGTGGACGGTGAGACAGATATACTGTTCTGTGCGGCACCGTCTGCAGAGCAGAAAGCGTATGCCGAGGAGCAGGGTGTGGAGCTTGTCTACGTTCCCGTCGGTTTGGAAGCGTTTGTCTTCTTTGTCAATACCGACAATCCTGTGGAATCTCTGACGGTTGATGAAATACGCTCCATTTACGCGGGAGATATCCGAAATTGGGCAGATGTCGGCGGACCGCGTCGCATCATCAATCCCGTGACACGATTGGAGGGCAGCGGATCGCAATCGATGATGCAGGCGTTTATGGGTGACGTTGCTATCGGCGGAAAATCCCCCCTTGCCATGTTCGGCGCATCGATCGGCTTTTCGTTCCGCTATTATCTTGACGACATGGTTGACAACAGCGGCGTGAAAATGCTGTCGGTGAACGGCGTTTATCCGAGCCGCGAAAATATCCGCGCGCGTACCTATCCGATCATTGCGCAGTTCTTTGCCGTTTACCGCGCGGACAATGAGAACGAAAACGTTCCCAAATTGATCGACTGGATTCTGTCGGAGGAAGGACAGGCACTGATTGAGGAATGCGGTTATACGGCGATTTCAGAATACTGATGCGGCAAAATACTGTGAATTTCCCGAAAACCTTGCAAAATCCCGCGAAATGATGTATAATAATAGCAGATTTTTTGATAAGGAGAGAATTCGATGTCCCAAGAATCTGCGATTCCAAGCAATCAAAGTGAAAAATTTATCCGCATGACGACAGAGCCGGTGGAAAAACTGGTGATGCGTCTTGCGATTCCGACGATCATTTCGATGCTCGTCACGACGTTTTATAACCTTGTCGATACGCTGTTCGTCCGACAGCTGGAGAATGACTCGATGGTCGCGGCGGTCGGCGTTGTCCTGCCGCTGATGTCGATCATTCAGGCGTTCGGCTTCTTCTGCGGTCACGGCTCGGGCAACCACATTTCCCGTGCGCTTGGCAGACGCGATATGCGCGATGCGGAAACGATGGCGTCGACGGGCTTTTTCTACGCCGTTGTTTTCGGTCTGTCCATCTCCGTTCTGGGACTTCTGTTCCTGGAGCCGCTCGGCGTTCTGCTCGGGGCAAAAACAGAGGCAACTTTGGCTTCCACCGTTGATTATATGCGTTGGATTCTGATTTCCTGTCCGCTGCAATGCGGCGCGATCGTCATCAACAACCAGCTTCGCATGCAGGGCAATGCGATGTTTGCAATGGTCGGTTTGACAACGGGCGCGGTGCTCAACTGCGTGCTTGACCCGATATTTATCTTCGGTGCGGGTGATGCACTGTTCGGCGGTGCCGTGACGATGCCGTTTGGCTTCGGTATGGGTGTCGGCGGCGCGGCATTGGCAACTGCGATTTCCCAGTGTGTCAGCTTCCTGTTGCTGACGGTCGGTATGCTTCGCTCCGATACGATTCGTCTCAAAGTCAATCGCATTCGTCTTTCCTATTTCCGCGGCATCATTCAGGGCGGACTTCCGTCGCTTGCCAGACAGGGACTTGCGAGTGTGGCTACGGCTTGTCTGAATCATGCGGTCGGTCTGTTCCTGCTCGACGGTGTGATGATCGACGCGGTTCAAGCGGCAATGACGGGTGTTTCCAAGATCACGCTGTTTATGGCGTCCGCGCTGATTGGTTTCGGTCAAGGCTTCCAGCCTGTCTGCGGCTTCAACTACGGCGCAAAGAAATATGACCGCGTGCTCGATGCGTTCTTCTTCTGTGTGAAGACTGCTGCTGTGGCACTGGTGATCTTCTCCGTGCTCGGTTATGTATTTGCGGTTCCGATCACCGATGCGGTGGCAGGCTCCACTGCGCTGTCGGCTGAAATTGCCGCATTTACGTTCCGTGCCCAGTTGATTGTCTTCCCGCTGCAGGCATGGGTGATGCTGTGCAACATGATGCTGCAGAACATCGGCATGACGTTCCGTGCAACGGTCGTCGCGATGGCAAGACAGGGACTTGCGTTCATTCCGATGGTATTCATCCTGCCGGCAATCCTGCGTATGTGCGGTGTCGGTCCGCTTGTGGGGCTGGAATGTGCGCAAGCGGCGGCTGATGTGATCTCGTTTGTCATCTCCCTGCCGATCGGTATCGGTGTGGTGCGCGAGATGAAGCGGGCGATGAAGGAATAACAATGCAAAAAAACACGGTAATCTGAGAACGAAAGATACCGTGTTTTTTCTGCGGTTTATTTTGGATCTTGTTTCATTTCAATGATTCTGCATGGTGTTTCTGTTTGTTTACAATATTCTATTACTGATTTTGTACCTCTTGATTTGCCGTCCCAAAACGCAATTACCATATCAGCATAATCAACGATTTGACGGTTTCTGATGATTGGTGCACCTCGTTTATAATGTTGATAATCCGGTGTAAATACTGTCAACCGGAGTTGATGCTCATCTGCATAATTTTCAGCACAGGTGTCAATTCCATTCGCACCACCAGAGACGATTTCTGTGCAGTTATATGGAAGATAATTCCCAAGATCAGTGATTGTCAAACAACGGGAACCGATAACAGCGACTTTCATGCATATCCTCCTTGTTCATGTATATTCTTATATAAGTATATACTCAAACAAGCGAATTGTCAAGAGGATATATATTGTTTAAAATATATATCAAAGAAACAATGTGGGAGTGTTGAAATGATTCGTCTGACGCTTGACCGTTATCTGGGCAAAAACGGTATTACTCGGTATGAACTTGCAAAGCGCACCGGAGTTGGATTTCCGATTGTAGATAAGTATTATAAAAATAAGGTCGTTCGTTATGACAGTTATATTCTTGATCAATTTTGTAAAGCACTTTCCTGTGATATTGCAGATCTGATCGAATATATTGAAGAACCTGACACAGAATAGAAAACACGGTATCCTCCTACACATCGGAGTGATACCGTGTCATTTTTTATGGAAGCAAAAAACGTGGCTCCTGCGGCAAAAGCTCGTCTGTTTCCTCGGACGGACTTGGGATGCGCAGATTTTTTCTGTAATAGCGTACCCCGAGCCAGCGGCCGAATTTGTGTCCCATGTTCTCAAAGTCCGCCATTTTGACAAATCCCATTGCCTCGTGAAACGCCATCGACGCGGTGTTCTCCCCTGTTACGATGGCAACGACGGTGTAGAAGCCGCGGCGGTATGCTTCTGCCTCAATGGCTTCGTACAGCGCCCGACCGATTCCGCGTCCGCGTACGTCCATCGCAAGATAGATCGACAGATCACAGGTGAAGCGGTATGCTTTTCGCTCGGAATAGCAATCCAGATAGGCGTAGCCGAGCACCCGCTCCGTCTCGTCGTCCTCATAGACAAGATACGGATAATTCTGCGTGATGCGGCGTACGCGGCGTTCAAACTGTTCTGCTGTCAGCGGATCGAATTCAAACGTGACGGTGGTATCGGTGATATAACGGTTGTATAACGATACACATACAGGGATATCGTCGATGCGGATGGGACGGATCATGGAAGGTCTCCTTGTCGGAAGTATTCAAAAATGATAGAATCAAGCGGTTCAGCCGCGCAGATGATGAGATACGATGACCGCTGTGCCGATGATAATGACAGCGGATACGATGGGCAAAAGAATCATAACAGCGGACAGTGCCATAAATTCCCCTTTCTATGTGTATCGATACACATAAGAACATGGTGTGTAAAACGTTACACAATCAAAGCTGCAATCGGTTTTGAAATATCGCGGATTTCCTGTACCAAAACGGCGTCTGTGCGGTCTTGTGTCATGCGGAACACCGCGACGTTGTCGGAGAGCTCGTTGGTGCAGATGAGCAGATTACCCTCTACCCAGATGTCGCGCGGCCAGTGACCGCCTGTCGGCAGATTGGCAGCGAGCGTAAGTGCGGAACCGTTATCGTCGATGCGGAATACGGCAACGTCGTCGTCACCGCGGTTGGAGACGTAGACGTAACTGCCGTCACAGCGGATGGCGGCGGGATAGTTGTCGTTGTCAGTATGGTTTGCTGCGCGGGTCGTGATATGCAACAGATGCGTGAACGTTCCGTTTTCCCCGTCGCAGGATAAAATGGATACGGTGGAGGATAACTCATTTGCACAGTACGCAAACCGTCCGTCGGACGAATAGCAAAGATGGCGCGGACCGCATCCGTCGGGGAAATGGACCTCGGACATCGGGTTCAGATCGCGATCGTAGACAAACACGCGGTCAAGTCCCAGATCGCAGACGGCGAGATAACGGTCACCCGACATCGGTGCAATGTAGTGCGTGTGCGCCATTTCCTGACGGTCGGGACGGATGCCGTGTCCTTCGTGTGTGACGAGCGTTGACGGTGTTCCGTCAAGCGGCATCCGAGCAATGCTTCCCGAGGAATAATTGGCGGCATAGACGACGTTGTCAATCACGCAAAGATGACAGCCCTCGCGTCCTTGGGTTGTGACAGACGGGCTTGGATCGGTCGGTAGTCCCGCATCATCGACCCACAGCGGCAAAACAGCGGATATGCCGTCTCCCGCAGGATCGCACAGCAGCGCAAACAGCCGTCCGTTGTCGTATGCAAAATACATGGGACGGTCGGCTGAATACCGATCAAAGAAGGTCAGCGTTCCGTTATCTGTCAGTTGATAGGAATAAACACCGTCAGATGCGGCAATGTAACAGAGTTTCATGTTCGCTCCTTTGGGTCAGATCACGCTGTAGAAGTGCAGAATGTCAAGGTCTTCGTCCATGTCAAGCCCGTGCGAGCCGCAGCCGCCGTCGATATCGTGACAGCCGTGATCCATCGCAAAGCCGAGCAGCGTTTTGTGGTTCTGCCAATGAGAGCGGATCAGCGCTTCAAACATGGCAAATGTGTGGGAATTTGCGCGGAGCGCGCCGAGTGACAGCGGATGCTCGGTACCCCAGCGGTGCATGGTGCCGTCATAGTCTCCGTTGTATACGACGATCAGATCGTGCTGGTCCTCCAGAATCAGCTCTGCCGCCTTGGCGTTGACCTCATCCAGCGTCGGATAGTAGAAGTAATCCATATCGCGTTCGTTATAGATGCGCGACAGGGAATCGCCGTCGGTGCAGACGATAGCACACTTCTTTCCGGCGCGAAGCATCGCATCAAAGATCGTGTCGATTGTGATGACGGGCTTCGTATAGGAGCGGATGCCGTGTACCTCGGGCTGGGCACCGGTGTACATCGTACCGAAGCAGACGGGCGTGACGGATGGCATGACTGCCTTGAGCGGCAGTGCCAGCGGCGCAAGCTTTTTCACTTCAGCGATGAAATCGGGATATTTGTCGGAGATCCAATGTGCGACGGCATCGGGATTGTACATGAAAATACGGTCACATTTGCCGGCGGCGTTCTGTGCGTCGAGATACGCACACAGTGCGGAATTGGCGTCAGCCGCCTGTTTGGGAGCATCTATGCCCGCAGCGTAGCAAAGCGCGGCACACAGGGTATCAAGAGACGTTGTGTTCATGGGAGTCCTCCTTATCATCTGTTCGATTTTTTCTATATTTTATCAGAAATTGCGGATATTGTCAATGAAAAGCCGCGGTATTCCGCACAGAAACGGAGATACTGAAAAACGAAAAAAGAGCCTTTCTTTTTTATAATGTCCAAAGCGCTTCCCGTCCCGTGGAAATGCCGCTCGCGCCTGCGGACAGCAGGGAAATGACCTGTTCTTTGGTTTCGACAAGGCCGCCCGCAATCACAGGCATGGAAAGCTTTGCGTGCAGACGGGCAACCACCGTCGGCAAAATGCCCGGCATCAGCTCAATACAATCGGGATGTGATTGGGAAACGGTGCGTTCGATTGCCTCCAATGCCTGGGAATCCACAGCGAAAAATCGCTGAACGGTCAAAAATCCGCAATCCTTTGCCGCACGGATCACCGTGGATCGTGTGGAGATCAGACCGTCAGCGGCGGTGACACTGCGCAGATAGCGGACGGCGGCTGCATCGGCGGACAATCCTTCCACAAGGTCGGCGTGAATATACACAGATTTTGCGGCATTTTTGGCAAACTGTACCTGCTCTGCAAGATCGGACAGCGTTGCGTGCAGAATGAATACGGTGCCGATGTCGGTTTGGCACGCCCGTTTGAGTGCATCGGGGGTGCGGACAGCGGCAATGATCGGAGACGTCTCCAGCTGTGCTGTGAGAATCTGTTCTATATGTTCCATGGGATTACCGTAACTTTCGTCGGGGAAAGTTCCTTTCTTGCGAGTCGGGACAGACGTTACTTTTTTGATGTTTATAGTATATCGTATTTACAGAGATTTGTCAAGGGCAATACAGAACAAGAAAAAGGCAGGAATCAGCTGTTTGAGAAATCCGTTTTGCATCCGACAAAATCTTCCGCGGTTTGCGGCGGCAGGTCGTGGCAGACTATCCTCGGTCGTTTGAAACGACTGAAAGCTTTAGAAAGGAGAAATTTTATGCAGCGTATTTCCGATATTCTCCGACGGTACGGCATTGCGTTTGTCTGTCTGCTTGCGATTATCGTTCCGATGTGCTTCATCGGCGTTCACGCGCGCGGCGACACTGCCATCGGATGGTATATCAAAAAAACGGAAGATCACACACCGCCGCCACTGGACGCACCGCTTGCGATGATCGATCAGTACGACGGATACTACCTTGACCGTCGTGCCGGTGCGGAGGATCCCGTTATCTATCTGACCTTTGACGCGGGATATGAAAACGGCAACGTGGCGCACATTCTCGACGTGCTCGACGCACACAACGCAAAAGGCGCGTTCTTTGTGCTGTCGCATCTTGTCAAAGCGGAGCCCGATCTTGTGCGGCGAATGGCAGAGGGCGGGCACACGGTGTGCAACCATTCCGCCAATCACCGCAATATGACGACGCTGGATGCAGATACGTTCCGTGCGGAGCTTGACGGTCTTGCATCCCTTTATCGCAACACGACGGGCTATGAAATTGCCCCGTATTTCCGTCCGCCGGAGGGCAAGTTCAATGAAACGGTTTTGCAGTGGGCACAGGAGGCAGGTTACAAGACCGTTTTCTGGTCGTTTGCCTATGCCGATTGGGACAACGAAAAGCAGCCCGATCCCGATGCGGCGATCAAAACCATCCTTGACCATACGCACAACGGCATGGTATTGCTCCTGCATCCGACCTCGTCCACCAATGCGGCGATCCTCGACCGACTTTTGTGTGCATGGGAGGAGCAAGGGTACCGTTTCGGGACACTTGACGAATTGTGCGGAACCAAGGAGAAGACAGCGCAGACGTACAGCGTGATGACCGATGAAAACGTCTTCCGTCACCATGACAACGATTGCATGAAGATTGCGCTGACGTTTGACGACGGACCGAGTGCGCTTTACACCGCAGATATTCTCGATTATCTGAAATCGGAGGGTGTCCATGCGACGTTTTTTGTGGTCGGTTCGCAGGCGCGGAACAATCCCGATCTGTTATTGCGCGAGGAAACGGAAGGACATGAGATCGGCAACCATACCGATACGCATCCAAGACTTTCGGGAAAGCAGTTCAACGTCTGTGACCGATGCGGCGGTGTCATTACGCACGACGGCAGTACCTGTCCTGCGTCATCGTCGGGTGTCGGCGGCTGCGTGTGTACTGCGCTGATCCGCGAAATCGAGGCTTGTGCCGATACGGTCTACGAGCTGTCCGAGCGGCAGACGAGCCTGTTCCGACCGCCGGAGGGATATTGTACCGAGGAGATCTCTGCGGTTGCCTCTGCCATGGATTACCGCATTATCCTTTGGAACATCGACACGCGTGATTGGGACAAAGCGACGGCAGACGAGATCGCATCACAGGTGCTGGGGGACGTGCAGAGCGGTGATATCATCCTGTTCCACGACAGTGTTTCCCGCCGCGATCCGCAGACGCTGCAGGCGCTCAAAATGATCGTTCCCGTGCTCAAGGAACGCGGATATCAGTTCGTGACGGTGTCGGAGCTGATCGATACGGCATCCTGTACCGCAAAATAATCGTTACAAGGAAAAAACGGCATTCCGCGATGCAGGAAAACATCAGCGGAGTGCCGTTTGATTTTCGTTATTGGATTGAAATCAGCGCTTGCGGCAGAGATAACGGTCGAGCTTATCCTTCATATTGTCGGGCATCTCACGCGCAACGGGCGGGAACGCCGCGTTTGCCATACGCGCGGTGAACGCGGTGATAAAATCGATGTCGGCGATCATATGAGAGGTCTTCATCGACTTGACGGTATCGTAGCTGTTGTGGATGACGGCGGTGTTGCCGGGAGCACTTCTTGCAAAGGAAACGGACGGAATACCCTTGTCGGAGAACGGCGTGGAGTCGGAGGAATAAACGTCCTGATAAGGACCGACCTGGAAGCCGACCTCGCGTCCCATATAGGAGATGTACGAAACAAGCTTATCTTCCGACGTACAGCAGGCGATGAAGCGTCCCATCGTACAGCCGATCATGTCGATGTTGACGCACAGCTCGATCGCGCCGAGCTTGTCTTCATGGTTGGCGCAATACGCCTTGGAACCGAGCAGACCGCGTTCCTCGGAACCGCACCACAGGAAACGCAGAGAGCAGAGCGGCTGATTTTCCGGCTTTGCAAAATGCTCTGCCATGGACAGCAGACAGATCGCACCGGACATATTGTCGTAAGCGCCCTGGGAGAGGGACGTGGAGTCGTAGTGCGCCGTGACGATGATGACGCGTTCGGACTTGCCGGGGATATCGAGGACGACGTTCTGGGAGTTTCCTTTGTATTCGTCCTGGGAAAGCGTGATCTTTGCGGTCTTGACGTCGTTTTCAATCAGCGTGACGGCATCTTTTGCGTTGATGTTGACACCGGGAAGCTTTTTGCCGTCGGCAGCTCCCTGACAGACGTACGAGCGAAGCTCGCGCTGGTCGATGTCGCGGTCAGCGTACAGGACGCTGCCGTCGTAGGTGATAAAGCCGACTGCTCCGTTTTTGACGAGATCGTGGTACATCCAATAACCGAGATAGCCGTCGATCAAGACGATCTTGCCGCGGATCTCGGACAGCTGCATTTTGTCACCGCCTGCGGTCAGATAGTACAGCGGTGCTTCGACCTCACCCGAGCCTGCGCACAGGTAGCCCTTGCAGGGAATGGTGCGCTCACTGCCGTCCGTATCGGTGACGGTCAGCGTGGCTTCGTGAATGGTCGCCATATCAACGACGAACGGATCAAGACGCGCCTGCAGACCGAGTGCTGCGCAGTGGTCGGCGATATACTGTGCGGTGTTGCGTTCCGCGTCAGAACCGCCGGTGCGGATATACGCGGTATCCGCAAAGATTTTTTCAATGACAGATGCATTCATAGCGTTCGTTCCTTTCGTGGATGGGATTACAGCGAAAACAGATAAGCCGTAACCGTTTTCAGATATTCCGCTTTTGCATCACGGACGGGCATCGGCAGACGGCGTTCACCGGGAATTTCATAGTTGAAGCAATCAGAATAGCCAATTGCGTTCAGACCGCGCATGACGGACGGCCAATCGATCGTACCGCGTCCGTAGGGCATCAGGTGCTGGTCACCCGAGGTATCGTTGTCGGCGATGTGGAGCGCATGGAGCAGATTGCCTGCGCCGAGGATGAATTCCTCCTGCGTCATTTCCTTTTCATGGATGTGCAGATGTCCTGTGTCAAGGCAGATGCCGAGTGCGGGAGAGTTGACGCGCTTGATGACCTCCAGCAGATCGGACAGATGGGCAAAGTGACCGCCGAGGTTTTCAAGGCAGATGCAAAGACCGAGTTCTTCTGCATAAGGAGCAAGCAGCTTCAGTTTTTCGACGTTTGCGGCGATGACTTCTTCATGAGATGCATCAGCACCGAGGGAATGACCGTCGCAATGCAGAACCGCGTTCTTGACGCCGATTGCCGCAAACAATTCAAACCAGCCGCGGAGAATGGCAACGGCATCGACTTCTTTGGAGCAAAGGCGAACGGCAAGCCACAGATGACCCTGCGGGAAGGTCAGATTGTGTTCCTTTGCGTAAGCACCGAAGGCGGCACCGATTTCAGTGGGCGTTCCTTCACGCTTGAGCAGAACGGCGGCGTGTTCGTCGGACAGCTCGCTGACGGTCAGACCGCGGCGTTCCATTGCGAGCACCATGTCCTCGGGGGTAAGATCCACGTCGTAGCTGGACCAGATGCTGAAAATTTCGGGATTTTTCATGTTGGTATTGTCCTTTCCTGTATGAATGTTGTCCGTCCTGTCCCGGAACAGACTATTTTTTCCATTATACGCTATTTTTTGCGGTCTGTCAATGGGTGTAACGATACACATTTGAGCGGACGGCGGATTTTTTTGAATGGAATCTTGACAAAGCCGTGCTTTTGCATTATAATGAAGAAAATATCACCGTGATAAGGAGAGATCCCCGTGACCTATCAAGAAACACTTTCGTGGCTTCATTCCATGCCGCGTACTCATTCCGCACCGACGCTGGAGCGCGTCCGCACCTTGCTTTCGATGGTCGGCAATCCGCAGGATATGCTTGCAGGTCGGTTTCTGCACGTGACCGGCACCAACGGCAAGGGCTCTGCGTGTGCATTTCTGTCATCGGCACTGCGCGCACAAGGCTATCGCGTCGGACGCTTTATCTCGCCCTTCATCATGGAATTCCGTGAACGTATGGAAATTGACGGAGTGCAGATTTCCGAGGAGGAGGTCTGTGGCATCGGTGAAGAACTGCACGCGATTGTGAATCGTTACACATCCGAGACGGGACAGACTCCGCTGGAGTTTGAACTGGTTACCGTGATGGGACTTCTGTACTTTGCGCGGCATACCTGTGATTTCGTTGTGCTGGAGGTCGGTATCGGCGGGACCTATGATCCGACGAACGTGGTCACACCGCTGTTGTCCGTCATTATGCGCGTCGACTACGATCATACCGAGCTGCTCGGTGATACTCTTGCCGCAATCGCGGAACAGAAGGCGGGTATCGTCAAAGCGGGTGCACCGTGCGTTCTGTACGCCGACAATGCGCCCGAGGTCGTGGACGTTATCCGCCGCCGCTGTGAACAAACGGATTCTGCGCTTGTAATGCCGGACTTGGATGCACTGTCCATCGGAGAAGCGCATCCGGGAAAATTGCAGTTTACCTACCGTGACTGTGCGTATACACTGCGGCTTTCGGGCATCTATCAGGTACGCAATGCTCTGACCGCAATCGAAGCACTGCGTCTTCTGCCGTCGCTCGGACATCCGATGCGCGAGGAAGCGATCGCCGCCGGTCTTGCTTCTGCGCGGTTCCCCGCACGGTTTGAGGTGCTGTCGGAACGACCGCCGATTCTGCTGGACGGTGCGCACAATCGGTCGGGTATGGACGCGCTCGCCGAAAATATCGATTTTTATTATCCCAACCGACCGCTTCTCTATCTGTGCGGTATGCTGCGCGACAAGAACCCCGAAGATGCGCTTGCCCCGATTCTGCGTGCGGAGGTTCGTTTCTGCGCCTGTGTGACGCCGCCGTCGCCCCGTGCGATGCAGGCGGAGCAGCTGTGTGAGATTTTCCGTGCACACGGGATTACTGCAGAACCGTTTGCTTCCATGGAAGACGCGCTGCGGGCGCTGAAGGAGATGCGCGGCGATGCGGAAACCGACAATCTGCCGATTCTGTGTTTCGGCTCTTTGTATTCGGCGGGTGATATCCGTCGGGCATGCGGGATTTTCACCGAGACGGCAGACATAATTGTGTAACGATACACAAAGGAGATGCGACATGAAATTCATTCTTGCATTTGATAAATTCAAAGGGTCTCTGACCTCGGAGCAGGCGTCTGCCTGTGCGGAACGGGCGATTCGTGAGATTTTTGAGCCGTATACCGATCCCGAAATCGTAATCCTTCCGACGGCTGACGGCGGCGAGGGAACGGTAGATGCGTTTTTGGCAGCTTGCGGAGGAACCTGCGTTACGTGCGCCGTTACGCCGCCGATGGAAACGCCGAATTCCGGACATACTGTTCCCGCTCAGTTTGCTTTTTTGGACGATGGACGCTGCGTGATGGAAATGGCGGGGGCATCGGGATTGGCGCTCGTTCCCGCGGACAGACGGAATCCGATGCATACGTCTACCTACGGAACGGGTGAAATGATCGCCGCGGCGCTGGAGCTCGGTGTAAAGCAGCTTTTGCTGGGGCTCGGCGGTTCTGCTACCAACGACGGCGGATGCGGCATGGCGGCGGCACTCGGTGCGAAGTTTTACGCACACGACGGCACGCCGATCTTGTGTCCGACCGGCGCCGACCTCATCCGTATCGGTTCCGTTGATCTTTCCGAGATGGACGTGCGGCTGCAAAACTGTGAAATTACCGCTTGCTGTGACGTTGACAATCCTTTGTACGGAGAACACGGTGCGGCGGTGATCTACGGGCCGCAGAAGGGTGCGAGAGAGGAAGATATTCCGACGTTGGATGCAGGACTTTACAATCTTTCACAGATTTTGTACCGTGACCACGGCATCGATATCCGTACCATACCGGGGGCAGGTGCGGCAGGCGGTATGGGCGGCGGTGTAATCGCGTTTCTCGGCGGTACGCTCCGATCGGGGATCGAAGCGGTGCTGGATGCTGCGGATATGGACCGTCATCTTGTCGATGCGGAGATGATTTTGACGGGAGAAGGCAGAGTGGACGGACAGACGGTTTGCGGCAAAGTGGTAACGGGAATTCTGCACCGCGCCGCGTCTGCGCAGGTTCCCGTCTGCGTCTTCGGCGGCTCGGTGGAACGGGAGGCGATGGCGTTGTATGAGCACGGTGCGTCTGCCATTTTTTCCATCTGTCCCGGACCGATTGCATTGGAGGATGCGCTCGATCATGCCGAGTCATATTTGTTCGATGCGGTTTACGCGGCAATGCGGGTGTACTGTAACGGATATTTTGCGATTGCGCGCAAGGTATGCAATTCCAAGCTTCGCGGCATGTTCAAAGATCGGCTGACGCGTGAAACAGACGGCTTTGACGATATGTAAATCGTTACACATCGAATAACAAAGAAACGACGGAACCTTTGACGGAACCGTCGTTTTTGAATTGTATTATTCTGCGCGGCAGGCAGCTTCCGCGAGCTCGATGATCTCGGTGTTTCCGCTTTCGTCGTACGCCGTGATGATAATGCCGTTGTCATAAATTTTGGTCGTGAAGCCCTGGGCGATGGCAAGACCGGTCGGATCATATTTCACCATCTGATCGATGTTGAACTGCGGGTAGCCTGCCTTGACTGCTTCAGCCATTGCCGCAATGATTGCGGGATCGGTTCCTTCCTTGACGCGGATGACGGAGAAAAATGCGGGATATTCCGGTGAATCCTGCGTGGACAGCACATAGTCTTCAATGGCTTCGATCATTTCATCCGTTTCAATGGCGTAGTTGAACATCAGAACGAGATCGGCATCCGTTTCATCGCTTGCGACGAAGGTTGCACCGGAGAAGTCGGCACCTGCACGGACGGCATCGGTAATTTCCTTTGCGTTTTTGGTAAGCGACGTGACGGGCTCTGCGGCGGTATCGGAACAGGAGCAAACTGCGGCGATGCACAGAACGAGTATGAGAAGAAGGGTGAGAATACGTTTCATTTTGGTTTCCTTTCTTTCGGTAATCGGAATCGGTGGTACTATTATACAGGATTTTTCTTGATTTGTCCATAGATTTCACAAAAAAAACACACCAAATCCCAACTCGCTCTTGCAATGCAGTCGAAAATAGAGTATAATAGATGCATCAAAAAACAAGGAGAGCAACGTGAACATTCAGATTTTCGGCACGAGCAAGTGCTTCGATACCAAAAAGGCACAGCGCTATTTCAAAGAGCGCGGCATCAAATTCCAAATGATTGATCTCAAGGAGAAGGGCTTTGCCCGCGGGGAGCTGACCTCCGTTTTGCAGGCGGTCGGCGGACTTGCGGGTCTGCTTGATGAGAAGAACAAAAACTACTGTGACGTCAAATATCTGCTGCCCGATGCGATCGTGGAAAAGCTGCTGGAAAACCCGTCGTATATCAAAACGCCGGTCGTACGCAACGGAAAGGCAGCAACCGTCGGATATCAGCCGGATATCTGGAAGACGTGGGCTTGACGGCACATGGGACAGGAGTATCTGTCAAAAAACATTTAGACTAAAAAAACAATGCGCCCGTGCAGTATGTTGCATGAGCGCATATTTTTGTTGGATTAAAGCAGGTGTGACTGCAAAGAGCGTCCGAGCGGATTGCGGTCGGGCATCGAATCATCGGAAACCTGCAGAAGATACGCAATGGATTCCTCGGAATAGGTCTTATCCTCGTCCGTGATCTTTTCGCAGAGACGGAGAACCCGCGTACCGCTGTCACGTTCGAGCGAGGAAAGGGTGTCGCGGAACTCACCGGAGGTTCTGTACAGCTTTTGTGCATCATTCGACGGCAGAACGTGAATGACGGGAAGCTCGAGGGCGCGAAGCTGTTCCTTTAAGTTCTCACTGCCGCCGACGGCGTAAACACCGCGGAAGACGGCGGAAATATAAGCAAGCGTATCTGCCTCGTCTGCAGTACGGTCATCACCCTCGGGAATACAGATGAGTGCCAAATGTGTGGCTTTTGCGGAATCACTTGCACGCAGAGCGATCTTGGCTCCCAGATACAGTGAGGAAAGCAGCTGTGCATCCGTGTCCTCACAGAGAAGTACGATGGAGGAGGGCAGAGGATTCTGCGTTTTGGCAGGCTCTGTCGGTGCTGCACCGCCGCGCCGTCTGACCAGCATACGTGCCGATTCATCGGGAACGTAATTCAGATCGCGGATCGCAGATTCAATTTTTTCTTTGGATGCGGGGCTGACACCCTTTACACCGTTTAAGTAGCGTGAGACCAGGGTTGTGGATACGCCCGCCCGTTTGGCGACGTCGCCGATGGTTGCCATAACTTGATGTCCGTATACCGTATCTGAAACTATCCGACAATCGATGCCGTACAGAGTCAAAGGGTAATTCCTTTCTCCGTGTCCTGTTTTGCATGAACATAGAGCAAAACCGACACGGGATTTGCTCTATATTATCATACCACATTTTGCGCATAATTTCAAGTGGTTTTTGCAAAAAAGGTGTATCGTAACACAAAATTTTTTTGTTTTTTCAGAAAAAAGCGGAAAACGATTCACATTTGCACCGTTTTGTCCCGGAGAAAGCGACGGAAATGACGGTTCGTCTGTGTCACGATTTACAGATGACGGCGGAATCGATGAGACAGATACAGTGCGGCGGCGAGCTTGCACAGATCAAACGGAAGGAACGGAAGCACGCATACGGTGAGTGCGGCGGTCAAAGACGTCTTTGTCAGAAGCAGAAACTGTGCGGTTCCGCATACATAGCAGAGCATAAGCGCGAGCACGCCGGCACATGCTTTTTGCCAAAGTGTGAGGCTCGGTCGGCTGAACGGCAGTGACAGAAGGATACCTGCGGGCAGATAACCCCATAAAAAACCGCCCGTCAAACCGAGAAGAACGCCGACACCGCCCTGCATGGAAGAAAAGACGGGGAGTCCGACCGCGCCTAGCAGAAGATAGCCGAGAATCGCCGAGCAGGCATATCTCGGCGGCAGAAGCAGACCGCAGAGAAAGACACCGAACGTTCCGAGCGTGACGGGAACAGCACCGATGGGAACGGTGATTACGGACAGCACGCACAACAGCGCACATAGCAGTGCGGTACGGCACAAAAGCCGCAGACGGTTATTTTGACGACTCATGACAGATGCACCGACGCCCGTGCGGTCTGCATGGCAGAGACACCGCCATCTCCGCTCACAACAACCTCACCCGAAGAAAGTGCCGATTCCGTACCGTCTGCATACCGCACGACCAAGCCGAAATCGTCATCGATGCCGAGCACCGTCGCGGGAATTTCCTCGCCGCCGAGACTGCTCGCAGGACGTACCAGAACCGCACGTCCGTCCAGTACGGAGCGCTGACGGTAAACCGCAAGCACCTCAGCCCTTTTATCGGACTCCAGATAAGTCATCAGACGGCGTACAACATCTGCACAGAGGCTTGCAAGCATCGTGTCGGTATCGATCGGATGATTTGACGGAAACAGTGCACCTGCGGTATGGGAGAGTTCGTCCGGGAACCCGTCCGTCGGCGGCAGAAGATTGATTCCGATGCCGATGACCGCCCATGACAGCGCATCCATCGCGGGTGTCATCGCAGCTTCCGCTAAAATCCCGCATATTTTTTTGTCGTCAAGATATAGATCGTTGACCCACTTGATGCCGACGTTGTTCCGCGTCTGCATACCGTACGTCGAGCGTATGGCATCTGCAGCTTCGGCACACGCGGCGGCGGTCGCGGTTGTCAGGTACAGGGCTTCTGCCGGCGGCACGGTCGGAACGAGCAGTATGCTCATATAAAGCCCGGTGCCGTTCGGGGAATGAAAGGTTCGTCCCAGCCGTCCGCGTCCGCCCGTCTGCTTCCGTGCGAGCAGTACGGTGGGCGTGATCTGCTGGCTGCCCGTGACCGCGGCTGCGGCATATTCTTTCAATACCGTATTGGTAGACGTGACCTCGTCCGCGGCACAGATGCGGAAGCGGGAGGAAAGAGCGGGCGGAAGTGCCGCTTTGATTTGTGCGGCAAGAGGATGTGATTCGTAATTGCGCATGGATATGATCTCTTTCGTCAGTTTTATCAAACGTATTTTACACAATTTCCCGTCAGATGTCAACAGCGATTCTGTTAATTTTCCTCATTTTCAAAAAATATGCGGAAAATTTGCAAAAAGGTTTGCAAATTGCGCAAAAATCTGTTATACTGTAGGTAATCCCAAATCACGGAAAGGAAAAAATTATCATGAAAATCGGTTTTATTGATTACTATCTCGACGAATGGCATGCCAATAATTACCCTAAATTTTTTGCTGACGCATCGAACGGTGAGATCACCGTCGGTTCCGCTTACGGTGAAATCGCATCTCCGATCACCGGAATGACCAGTGAAGAATGGTGTGAAAAGTACGGTATCCGTCATGCCGCTTCCATTGAGCAGGTCGTGGAAGAACACGACTGTCTCGTCGTTCTGTCTCCCGATACACCCGAGCAGCATCCGCACCTGTGTCAGCTTCCGCTGTCCTCCGGCAAGCGTACCTACGTTGACAAAACGTTTGCACCCTCCAAGAAGATCGCAGAGGAGATCTTCGCGGTTGCCGAAGCACATAACACACCCTGCTTCTCCTCTTCCGCACTGCGCTTCTCCAATGAGATCAAGTCCACTGACAAGACCGGTATCGATTTCATCGGTTCCCGCGGTCCTGGCGAGTTCTCCAACTACGCGATCCATCAGGTTGAGCCGATCGTTACGCTGATGGGCGCAGACGTCCGCCGCGTGATGAGCATCGGTACACCCGCAACGCCCGGTCTGCTCATCGACTATAAGGACGGCAGACGCGCGACGATGAACAACTGGGGCTGGGGTCACGGTGCGTTCAACTTCTGCATCAAGTACAACGACGGCAAGGTCGCCAACATTGCCGATTGCTCCGACTACTTCGCAAACTTCATCGTCGATCTCGTTGACTTCTTCCGTACGGGCGACGTTAAGGTCTCCCACGCGGAAACCATCGCGATCATGGGTATCCTTGAAAAGGGCAGACTCGCGCTGGACGATCCCGATCACTGGTACGATCTGTAATATTTCATTTTTTATCAAAAGACAAGCACTGCGACATTTTTCCGTGCCGCAGTGCTACTTTTTTCTGTGATTATCCGCGATAACTTCCTTTATCCAACCGCCGCAGAAGCTCTGACAGAGGCAGGATTAAGAGTCCCGCCGCGAGATTTCCGCCGCAATGCAGAATATCAAACGGCAGACCCGATGCGATCCACGCAAGTGTCTGCTCAAGCGTAAACCCGAACATGACAGCCTGTGCAGGGGCATAGAGTATACCGAATAAAATTCCGTGCAGCGCGCAGAGTGCAGGATAGACGACACACGCGATCTTCTTCGGCATCGTTTTCGGCAGGAGCATCGTTGCACCCCAAAGAACCGTCCAGATGTACAGATACGGAACCCACCACATATTGAATCCCGCAAACAATCCGTTCATAAACACGTAGATATAGAGCGGGATCAGCGCTTTTTTGCGGTAAACGATCGTGTAGACCATCGTCAGCATCCCCAGCATGTGGATGTTCGGCAGGACCTCCATCACGATTTTGGAGCAGAACATCAGCGTACCGAGCATGGCAAAGATGACCATTTCGCGGATTTGACGGGATCGGTCTTGTGTGAGACGCTTACTTGGTGCGGACAAGCTGGTATACCGTACCTTCGGTAATTTCGGTCTGGTCAACACCGGTCATTGCCATTTCGCCGCCGATGTTGAATGCCCAATAGGTCTGGTCAACGTCGAAGTCGGCGAGCATACCGTTGACGGTCTTGACATACAGTCCGTATTCGCCTGCATCACCGGCGATCAGACCGAGTTCCAACAGAGCAGCACCGACGGTATCAGCATCGGTCTTGACGGTGAAGACAACGGTTTTTTCTTCTGCTGTGACTTCCACGGTGATGGTCTTCGCACCTTCACCGAGCGTGGTGTTCTCGGTATAAGTTGCGGTTGACCAAAGACCTTCGGCGGTCTTCTTTTCGCCGCAGGAGACGATGCAGAAGAGCATTGTCAGTACCAGTACGACGGCTGTTGCGATTTTGATTGTGTTTTTCATCATGTTCGTTGATCCTTTCAGATATGAAATATACAAAAGGACAAAAGAAAAGTACCCTCCATGGGTACTGTGAACACAAATCCGCAAGTCCTGCCAATGCGGTCAAAGACGAAAAAGACAAACTCTTCCGCCTCTGTTCGGTCACAGTCTCCCCATTTGCCCAAGAGACGTTTTCCGCGTCACAGACCGATCAGCATTCCGACTTATCTGAAGAAAATTCCTCCCGAATTACGGTAATGGCTGTTGCCGCGGATTCCCACCGCGATTTCCTGATCCCCGATCCTACAGAACCGCTTTCATGCTCTGCAGAACCGACAATGCATACTTGCTGTGTATGCAATGATCTGTGTTTATTCTTTTGTTGGGATTATTATACCACGCTGTTTTGCGTTTTGCAAGAGGATTGTGGAATTTTGAGATAAAAATTCCGCCGCATACGGTTTTCCGTACACGGCGGCAGTAATTCATTTATGGAAAGAGGGTGTTTTCAATCAAACACAACCCTGAGCCTTCATTGCTTCTGCAACCTTGAGGAAGCCTGCAATGTTTGCACCAGCGCACAGGTCATCGCCGAAGCCGTACTTCTGCGCAGCGTCAACGGATGCATTGAAGATGTTCTTCATGATATCCTTGAGCTTTGCATCGACTTCTTCTGCGGACCAGGAGTAACGCATGGAATTCTGGGACATTTCG